>CAZITQ010000039.1:0-49085 GCA_964542165.1 uncultured Rickettsiales bacterium
TCTACGGCCAGATGAACGAGCCCCCCGGCGCCCGCGCCCGGGTCGGCCTGTCCGCGCTGACCGCGGCCGAGTACTTCCGCGACAACGGCAAGGACGTGCTGCTGTTCATCGACAACATCTTCCGGTTCACCCAGGCCGGTTCCGAGGTGTCGGCGCTGCTGGGCCGCATCCCCTCGGCGGTGGGCTACCAGCCCACGTTGTCCACGGACCTGGGCGAGCTCCAGGAACGGATCACCACCACCAACGACGGGTCCATCACGTCGGTGCAGGCCATCTACGTGCCGGCCGACGACCTCACCGACCCGGCGCCGGCGACCACCTTCGCCCACCTGGACGCGACCACGGTGCTCAGCCGCCAGATCGTGGAGCTGGGCATCTACCCGGCGGTGGACCCCCTGGACTCCACCAGCCGGATCCTCGAGCCCGAGGTCATCGGCGACCGCCACTACAAGGTGGCCCGCAAGGTCCAGCAGATCCTCCAGCGCTACAAGGACCTGCAGGACATCATCGCCATCCTCGGCATGGACGAGCTGACCGAAGACGACAAGCTGACGGTGGCCCGGGCGCGCAAGATCCAGCGCTTCCTGTCCCAGCCGTTCCACGTGGCCGAGGCGTTCACGGGTATGCCCGGCGTGTACGTGAAGCTCGACGACACCATCCAGGGCTTCGAGGAGATCGTCGACGGTAAGCACGACGACCTGCCCGAGCAGGCCTTCTTGATGGTCGGCACCATCGAGGCCGCGCGGAAGAAGGCCGACGACCTGATCAAGGAGCTGGAGGGCTAGACCATGTCCGCCGAGAGCTTCCTGCTGGAGGTGATCACGCCCACGGCCAAGGTGTTCTCGTCCGAGGTCCACTCGGTGAGGGCGCCCGGGCACCTGGGGGAATTCGGCGTGCTGCCGGGCCACGTGCCCTACGTGACCGCGCTGCGTCCCGGCCTGCTGACCTTCGAGCACGAGGGCCAGGGCCGCCGGTTGCTGATCGGTGCCGGCTTCGCCGAGGTCGGCGAGGACAAGGTGGCGGTGCTCACCGAGCTGTGCGAGGAGGCCGAGGGCATCGACGGCGAGGCGGCCGCGGAGGCCATGAAGGCCGACGAGCAGGTCATGCTCGAGAACAACCCCTCGGACCACGAGTACCTGGACGCCCAGGCCGACCAGCTCCTCCAGATCGCCCGCATCCAGGCGGGGGAGGCCAGGGACTGAGCCCCGTCTCCCGCCCCGGCCCTCAGTCGCAGTAGTTGCAGTTGAGCAGGTAGCAGCCCTGGTGGCAGTGCGCGATGAGTTCTCGCACGGCCTGGGCGTGGGGGGAGGTCCAGGCCTCGTACAGGCCATGACGGGTCAGGTTGCCGATGGGGGGCATCTCGTGGCAGATGCGGATGTCGCCCAGGTGGTTGACGTTGATCGACTTGCGGCCGATCTCGCAGCGGTCGATGCGCGGGGGCAGCGCGTCGGCGCCCGAACCCGACGGATCCAGGGTCGTGAGCCAGCGCCGGGCTCCGATGTCGCCGGGATCCGGCGCACCCACCAGGTACTCCCGCCCCCAGACGTCGTCGTCGGCTTCTTCCACCGGTGACACCGGCGGGACGTCCAGCTCCGAATCCTGGAGGAGGGTCGGTTGGCCCGCCGGACCGGCGAAGGGCTCGTCGATCTCGGGCGGGCCGCTGGAGGCCTCGGAGAAGTAGTCCCGCATGCCCTCCAGCTGGGCGATGTCGTTGTCGATGGGGCCGCCGCAGCGCTTGATCTCCACCAGGGCGTCCAGGGTCCGGGTGACGACCTCGAGATCCCGCGGCCACAGCTCGCTGCGGACCAGCCAGGCGTGGTCGTGGGTCGACCAGAACGGGGGCATCACCGGCTGCAGCAGCAGGTTGTCCGCGCCCGAGTCCGCGACCCACTGCACCAGATCGGGTAGCTCGTGCATGTTGAAGCCGGCCACCACCGCCGCCGCGTTGATGTACATCCGCGCGCCCTGCCGCCGCCGGGCCTCGTCCAGCAGCCGGATCGCCTCCACCGCCCTCGCGTGGACCCCGGTGCGCCCGCGGTTGCGGTCGTGCAGCGCGGGGGTCACCGAATCCAGGGCCACGTCCACGTGCCCCAGCCCCGCCGCCACCAGCGCGTCGGCCAGCCCCTCGTCGATGCGTGTGCCGTTGGTCGCCAGGGAGACCAGGTTGCCGCGGCCGGCGGCCCGGGCGGTGATCGCCGGTAGATCGCCCCGGAGCGTGGGCTCACCGCCGGCGAGGAACAGCTTGTACTCGCCGACCCAGTCGTTCAGCTCGTCCAGCGCGCCCAGGATCGGGCCCGTGGCCAGCCCCCGGCGGTCTCCCGTCCTCCACGCGTAGCAGTGGCGGCAGCGCAGGTTGCACAGCTCGTTGGCCACCAGCGTGATCTTCCAGGGCCGCGGCACCCGCGGGTCGTATCGGGGGGGGGCACCCACGGGGGAAGTGTAGCTCGCATCGCGCCGATTGCCTCCCCCGGGCCCGCCGGGGGCGGTATCCTGCGGATCCCCGCGCCGTGTCGAGAACGGAGGATGGCTCCGAATGCAAGGTTCGAACCCGGGATCGCGACCGGAAGCGTCGCTCACCCGGACCGCGCCCGGGAACGACGGCATCGCCGACCGTCAGGTCGCCGTCCATCGGATCGTGGTCCTCCATTGCCCGGACCGAGATGCCGTCGGCCGGTCCTTTCTCCTGGGCCGCCAGCCATGCCCGGTGGGGCGTGCGACGGCGGGGCCGGTGGGGATCGGCCTGGCGGATCCCGAACTCTCGTCCGTACACGCGACCCTCGTCCCGGGCTCCGAACGGTTCGCGGTCCTGGACCAGGGCAGCCGCAACGGGACCTTCGTGGACGGGCGGCGGGTCGAAGAGGAGGACCTGGGCCACGGCGCGGTGATCCGGGTGGGTGGCTCGGTGTTGTTGTACGAGAACATGCTCGTGCCCGAGGACCTCACCCTGGCCCCCGAGGTCCCGCCGCTGATGGGTCGGAGCGTGGCCACCCAGCAGCTGCGCGCGGAGATCGACCGGCTCGCGCCCCGGAACATCACGGTGCTGATCCAGGGGGAGACCGGAGTCGGCAAGGAGGTGGTGGCCCGGACGCTGCACGAGCGCTCCGGACGGCCCGGTCCCTTCGTACCGGTGAACTGTGGCGCCCTCCCGGCCGATCTGGTCGAGGCCGAGCTCTTCGGCAACGTCGCCGGCGCCTTCACGTCGGCGGAACGGGCCCGCGATGGGCTCTTCGTCGCCGCCGACGGAGGGACGATCCTGCTGGACGAGGTGGGCGAGATGCCGCTGGTGGCCCAGCCGGCGCTCCTGCGCGTGCTGGCCACCGGCGAGGTGCGGCCGGTGGGGGCGACGGAGCCCCGGCGGGTCGATGTCCGCGTCGTGGCGGCCACCAACCGGGATCTTCGGGCGCGGGTGGAGCAGGGGCGGTTCCGCGGCGACCTGCACAGCCGCCTCCGCGGCTGGAACCTGCCGGTACTCCCGCTGCGGGAACGCCGGGCAGACATCCCCTCGCTGGCGCGGCACTTTCTCGGCGGTCTCGGCGCCCCGGAGGGGTTCTCGGCGGACGTGGCGGAAGCCCTGTGCCTCCACGACTGGCCGGGCAACGTGAGGGATCTGGAGCAGGCGGTGTCTGCGTCCGTGGTGCGTTCCGGCGGGGACCCCCTGGCGCTGGCCCACCTGGACGCCGAGCTGTCGGTGCCCCTGCGTCGCCGCCGCGAAGGTGCCGGCGCGGAGGGGGAGCCCCAGGTGCCGCTCGCCCTGAGGGTGGACCGGCACGGTGTCCCGGATCGCGATCAGCTCGCCCTCGTCCTGCGGCAGATGGAGGGCAATGTGGCGCGGGTCGCGGAGTTCTTCGGCAAGGATCGCCGTCAGGTCTACCGCTGGCTCGCCCGGCACGACCTGGACATCGACGAGCTGAGGTAGCGCCGGTGGAACCCACCGTACCCAACGAGGATGTTCCCCCGCCCGGTCCCGCCCCCACACCCACGCCCCGGGTGGTCGGGACCTACCGCATCCGGGGCCAGCTGGGGGCGGGGGGCATGGGCACGGTCCACGAGGCCGAGGACGTGGCGCTGAAGCGCCGGGTCGCCCTCAAGATCCTGCCCGCGGATCGGGCGCTGTCCGCGGCGGCGGTGGCCAAGTTCTGGCGCGAGGCCGAGGCCGGTGGCAGGTTGAACCACCCCGGCCTGGTGGCGGTGCACGAGGTCGGCGAGGACGCCGGCCTGCACTTCATCGCCCAGGAGCTGGTCGCCGGCGGCCGCACGCTCGCCGACGAGCTGGACGAACTGCGGGAGGACGCCTCCCAGGCCGTCTCCTACCCCCGCTCGGTGGGTGCCCGCTTCCTGGCCATCGCCCAGGCCCTGGATCAGGCCCACCGCGCCGGCGTGGTCCACCGGGACATCAAGCCGGGGAACATCCTGCTGACGCCCGAGGGCGAACCCAAGGTCGGGGACTTCGGCCTGGCTCGGCTGGACGACGGCCAGGCGTTGACCCGCACCGGCGACGTGAGCGGGACGCCCTGCTACATGGCTCCGGAGCAGGTCCGGGGTGAGCGGACGGGCAACGACCCCCGGGGGGACGTCTTCTCCCTGGGGGCGACCCTCTACGAGGCGCTGACCCTCTCGCGGGCCTTCGACGGCGACACCGCGCCCCAGGTCATGGAGCAGGTGCTCAACGCCGACCCGCCCGATCCGAGGAGGCTGCGGTCCCGGGTGCCGGCCGACCTGGCCGCCATCTGCCTCAAGGCCCTCGAGAAGCGCCCCGAGCGTCGCTACCCCGACATGGCGGCCATGGCCGCCGACCTGGAGCGGTTCCTGGAGCACCGCCCGGTCCACGCACGCCCCCCGGGCGCCTGGGCCATGGGGCTCAAGTGGCTGCGACGCCACCCGGTGGTGGCCACCTCCGCGGCGCTGGTGCTGGTGGCGCTGGTCGCGGTCTCCGCCCTGTCGCTGCGCATCCGTCGCCAGGCGGCGGAGCTGGAGGTCGAGGCGGCCACCTCGCGGGCCGCGCTGGATTTTGTCGTCGACCTGTTCCGGTCCACCGATCCCGCCGAGGCCCGGGGGAGCACGGTGACGGTCAAGGAGGTGCTGGACCGGGGCGCGGGCCAGATCCCCGACGACTTCGCGGATCAGCCCGAGGTCCAGGCCCGGCTCCTGGATCTCACCGGCGCGATCTACCTCTCCCTGGGGGACCTGCAGCGCGCAGAAACCGACCTGGAGCCATCGCTGGCCCTGAGGCGGGAGGTGCTGGGAGACCTCCACGAGGACACGGCGACCTCCCGGTACCGCCTGGCGGAGCTCCGGCGCCACCAGGGACGGTTCGACGAAGCCGAGGAGGGCTACCGGGAAGCCATCGACGCGCGGACCGCCCTGCTGGGCAGCGATCACCCGGACACCCTCACCGCCCGCGACGGACACGCCCGCCTGCGCATCGAGCAGGCCCGGTACGAGGAGGCCGAGGCGCTGGCCACGGACGTGCTGGAAGCCCGCGAGCGTGTCCTGGCGGACGACCACCCGGACCGACTGACCTCCCGGCACACCCTGGGGCTGCTGTTCTGGCGCCAGGGGCGCCACGGCGACGCCGAGCCCCTGTTCGTGAGCGTCCTGGACGGCCGGCGCCGGAGCCAGGGCGAAGACCACCCGGATGTCGTGCCCGCGCTCAACGACCTGGCGCTGGTCCGGCTGGAGATGGGCAGCTACGGGTCGGCGGAGGTCGGTTTCGTGGAGGCCGACGCTCTGGCCACGCGGGTCCTGGGCGAGGACCACGTGCACACCCTGGCCTCGCGGGCCAACCTGGCCGCCCTGTACGCGGACCAGGCCCGCTACGACGAGGCGGCCGAGCTCCACGGTCGGGTCCTCGACGCCAAGCGCCGCCTGCTGGGGGACGACCACCCGTCGACCCAGGCCACGGTCAACAACCTGGCCAACGTGCACCTGCGGCGGGGCGACCTGACCGCCGCCGAGCCCCTGTTCCTGGGGGGGCTCGAGACGGCGCGGCGGACGCTGGGCGACGATCACCCGGACACCCTGGTGTCACTGAACAACGTGGCGGTGGTGTACCGCAACCAGGGGCGCCATACCGAGGCCGAACCCCTGTTCCGGCAGGTCATCGAGGGGCGCCGGAGGGTGCTCGGCGACGACCACCCGGACACCTACCGGGCCGTGGTCGGGCTGGGACTGATGTTCTACCGCCGGGGGGATCTGGAGCCCGCCGAGCCGTTGCTGGAGGAGGCCCTCGAGGGCCGCCGTCGCGTCCTGGGCGAAGATCACCCGAGCACCCTGTCCACGGCGGGGTACCTGGCCGACCTCCACCTCCAGCGGGGCCGCCCGGACGAGGCCGAGCCCCTGTTGACGGAGACCTTCCGCGGTCAGTGCGCCACCCTCGGGCCGGACCACCCTTCCACGCTGGCGACCCTGGCCAAGCTAGCCGACCTCGCGCGGACCGCGGGGGGAGACCCGGATGAGATCGCCTGCCCGTAAGCTCCTCGTTGCCTCGATGCTCCTGGCCTGTGCCGCGGTGCACCCCGGAAACGTCCTGGCCCGGGACCGGTCCCAGGCCGGCTTCACGGCCGCGACGTGGCTCCACGGGCGCTGGCTGGAGGGGTCTTCGGCGGTGGAACTGGACCGCCTGGCGGCGCGGCTGCGGGAGCTGGGTGTGACGACGGTGTTCCCCAACGTGGCCCACGGCTCGGTGCAGCCCATCCCGGGGGGCGACGGTCGCGGCGGGTGGTTGCCGCGGCCGGAGTCGGCCCGGGCCTTCGTCGACGGGCTCCGGGAGCGAGTACCCGGGATCCGCGTGGTGCCCTACAAGGGGTACGTGGGCTGCTCCTGGCTCTCGGATCCTGGCCGCCGGGCGGAACAGGTCGACGCGATGGTCGCCACAGCGGAGGCCGTGGGCGCCGACGGCTTCCAGCTGGACATGGAGTGCGCCACCGTCGACGGGCGGCACGAAGAGGAATTCAGGGAGCTGCTGGTGGAGATCGCGGCCGCCCTGGGCCCCCAACGCACGTTTTCGGTGGCGATCCCAATACTGTCCCAGGAGGCCGCCGACTTCGCCGATCCCAGGTACGCGGATGCCCCCTGGCTCGCCTCGCACACCTCCCTGGAGTCCCCGCGGGATCCGAGCCGCCTCCCCCGGGTGTTCGAGGCCGTGTTCGAGCACGCGGACCAGGTGGCCATCATGCTCTACGACACCTGGTACCTGGATCCGCAGGCGGACCAGTATGTCCAGCTGGTCGCCGGCCAGACGTGGGCCGGCGCATGGTTCGCGCAGCAGCACGGGACGCCAGAGTTCCTGGCGGGGCTCCGCTTCTCGACCCACGACGAGGGCCGCGAGGGGGGCGGGGTCTACCACCGCCACGAGGTGGAGAACCCCCTGTCCGCCTGGGAGGGCATCTCGGCCGTCCTCGAGCGGCCAGTCGCCGACGGGGTGGCGGTCCGCGACCGCCTCACGGGTCTCGCCGCGTTCCGCCTCGACCTGGAGCTGGCTCCGGGCCAGCCGTCGTCGGAAGGCCAGCGCTACCTGGATGGCCTGGCAGCGGCCCTCGCGGGTATGGGTGTCACGTCGATCCCGGCCCCGGATCTCCCCCAGCCCCCGGAGAGACCGACCTTCCCGGATCCGCTGGAACGCTGACCCGTCAGGCGTTCATGTCGGTCCAGCGCTTGGCCATGTGGCCGTAGATCAGCAGCGCGACGGCGGCCAGGGCGCCGATGGCGGCGATGGGGGTCCAGACCCACCACTGGGGATTGTAGGTCTCCCACAGCAGGCGGGTCGTCTCCGAGGCGTCCAGCCCCAGGGTCTGCTGCAGGGTGACCATCGCCTCGGTCCGGTCCGCACCGACCAGGTCCCCCAGGGCGTTCGGGTCCCCGTTCCAGTGCTTGCCCTCCCCCGCCGACGTGTGCTGCAGCAGGTACTTCTGGGCCAGCACCGACTTGTCCCCGAAGTGGCCGTAGAGGTAGCCGGCCAGCTTGGAGCCCGCGAACCCGCCGATGCCCACCGGGATGTTGACGTACCCCAGGTACAGCCCCTTCTTCCCCGGCGGCGCGATCAACCCCAGGTACTCCTGTTTCTTGGGACCGGTCAGCATCTCGCCGAGCGAGAAGAAGAGCACGCCGGCCAGGAAGATCCAGCCGTTGCCGGTCATGCCCGCCACGATCACGCCGCCCACGGCCATGACCATGCCCCAGGTCATCGCCTCCAGCGTCCGCATCCGCCGCACCAGCCACGAGATGGGGATCATCAGCAGCACGATCAGCGCCGCGTTCTCGGCCAGCAGGATCTCCTGCTTGAGCTGATCGCCGTTGGGGCCCCGTTCCAGCCAGCCAGCGGGGATCCACAGCAGGTTGTTGGCGATGGCCGAGCTGTCGATCCAGTCGGTGATGAAGTTGGGATGCAGGTCCCACAGCTGGTACATCATCAGCCAGAAGCACGACATGATGAGCAGCCAGGCGATCAACCTCGGCTCGACGATGTTGCGCAGGGTCTTGTGGAGCACCTCCCACGCGGTCTCGGTCTTGTTGGCCCCCGACGGGATGTCCTTGAAGGTCAGCAGCACCAGGTAGTTCAGGGAGGTGACCGCGGCCGACGCGAAGAACAGCCACTGCCAGCTGTAGCCGCGGATGGGCGCGGCGATCAACGGGCCGATCACGGCGCCCACGTTGACCACCCAGTAGAAGATCCCCCAGCCCATCGACGAGTTGTTCTCGTCCACGCTCTGGGCCAGCGAACCCTGGAGCGCGGGCTTGAAGAACGCCGTGCCGGTGGCCAGCAGCATCACCGCGAAGAAGAACCCCTCGTAGGACCGCATGTAGCCCATGAGGACGTAGCCGGCGATGTTGGCCGTGATCGCCCCGAACAGGACCTTCTTGTACCCGTAGCGGTCGGCGATGCCGCCGGTGAACATGGGCAGGATCGACTGGAAGACGAACCACCAGGCGTAGATCGAGCCCTTGTGGGCGGCCGTCAGGTGCAGCCCCCCCGGCTCGTCGGCCTGCATGATGTACACCGCCACCACCGAGCGCAGGGCGAAGTACGCCAGCCGCTCGAACATCTCGATGGTGCAGAGCATCCAGTACGGAAACGAGAACCCCAACAGGGAGAAGGATCGATCTCGATGCATGCGCGACAGGGTAAGGGTTTCGCCGGCCCGTGCCAACGTCGGATGGGCGCGATCCGGGTTGTCAGTCCTCGGGCCCGATGTCCATCGGCGGCTTGAGACCGGACTGGAGGAAGGAGTCGATGACCGAGGCCTGGGCCTCGGAGAGGCCGTGGAGGCGGATGCCCATGCCGCCCGGGACGCCGCCGCTGGCCTCGCGGACCCAGCGGACCTCGCCGTCGAGCTCCATGGGCGGGGCGTGGAGGATGCGCAGGACGAGTTCCACCCGCGAACCCACGGCGTAGGGGGCCTTGGTGGCCACGAACAGGCCGCCGATGCTCAGGTTTTCGGTGGTGGTCTTGACGAAGCCGTGGGGCCCGGCCAGGTCGATGCGTACCCGCAGGGGGTAGCGGGGGTGCTGACGATGGTCGCTGGCCGGGCTCATGGGTTCCCTCCCTCGTCCCCCTCGTTCCCGTCGCCCGCCAGCCGAGCCGCGAGCGCGTCCCGCCGGGAGCGGGCGTAGGCCAGGTCGTCCTCGGCGGCCACCAGGGCGTGTTGGAGCTCCGCCCCGGTCACCCCGTCGGCGCCGGAGACGGCCTGCTGTTGCAGGTACGCGTCCGCGAGCACGATCGCCATCATCGCCTCGGCCACGGGCACCAGGCGGGGGCCGATGCAGGCGTCGTGGCGGCCCTGGACCCGGATCTTCGCGGGCTGACCCCGTGCGTCGACCGTGTCCTGCTCGATGGCGATGGAGCTGGTGGGCTTGACCGCCATCCGCACGACCACGTCGTCCCCCGACGAGATGCCCCCCAGGATGCCGCCGGCGTGGTTGGACGCGAACCCGTCGGGGCCGATGGGATCGTTGTGGGCGCTGCCCCGCATGCGCGCCGCGGCGAACCCGGCGCCGAGCTCCACGCCCTTGACCGCGCCGATGGACATCATCGCCCCCGCCAGCCGGGCGTCGAGCTTGCCGAACACCGGGTCGCCCCACCCCGCGGGTACGCCGAGGGCCTCGACCTGGACCACGGCACCCACCGAGTCCCCGCCTTCCCGGGCGAGCGCCACCGCCTCGAGCATCCTCCCGCCCACGACCGGATCGCCGCATCGCATCACGCTGGTCTCGGCGTCCTCGGGGTGGAAGTCACGGGCGCGGAGCCCAGCCGCCTCGACCACGTGCCCCCGCACGGTCACCCCCGCGTCGGACAGCAGGCGCCGCGCCACGGCCCCCGCCGCCACCCGTCCCACCGTCTCCCGGCCGGAGAGCCGTCCACCACCGCGCCAGTCCCGCACGCCGTACTTGGCCAGCCAGGTCAGGTCGCCGTGCCCCGGCCGGAAGAGGTCCCGGAACCGCTCGTAGTCCTTCGACCGGGCATCCACGCTGCGCACGACGATGGCGATGGGCGCGCCGGTGGTGACCCCCTCGAACACCCCCGACAGGATCTCGGCCCGGTCCGGCTCCCGCCGGGAGGTGGAGGCCACGTCCCGGCCGGGGCGCCGCCGGTCCAGATCGGCCTGGATCGTCGCCTCGTCCAGGGGCTGGCCCGGGCGCACGCCGTCGATCACCACCCCCACCGCCGGTCCGTGGGACTCACCGAAGGTCACGATCCGAAAGGCATCACCGAGGGAACTCGACCACATCGGACGATCCTACCTCCCTGCTCTCTTGAGGGTCAGCCAACCACCCTTCTGCAGGCCGTTGAGCTCCCGCATCAGGGCGGCGGCCCGGGGGTGGGAGACCCGGCCGTGCACCAGGTCGTCGAGGATCCTCCTGGCGCGCCGCCGGCGGTGGACGCTGTGCAGGTAGTCCAGGCTGCTCTCGATGCCCGAGAGCAAGGCCCTGCGCAGCGAGAGCCGACCCCGCCGGCGTCCGAGGGCGGCCAGGCGCTCCGCGGCCAGATCCCCGAGCTGGATCTCGGCCAGTTCGGCCTCCTGGGCCACCTCGGGCCACTGTTGCAGGTGTTCGGCCCGGGCCCGGGCGACCGCCTCGTGGGCGGCCCGGGCGTCGAGGATGCCGTAGTCCGGGTGGCTGCGCAGCGCCCGTAGCACCGACAGTGCGTCCCCCCGCTCGGCCTCGGAGAGCCCCTCCACCAGGGAGGTGACGTGGTCGTAGGCGATCCAGCGGTAGACGAAGTCCAGGCCCGTACCCTTGATGTTCTGCATCCCCATGGCGCGGGCATCGATCCCGGGCGGCAGCTGGGCGGCCACGAAGTCCAGCACCTGATCCCCGGTGGCGTCGGCGTCTTCGAGCACGCGGACCCGCTCCAGCAAAAGGTCGGTGAACAGGGCGCGAATCCGCTCCTCCCGAATCCGGGGGGGCACCGGGGGGTCTGCCGCGTCCCCGGCCCATCGGGCCCCGGCGGCCACGGCGGCCACCAGAGCCAGCTGCCGGCGGACGAAGGGGAGCAGCTCGGGGCCCCGCTCTTCCCCGGCACCCGCGGCGCACAGCTGCTGCATCGCGCCGGTGAGGTCGGAGTCCGCGTCCACCGCGGCCAGGGCCGTCTCCACGCGCACCGGGCGCCCGCCGAATCGGAAGGCCTCGACGAACCGCGCGGCGGCGTCCTCGAACCCCGAGGCCTCCACCTGCTGGCGGACGAGCTCCGGGGAGGCACCACACCCGGCGAGCCAGCCCGCCACGTCCGCGGGGACCTGCCCGCCGTCCCAGCGGGGGAGGTGCAGGCGGGCCATCAGCCGGCGGTAGCGATCCTGGGAGACCTGGGGGTCCTCGCTCAGCCGGAATCCGTCCAACCACGCCGCTGTCGCCTGGCGCAGGTAGCCGAGGAAGCCGCTGAGGTTGGTGCCGATGAGGCAGAACACGTGGGCGGAGATGTCGCGGGCGAGGATCGACGCGAAGACCCGGGAGCGGGCCACCCGGTCGGCCCGGTTGTTGACCACGCCGACGATCCAGCGCCCCCGGTCGCGGACGGGCTCGTGGTCCTCCATCCCGCTGCGGCGCCAGCTGGCCAGCAGCCCGGTGCGGTCGTTGGCCGAGTGGCCGTTGACGTAGGTGAGTCGCCTCCCCCGGAAGGTGGCCCGGGGATAGACCGTGAGGGAGCCCACGTCGGGGACCACGTGGTCGGCCATCGCGATGATCGCGGCCTCCCGGTCGATCCCCAGCTCCTCGGCGAGGCGCGCCACCAGCGCCACGTTGCGGGGGTGCTCGCGGTAGGGGAATCGATCCAGCAGGTCCTGGGGGATCAGCTCGGCGTCCAGGTCGTCGGAGACCAGGCAGCGGCTGCCCCGTTCCGCCGCCCGTTGACGGAGCAGCGGGAGCATCTCCCGCTCGCTGGTCACCAGGGTCGCATCCCTCGGAACGAAGCGGCTGATGGCGTCCGCCACGTCGTGCCCCGACGGCCCCTGGATGTCCTCGTGGTCCGGGTAGCAGTTGGTCAGCGTCGACAGATCGTCCCGCATCCACTCCAGGGCGAGGATCTCCACGTAGCGTGGGTTGAGCGCCATGCACTCCCACAGCATCACCTGCACGCCCATCTCGGCGCCGATCCGAAGGACGTCGCGCTGTTCCCAGATCGAGGCCTTGTCGTACGGCCGGTACAGCGGGATCTCCCGCGGCGGGATCCCGGGCGCCGAGTGGATCAGCATCGCCTCGCTACCGGTGGTCTTGCCGAGCACCTCGCATCCCTGGGCGTGGAACAGGGCAGCCTTGAGGCGCTCGGTCCCACTCTTGCCCCGGGTGCCCCAGCCCCCGATGACCAGCGGGATCGAGGCGCGCCAGCGGCGGATCCGGGCGGCCTGGACCGCGGCGTCCCCCAGCACGACCGCCCCGAGGCCCACCAGGAACGCCACCAGGTGCAGGGCGTTGTTGCCCCCCGCGCTCACCAGGTAGTTCCAGGCCTGGTCCCCCAGCGCCGACAGGCTGGGCAGGCCGGCGGCGATGCCCAGCGTCTGCTCCCGGGACCGGTCCGGGAAGAAGCTGTCCACGGTGGCGTTTCGCAGCGAGAACACCTCGCCCCCGGCCCGCATGGCCGACGAGCCGGGCTCGAAGCGGAAGCCCATCGCGGTCAGGGCGTCCAGATAGGCGCGACGCTCCTCCACGTCCGCCGCCTCGGCCGATCGAGTCCGCAGCTGGCCCAACCGGTCGAGCTGCCATCGGAGCCGCCAGCGAGCGACCCAGCGGCGCGGCAGGGACGGAGGATGGACGACCGTCTCGCCGTTGGGGTGCAGCAATCGCAGCGGACGACCCCGGCGCGCGGCGTCCAGACAGTCCAGCACGGTGGGCAGGTGGGGCGCCCACGAGCCCAGCGCCGTGGCCACCGTGGGTTCGGCGGGGGTGGTGGTCGGTGTGATGGGGGCCATGCGCGCCGAGGGGACCCGGAGCGTGCCCGTCCACGAGGGGAGGCAGGTATGGTTGCCCGCCTGGCGCTTCTCCGGCGATCGGTGGCGCATCTCGTGGAGGATCCGGGCCAGGGAGAGTCGCTGGCGGGGACCCCGTTGCACCACCAGTGACCGCCCGCGGATGTCCGCGGAGTACCCCAGATCCCCCTGCCCGGCGGCGGCCAGCAGCTCACCCCAGTCCCGCTCCTCGATGGACACGCCGCCCTTGCGCAGGCGCACGGTCTTGCGCTGCCCCGGCTGAAGGGCGGCGAGCTTGCGGCGCAGGGTCTCGGAGACCGCCCGCCAGCGCGGATCCAGCTCCGGCTGGAGTTCGGTGAGCTGACGCGCAGCGTCGAAGGCCACTTCGGGTGGGGCGCACTCCCCACGGGCGACCCGCGCCAGCGTCCCCAGCAGCTCGGTGATCCAGCGCTGGGTCCGCCGCACCTGCAGGCCCCGGGGTTCCAGGTCGTTCAACCGTCGGACGAGGGTCACCGCCCGGGCGACGGCCACCCGCTGCGCCCGGGGGTCCTGCTCGCCGTCCAGGGCGGTCCTCAGGGCGCCCAGGTGGGTGTCCACCCGGGCGGAGAGGCTGCGTGGATCCTCCCCCGCCTCGGCTCGATCCAGGCGCTCGCCCAGCAGGCGACCCCAGGTGTCGTAGACCGTGGCCCGGACCCGGAAGCTGGGATCGGGGCGCCGTCCGCCCGCCCCGAGCTGGACCAGCATGGACTCGGTCTGTGCGTGGTCGAACGCGCCGAGCGCACGCGCCGCCGTCATCCGGACGTGTTCGCTGGGGTCGTTGCGCTCCACCAGCGCCCGGAGGGCGGCCAGCGCCCGCTCCCGGGGGAAGTGCCGGGGTACCAGGCGCACCGCAGCCGCGCGGTAGAGGAAGTCGTCGGCGGGTCCTGGCAACGGCGCCCGGAGGAGGCGCCGCTCGACGATGGCCATGCCCTCCTCGGGGTGGGTCATCAGCATCACGCGGCTGGCGTCCCGCTGGACCGGGATCTCCGCACCGGGATCCTGCGCGGCGCCGACGATCTCCCGCAGCGAGCGCGGATCCAGATCCAGGGGCCGGTCCCCCGCGAGGGCTCGGCGCACCACGAAGCCCAGGGTGGCGAAGGCCGCCACCCGCGGGGCGGCGCCCTCCCGTTCCTGGATCAGCTCCAGCAGGAAGGGACCCAGGCCCAGGAACTCGGCCACGAAGCGCTCGAGGGCGCGATCCCCACCGCTGGGCTGGAAACCCTCGGCCTCCAGGCGCCGGGTGGCCCGACGGATCACCCGCAGAGCCAGATCGATCCGCTGTCCCAGCTCCTGCACCCGCCGAGCGTGGCGCTCGGCCAGGGCGTCGTGGTCCAGATACCGGCGCAGGGCGCGCAGGTCACCCCGCAGGCGGCGTCTGTCGTCCACCGTCGCCCTCAGGTGCTCCTCGGCCACCTGCCGCCGGGCGTCCTCGCGCTGGGCGCGGAAGTAGGTCTGGGAGAAGCTGTCGAACCTGCGCTGCTCCTCCTGGGCCCGGCGCCTCAGATCGAAGCAGATGTCCGCCAGCCCCTCGATCACCGACAGCACCTGGGCCGGCTCGGGACTCCACCCCGCGTCCCGGGGGAGGTCGCCGTGGTGCTCCCGCAGGGTCGCGACCGTGCGTTCGATGACGCCGTCGTGGACCAGGGCGGTGACCGGCGGGAGCAGGCCTGTGAACCACAGCGCCAGGGGGTCGAGGGAGGGGGACTTCACCGGCGTGCCCTCCGCTTCTGGAGGGGATCGCGGCGGATGTCCTCGAAGTGCAGCTCGGTGGGGGCCACGTGATCGAGGGAGCGGCGGCCGGGCAGGACGGCGATCCCCACCGTGACCTCCAGGCGCGTGGGATCCAGCAGGTAGGCCAGGCGGGCCTCGGGGCGGATCCAGGCCGTCGGCGGCCCCAGGTCAGCCCACAGATCGAGGGCCAACTCGGAGCGCCACCAGGCGTCCTCCCGGTCCGAGTCCCGCAGCCGCCTGCTCAGGTCGAAGCCCAGGGCCAGCCCCACGGGTCGCGGGTGGGCCCGGACCTGCACTCGACCGCCCGCGCTGTCCAGGGAGGTCGGGTCGGGATTGGAACGGGCGCGCCCCGCCAGCAGCAGCTCCACATCGGTCCAGGGTCTCCACAGGAGCTCGATCCCCGCGCCCAACCCGAAGGGGTGTTGGCGGCGGTAGGTGCTGGCCAGCTCGAGATCCGCCTCGCCGGCAACGGCGTCCAGATCGACCTGTGGCTGTACGTGTGCGCGGAGATCCAGGTGGGGGACCAGCAGGGCGCGGGATCCCAGGCGCAGCGGACGATCCAGGCGAGCCCGGATGGCCAGGGCGCCACGGTGTCCCTCGGACGTGTCCTGGACCAGGGCCGTCACGCCGCCGCTCCAGCGCAATCCCGTGGGACCCAGGCGCTGGTGCAGCCCCAGTCGGGCCCCGGCCGAGGGGGTCGACACGAAACGGAACCGTCCGAAGAGACTGCCACGAAGCCACAGCCCGCCCCCGACCCGCAGCCGGTGCAGCGCCGTGGTCTCCAGATAGACGTCCCGCTCGTCCACGGGCTCGAAGTCCACCGACCAGCGGTCCCGGAGTGCGGCCCTGACCTCGAGGGTGCCCCCGCGGGAGGGTAGGGGGAGGAGGTCGCCGTCCTCCGGGGCCTGCGGGAGTCCCGGAACGGGGCCACCTGGCGGTGTGAGGGTGTCCCCGAGGATCGGCGGCAGGACCGTCTCGCTCGCCATGCGGCGGGTGACCCGCACGGCGGTCGTACCGATGCGGCTGCGCAGCTCCAGGCGGTGGACGCCATCCCCGTCGACGCTGAGGTCCGTGCGCAGGATCGGCCCGTACTCCACCCCCTGGTCGGAGAGGATCGGAGGGGGCGAGGCCGCCCCGCTGTCGCCCAGGGTCGCCCGGATCTCCCCGTCGACCAGGATCTGGACGTCGGCGGGGCTCCCCCGCGATCCCCGGCTCCTCCGGGCGGCCTCGACGGAGAGCCGCGTGGGACCGGCGAGGGTGAAGCCGACCGGCTCGCCCGGCCGCGCCACGTGGAAGGCCGCCCGGCGGTCAGGCACTCCCCAGGTGCCCCCCTCCCCGTCCAGGGAGAGGGCGACGTAGCGGGCCGCCCCGGCGTCGGCGAGTCCGAAGGCCAGCTCGGTGGCACCACCGGTCGGTACCTGGCGGCTCGAGACCTCGCCGCGGGGGATCTCCCAGACCTCGGTGCCCGACCCGTGGCCCTCGATCGACAGCCGGCAGTGGGGAGGGGTGGCCGGCGGCGGGACCCGCAGGTCGTCGCAGAACGCGGTCAACCGAAGCTGCTCCGGCACGCCGGAGAGTCCGGTCACCACCCAGCGCGTGCCCCCGGCGACGACCCGGTCCACCCGGTCCATCCCGGCGCCCAGAAGGGTCCATCGTGCCCAGCGCGCGGGGTCGGCGAGCCGGTCGGGGAGCGTGGCGGGGGTGTACAGGATGACCCGGTCCGCGCTGTGGTCGGCCGCGAGCAGGGGGTCGGCCCGGGTCGCGTCCCGGGCAACGGCCACGATCCGAGCCGCCGCCGCGTCGTCGACGACCTCGCGGACCGCCACTGCGTGCAACAACGCCTCGAGGGCGCGCTCGGGGTCGTCCTGGGCGGCGGCGAGGGCTCGTCGGGCCAGCTCCCTCGGCAGCGCAGGAGACGGCTCGCCGGCCGCGGCGAGGGCGCGGACGCGGCCCTCGGCGAGCAGCCGGGGATGGGCACCCTGCGGGAGATCATCGAGCCACGCCGGCGGACCGTGGCCGGCGGCGGCTGGCAGATCCAGCGCGACGGCGACACGCTCGCCGGGGTCGAGGACCTCCAGGTGATCCGGCCCCTGCAACCGACGGGTCACCCGATCCAGTTGGGCGAGTGCCGACAGGATTTCCGGGTCGGCGTCGGGCAGCAGCTGCGCGGCGACCAGATCTCGCAGGGCGTAGTCCTCGAGCGCGGAGTCCAGCAGCCACTCGGCGCGCCTGTAGCGCGCAGCGGCTTCGGCCGCGTCGTCGGGGCTGTCCATGACCCGGCGGGAGAGCTGCGCGAGATCGCCGTCGATGGCAGCGATGTCGGCGCGAGGTGGCGGCGCATCGACCTCCAGGGGCCGGGGAGCGGGGCGACGGTGCCGGACGCGGACCCAGCCCTCGCCGGTTCCATGGATCCGGATCCAGCCGGCCGACAGGGGCAGGTCCACAGCGGCACCGCCGGTGGCGAGGGCGGCGGGCCCTCCCCGTCGCGGGGCGTCGACCAGGGCGACGACCCGGTCCACGGGATGGACGGTGACGCGCCGTTCACCGTCGGCGGCCTCGACGGACAGCTCGAGGGGGCCCTCTCCCTCCCACCAGGCGTCCAGCCACAGATGGGTGGGCGCATCGGGGGTGCCCGAGGTGGCATGGACCTCGTACACCCCCGGGAGCTCGACGCGGGCGGTGGGAACCAGCGGCCCCACGGGGACCGCGTCACGGAGCTGGAGGCGGCCGCGGGCGGGACCCCCGAGGGGGCGATCCACCGCCAGGGTGAATCGATCCTCCGCCCCCGGCGGGGTGAGGAGCTCTACCCGGTGTTCGCCGGGGGGCAAGGCGAGTCGGAACGGAGTGGCCGGGTCCGCCAGCAGGATCCGGATGGGATCCCCGCCGTCCACGGACAGGCCGACCACGGCGGGCCGTCCGCTCCCGTTGAATCCCAGCCACCGCAGTACTCCCCAGCGGTCGGCGGCCCCGGACTGGGCGGGTACGGTGACCACGCCGGTTTCCCCGCCCGACAGCGCCCATCGCACACCCGCCTTGCGCTGGGCCTCCACGTCCAGCTGCAGCACCGGCGCGGTGGGGTCGAGTTGCTCCACCAGCGAGGTGCCGCCACCTGGGACCTCCACCCCCCGCGTGCTGTAGGTCGAGGTCTGCAGCCAGGCGTGCCGGGCCGCCGCCCTCAACCGGTCCGGCGCCGGGGATCCGCCGGAGCTGTCGGCCTCGATCACGGCCGTCTCGAGGCCGGGCAGGGCAGCGGGCACGAGCCCGGGCAGCGCCTCGACCCGCGCCTGGACCCGCGCCAGGATCCACAGGGCGTCGGCGTCCCCGGGGCTCCCCTCGAGCCACGGGGCCAGGTGGAAGGAGGCAGCCCGGTGGTCGCCGGCCGCCAGGGCGGCGAGGGAGACCTCGCCCTCCTCTCCCAGGGGCCTCGGAGCCCACGGTACGGTGTTGCGCGCGCGGAACAGGGAGCCCCTCGGCCGGTACAGGCGGGCCCGGATCTCCGAAGCGGCCCCCACGCTCGCCAGCTGGACCCGCGTCGTCGTCGGCCCCAGCCACACGTTCAGCTCACGGACCGCCGTCGAGGGCCGGCGGGGTTCCGCGCGAACCACGCTGCTGCTGGGAAGGCGGTCCAGGGGAGGTCCGGATGGGTCGGACACCACCAGATCGAAGGGCGTGACCGCCCCCGGAGGCGCGGCCTCGTCGGTGGGCCGGATCGTCAGGCGCAACAAGCCCCGACCCCGGGCGGGGAGCAGCAGCGGTTGCCCCGCCGACAGGGGCCGCCAACCGACACCCAGCCGCTGGCCGGGCATGGCGGCGCTCCCGGGCCGCACGGCGCTGGCGGCCAGGTCCTCCACCGCCCGGAGGGCGCTGGCGCGGAGCCTCCCCGTCGCCACCACGGCATGGGGCGACGCGGGGGAGGGGGGGATCCAGGCCACCCAGGAGCCATCCTCCAGCCGGCTGAGTCGCTGCTCGACCTGCGCCACCGGGGCGCCATCGTCGTCCAGGTCGACGCGGATCAACACCGGGGTCGCGCCGGCCTCGATCCTCAGAAAGGAGGCCGGCGACGGGTGGACCCAGCGGGCGTCGGTCCGGGACAGGGGGCCCGCTCGCCGCAGGGTGAGTTCCTCCCAGACACCGTCCGCGGGCGGGATCGAACCGGTGGGAGGGGACGACTCACCCCTCGCGACCGGGGTGAGCAGCACCAGTCCCAGGAGGACCGCGGGCATGCGGGTCGGACCGATCACGAACCCTCCCCGGGGGGCGCCGGATCGGCGGCCCGCTCGGCGGCCATACCCAGGGCCCTGAGCAGCGTGCTGCGGGCGGCGGCTTCGCTCCGTAGGGAGTCCCGGAGTTCGGGGCCCAGCTCCAGGTGGAGGAAGGCCCCCCCCGGGCGTGCGGCGACGGCCCTTCCCTGTCGGTTGATCTGGGCGCCCAGCAGGGAGGTGTCGTCGGGGTAGACCTGGATCCCGGTGGACGGGGTGAGCTCCCGAAGGGTGTCGGCGAAGGCGCGCACCACCTCTGGGCGGGGGTAGGCCCCGCCGCTGGCGATCACGTCCACCGCCGTGTCCTCGACCGTGGTCCGACCGAACCCGTGGATCTGGACCACCATCGGCCGCTCGGTGGCGTCCAGCAGCCCCAGCATCAGGGCGTGGAACCAGGTGTCGTCGCGCTTGGCCAGGTCCGACGAGACCCTGGCCGCCCCCGACTCGGGCCGGCCCTCCTCGTACCGGTGTCGGGTGTTGATCTGCAGAGCGGGGAACGAGGAGGCCTCCCACAGCTTCAGGGCGATGTCCGCCGAGTGCCGGTCGTGGAAGGCGTGGGGGGCCTGGAGCAGCACCCGACTCCCCGTGCCGCCGAAGCGCAGGATCAGCAGCCCCCGGCCGTCCCCGGTTCCGTCCACGAGCAGCAGGTAGCGTGCGTCGCCCACACGCACCGGCGCGAGCTCGAAGCCCAATCCCTGGGCCTCGGCGGCCAGGGCGGGGAGGGCGTCCAGCGAGCCGGTGTTCGCCGCGGTCGCCAGGCGCCAACCCAGCCCGCGGGCCAGCTCCCGGGCCCCCTCCGACGGGAGCCTGTATTCGCCGTGGGGATCCTCCAGCTCCGCGTCCACGAGGACCCGCAGAGAGTCCGCGGGCTCGAAAGGATCGGCCCAGGCGAACGGCCCCTGTCGATGGCCCACTTCCTCGATCCACTGCGTGCCACTCGGCCGCGGCTGGGGCGGGACACCCAGGGTCACCAGCCGGAACCAGACCGGATCGCCGCCGTCCAGCCGTTCCAGGGTCAGCGAAGCGGTACCGCCGGCCAGGTCGTCTCCGAGGGGGATGCGCACCGGGTCCCCCGTCACCAGGGTGCGGTCCGACCGGTCGGCGAGGAATCCCTCGACCGCGCCACCCGGGGGCAGGTCACCCTCCATCTCCAGGGGTGTGGTCCGGTCGACCAGCACGCCGGCGGGGCGCCCGCCGCGGGCCTCGATCCGGATGCGGCAGCGGGCCGTGGAGCTCGGCCAGGTGCGTCCCGCCGGGAGTTCGTAGTACGGGAGCAGGTACACCACGGCGTCTGCGCCCTCGCGCACGGGCACCGAGAGGCGGACGTTCCGCTCCCTCGCCAGACGGTACACGGTGCGCTCCCGGTAGAGCGCGCGCGCCGCCTCCCTGTCCCCCGGCGGCAGGGACAGCAGGGCCGTGAGCCCCGTACCCGGGGCCTCCAGGGTCACCTCGTGGCTGCCCTCGGGGAGGGCGCCCACCGGGATCTCGAGCTGCCGGGCCGCCAGGGGTACGCGGACCCGATCTCTGCCGCCGATCCTCAAGACCGCCTCGGATCCCAGCATCGACGTGTCGTCCAGCCACACGGCGAGTCGGGCGGTCCCCGCCTGCGCGTTGCCGCTGCTCACCATGGTCGGCTCTCCCACGTCGAGCGAGGTGTGAGCGCCATCGGGCCAGGTCGTCCCCAGGGAGCGGCTGAAGGGCATGGCCCAGCGCTCGAGGAGTCGCTGGCGCGGGACCTCCCCGTCGGGGAACCAAGCGTGTCCCTGGCGGTTCGTCGGATCCACCCGCCAGCGCAGGAGGTTCTCGCCGTCCAGGGGCTGGAGCGCCGCATCACCCGTCGGCTCCAGACGGACCTGCGCGGCCACGAAGACCTCCCTGCCGGCGGCCTGGAGCGCGGGCAGGTCCTCGGGCGTGAGGCTGCTCCAGCGCCGCTCCTCCAGGGGTTCGTGGCGCAGCGCCACCCCGTCGGTCTCCAGCGCGTACGCGGGATCGACCTCGAGGGGGCTCCACCCGATCTCCATTGGAACCCGGAGGCGCACGTCGACCTCGGCGTCGGCCTCGACGCGGATCGCGCGGGCGTCGGCCTGGGCCCAGAACTCCGCGGTCGTCGGAAGGCCGGCCGCGCCCAGGTCCCCCTCGTCACCGGGCTGTCGCACGAGTTCGAAGGGCGAGACGCCGGCCGGGCAATCCAGCTCGGTCGACTGCAGCACGGACCCTGTCTCGTCCAGGAAGTGGATCGCCACCGTCGCGCCCGCACCAGCCACAGGGCGGGCCTCGATCTGCAGGCGCTCTCGCTGGCGGCCGCGCAGGGTGTACTCCGCCGTCCCGCCATCGCCCGAGAGGCGGATCATCGCCATCCGGCGCACCTCGGGGCCCAGGACGTACTGGCCGGTCTCCGGAGAGGTGGAGACCGCGGGCCGGCCGAAGAGCACTCCCGTGACGTCGTCGATCCGAGGGGTGATCCGCAGCGGCTGTGGCCCCCGGTTGAGGACCGAGACCGTGCTCACCTCACCCGGTGGGAGACGGAGGTCGTGGGCGATCTCCCGGTCTCCTTCCGCCGTCAACGGCGTCGAGGTGACCTCGCCCCGCTGGGACACCACGACCACCGAGATCTCGGTGGTCGCCACCTCACCGGAGGTGGCCAGCGGCCGCAGATCCAGCGCCAGACGGGCCGGGCCCCGCAGGTTGAGAGACACCGCTCGCCCGGGGTCCAGGGTCTCCATGACGTCCTCGGCCACCGCAACCTCCGGCGCCGCACTACGGTGGTCGGTGAGCACCACTCGACGTGTGACGTAGTCCCGGCCCCGGGCACCGCTGGCCTCCATCCGCTGCCAGCGGAAGGTGGACAGTACGTCCCGCTCGGACGGGTGCAGGGCATGCCAGGCACCCACCCCAACGCGGTGGGCCAGCTCCTCCCTCTCGTCGTCGGTGAGGGTGGTGAGGCCCAGGGGGGCGTCTCCGTCCTCGCTCCGGTGATGCCGGAGGGGACGGACCAGCACCGGCCAGGGTGAATCTCCGTCCGCCTCGAGATGGAGCTCGCCCCCCCGCAGTCCCACCGGCCCCAGGTCCAGCTCCACGACCCGCTCGTCGGTGAGCTGGCCGTCGCCGGCGGCCAGGTAGGCGCGCCGCAGGGGCAGCGATCCCTGGACCGGCGTCTCCGCATCGCCGATGCGGGATCGCAGCCAGACGGGGGTCGACCAGACCTCCTCCGCGGCGGCGTCGAGGAGCTGGACGCGGAAACCGAACGGCACGTCCTCGCCGGCGTTCGGCTCGGCTGCCTCGCCGTCCACCAGGGCGAGACCGATCAGCTTGACCCTCCGGGTGCCCGCCTCCAGGGTCAGCCGCAAGGGGCGTCCCGGCTCCAGCAGGTAGAACAGCTGGGGCTCCCCGTCCACGGCGGCTTCATCCGCCCCCTCGCCCCCCCCGGGCCGCCACAGGTTGAGCAGGAGCAGAACGGCCAGCGCCGAGAGCAGGGCCGCCAGGACGAGGCGCTTCACCGCTCACCCCCCGCCCCGACCAGGCCCACCTGACCCAGACGCACCGCCCCCACCGGATCGGCCAGGGCCCCCCCACCCCCCAGCTCCGGCGAGGCCGGGTCCACCAGGAACGTGGAGGTGCCGCGGCTCAGCCAGATCGCCGGCCGACCGGTCTCCAGGTCCACGAGCCACTCGACTCGTATCCCCCGGAGCCTCGCGTGCTCGACCAGATCGGAGACGGCCAGGGGATTCCCGGACACCTTGATCGACACCAGGGATTCGACGATCGCCTGCCAACCGGGGGCCAGGTCGGCAGGGAGGGCGTCCGCCGCGACTGCACTGGCCTCGCGGTCTCCCCGCCGTTCCCGCCACAGTTCGTCCAGCCAGACCTCCTGGGGGAGCAGACCGGAGGCCTCGGCGGCCTGGGTCAGCGGAGCGGGCCGGGATGCGTCCAGGCGCCTGCGGAGTCCGGTGGACGCCCACAGCACACCGTAGGGTTGGCCGTCCAGGTGGCGGGCGGCGGCCAGCTGGGCGATCCCCCCGCCGCGCAGGGCCACGAGCTCCTGGCTGCCGTCGTACCACCGGGTCGGCAGCCCCGCATCTCCGATCCGGGCCACCACGGCGTGCAGGTCGGGGAGCTGGGACCGGGGGTCGCTGGCCAGCACCCCGGCCGTCATCACCAGCGGCGCCTCCAGATCGTGGGAGGCTCCATACCCGCGCACCTGGATGCCCACCGCGGGGTTCTCCAGAGTCGCGGACCGGACGACGGCCCGGTGGGCCCGGGTGAACAGCGAGGTCGGGTTGTCCGGCGCCAGTACGTCGGTGGGCGAGCCGGGCGGAGTGGAGGCCGCCACGAGGAGGGATCCGTCGAGCAGGGACAGCAGGTGCAGCGCCAGGCCCAGCGATCCCGGCTCGCTCGCTGGACGCGGCACGGCGAGGTAGCGGGAGGTGCCGGCGCCCGGGCGGAACAGCACCGCCCCCCAGCCGCGGACCGCAGGTGTGTCCTCGCGCAGGAGGATCACGGTCTCGCCGTCCCCGAGCCGGATCGGTTCGAGCCCGTAGCCCAGCAGGGACGCGGCGGTGTCCAGGTGCCTCAGCAGGCCCTCGTCCGCGAGGCACTCGTCCCCCCGGGCCAGCAGGGGCGACAGGACCTCCCGCTCCAGGAGGATCAGCTCGGTCTCCGTCGCGGGCCGTTGGCCCCACGCCCGGGTGCTCTCGTCGAACCAGCGGTGGCTGGCCAGACCGGAGAGCCCGCCGTCGTGTTCCCTCAGCACCGCCCGCGCGGGGGCCGGTGGGTAGGCCGACGCCAGCGCCAGGGCCAGGCCCGTGTCCGACAGCTGCAGGTGAACGCGGTCGGGGGACGGGGCCGCGCCGTAGGCGTCCGGGCCTGGCATGGGATCGAAACGCAGCTCGGGCTCCTCGGCGACCCGGCGCAGGGGCTGCAGGTCCAGCGCCGCGGGCACGTCCCGCGGGACCCACAGCGCGGTCTCGCCGTCGCCCCGTCGGACCTCCAGGGACGCCCACCCCGCCAGGGCTCGCCGTCCCAGGGCGTAGGGGAGGTCGCCCCCCGCCACCAGGCCGAAGGTGGCGCCGGGATCGGCCTCCGGATCGACGCCGGAGACCAGCAGGGCCGACGCGTCCAGGGCGTCGAAGAGATGGGCGCCGGCGACGAGCGTACCGGGCTCCGCGAGGGGGTGGGGCACCTCCACCACCAGCGGGCGGGCCGCCTCCTCGCGGGCGATCACCAGACCCCAGCCGGAAAGCTGTGCCGGATTCCCCTCGGACTCCGTCAGGACCCAGAAGATCTCCCCGTCCGTGGGATCGACCGTGCGCGTCAGGTCGGCGCCGAGGGTCTCCGCCAGGGCCTCCCGGTCGCGGTCACCCAGGGAACGGGAGACCGCCAGATCGTGGACGAGTCTGCGGTAGGCGTCGAGCTGCTCGCCCCCGGGACGGCGTTCGCGCACCGGCGGGGCGGTGAGCAGCCGGCCGGTGGCCCGGTGGGCCTGGCGAACGACCGGTTCGGTCTCCCGCACGCCGCCGGCCTGGGTCGCGGCCATGGGAGCCGTGCCCGTCCCTGCGGGTTGCAGGAGGGCCAGGGAGAGACCGATGCCGGTCCCGATGCCCAGCGCCACCAGGGAGGTCTGCAGGGTGGGCAGCAACACCACCGCCAGGCTCCCCCGCTGCAGGACCTTGAGGGCCAGCAGGGAGGGCAGGAGGTAGCCGAATCCGAAGTAGTCCGTGGCCTTCAACCCCGGGTAGCGATGGGCGAGCAGGTGACAGCCCACGAACTTCAACGCGAAGCCCACCGCGAACACGATCACCAGCCGCCGCGGTCCCTCCAGGTTGGCCGAGCGAAGCCAGCGCGCCGAGAACAGCGGGCGGGTCACCAACACCAGCAGGATCACCTCGGCCACGGTGGTCAGGACCTTGAGGGGCGAGAGCCAGGCCAGGGCCACCAGGGCGAGGACCACGATGCCGTGGGAGTCCCACCCCCAGTCCAGGCTGTTGCGCATGGCCAGGTAGGCCGCGGTCAGCAACACGATGTAGGTCTTGGGGGAGTGGAGGAACCCCAGCGCGACGTTCTCGTAGGAGAGTTCGAAGTCGCTGATCGACAGGTTGGTGTAGGGGATCAGGATCAGCTGCAGCGCCAGATAGAGCAGTCCCGTGGGGATCAGGATCTGGGGGGCTCCGCGCCACAGGCCCGTCTTCCACAACATGTTGGCCGTCAGCGGGACCACGATCAGGCCCACGGAGAACAGGTTGCCGACCAGATTCGGCGCCACCCACCCGGCATCGGCGAGCGCTCCCCCGAGGGCGGGGAGCAGGGCAGACTCGAAGGTCAGCCGCACAGCCACCGACACCAGCAGGATCAGGAAGAACCGTTCCCTGCCGAAGAACCGGTTCCACGGCGCGAAGGGAGAGGCCCAGTCGGAGATCGCCCGTGCGGCCAGGTAGGTGACCACCGCCTCGAGGGCGATGACCGCGCCGGCCTGGGGCTGGATCACGATCACCGAGGCCAGGTACCCCGGGACCACCAGGCCGGTGAAGACCCAGCCGAAGGACTCGGTGAGCAGAAAGAGCAGGAGCAGCCCCAGCAGGACCGCGGTGAACAGGGAATTGTCCAGGCCGCTGGCCGGGAACAGCTCGAAGGCGACCCGCTCGGCGCTCATGGATCCCCGTGGGCCCTCATGGATCCTCACCCGGCCCGGTGGGCAGATCGCTGACCTTCACCCGCTTGGAGAAACCCATGCTGTAGGTGGTCCCCCGTCCCACCTCGCTCTCGATCTGGAGGCGCCCGCCCCCCTCGCGGACGTCGACGGCGATCCGGGTCAGACCGTCGGCGGAATCCGCGTCGGCCGGGTGGTCCGCATCCAGCTGCTGGAGCACCGCCTCGGGAATCCCGTAGCCCTCGTCTCGCACCTCCAGGGTCACCTGTGCTCGATCCTCCTTCACGTCGACGACCGTCACCGCCTCGCCGGGGCTGTTGACCAGCGAGTCGAACAGGATCCGGTTCAGGGCGCGCGCGACCCGGGCCCGATCCATCAACACGGGAGTGATCGGCCCCCGCGCCGCGATCTTGAGTCGGAAGCCTCCCCCCACGGCCTGGTCCACCTCCTCCACCACGGCGTTGATCAGCTCGCAGGGGTCCACCGGGATCACGCCGGTCTCGCTGCCCTCGGTGGGCCCGAGGGTCGTGGCGAACTCTTCGATCAGCGAGACCAGGGAGTCTGCCTGGGCCAGCATCTGGCTCACCAGCCCCGCCGATTCCAGGGGCAGGTCGCGCTGCGCGAGGACCAGCCGCCCGACCCGGTGGAGCGAGGTGAGGTGGCTCTCGGCCCGCCGGGTGAGGGCCTCGAGCACCGTGAGCATGCCCCGCTGGGTCTCCCGGCTGGCGGTCACGTCATCCAGCATGCACAGATACCCCAGGGGTGTCGGCCGGGGGGTGACGGCGTCCCCGTCCCGACGGTCGTCGCTCCTGACGTCGGCCACGGGGCGAACCTGCATGCGATAGGTGTGGGGAGCCGCCCCCCGGGTCTCCCAGTGGAACACCGTGGGTTCGTTGGTGCGGTAGGTGGCGAACAGAGCGGCGGAGATCTCCTCCACCGGCCGCCGGGTCAGGGACGCGACCAGGGTGGGGAGGTTGGCCCCGGTGGTGTAGCGGCCCCCGGAGGCCTCGAGGATGCGGCGGGCGGCCTCGTTGATCAGCTGGACCTCGCCCATCATGTCGGCGAAGGTGGCCCCCACCGGCAACGCCTGCAGGATGCCGCGGAACTGGGCCCGGTCGTCCAGGACGAGCCGGGTCAACACGCCCGCGATGTCCACCTGGTGATCGATGCCCACCCTGTGGAACGGTCCCGGGAGCCCCCCTCGCCGGCGCCGGTGTTCCGAGCGCTTGGAGCGGGGCAGGGAGGTCCACATGGCGACCTGGGCGCTGCGCCGTTGCTCGAGCATCCGCCCGCCCACGGCCCCGGCGGCCTGCAATCGGACGCCCTCGCTGCGGAGCACGCGAGAGGCTCCCGGGGCGATGAGCAGGGCCATGGCGTGGACCTGCTCGCCGGCGCCCAGGGGGAGGGCGATCAGGTCGTCGTGACCGCTCCAGGGGGCGCCGGGGAGGACCGCCGGGCGCCCCTCCTGCAGGGTGCGCTGTCGCCTCAGCTTCCGGGTGGCCGCCGGCTGCAGCTCGACCTCGCTCAGCTCCACGTCGTGGGATCCCCGCCACTCGTAGTGGTCCTTGCGGCCGGTCTGCTCGCCGATCACCACGCGGTCGAATCCGGTGAACTGGGCCAGGAAGCCCGCCAGGTAGTTCCAGAACTGGTCGCCGCTCGACGGGCCGCCACCCGAGGTGCGGAAGGTGGGGCTCTGGCTCAGGTCCACCAGCAGCTGGCGCACGCGCCGGCGCGTGCGCGACGCCCGCGCCAGGGATTCGAGCAGCGTGGGTCCCAGGCAGGCCAAGGCGGCGGGGACGATGGGCAGCTGGTGCTCCATCCAGGCGGACAGGGCGGCCAGGACCGCCAACGTCGCCGTCGCCGCCACACCGCTGCGCAGCAGCGCCACCCCGAGATCGACCCGGCGCACGGCCAGGTCCAAGAGCAGGATCAGGGGGAGGAGGAGGGCGATCCCCAGCCACGACCACTCACGGATGCGCCGCCCGTCCAGGACCGTGGCCAGCGCGTTGGCGTGGACCTCGGCCCCGGTCATCAGCTCCGGGCCCGGGCTGACCGGGGTGGCGTGGAGATGGGCCAGCCCGGGTGCGGTCAGTCCGATCAGCACGATCCGTTCGGAGAAGGATCCCGCCGGGATCTCCCCGCGGAGGACCTTGATCGCCGAGACCCGCGCGATCGCCCCGGGTGGGCCCACGAACGACACCGCCAGTTCGTCCCCCGGAGGAGGTGAGGCACCGGCAGCCGACAGGAGTTCGACCTCCACCGCGGGGCGATCGCCGGCGGTGGTGGCGTGGGTCAACCGCTGGCGGCGGATCCGGCCTCCGGGATCCACCTCCAGCTCCCTCACCCCCGCCCGGGCTCCCCGGAGCAGGTCCGCCGCCGGAGACTCCGTCAGCCCGAGGGTGGCGCTGGGGCGCCCTCCCTGGGGTGAGGCGGAGAGTCGCTCGCTCAGGACGACGTGTCCCTCGGCGATGGCCTCGGCCAGGGGACCGGTGGGTGGGGTGGAGATCGGAAACAGCCGATCGGGGTAGGGGAGGATGCCGATGGCGGGGGGATCCGCATCCAGGATGGGGGCCGCGAGGCGCCCCAGGACGTCCCAGGACCAGGGGAGTGGGCCAAGGGCGCCGAGGCTCTCGGCGTCGATGGTCACCAGGATCACGCCCTCGGTCGTGGGGCGCGTCCCCCGGATCCGGTCGAGACCATCGTGTACGGAGCGGTCCAGCCCCCCGGTCACTCCCGACACCGCCAGGAGCGCCGTGAAGAGCCACCACGCCGCCGGCCGCCCGAGACGCTGCAGCAACCCGTGCCTCCCGCCCGCTGTCGTCACCCCACTCCGTGATGGGCCGCCGGGCCGACGTCCAGTCGGCCGCAACCCCCGAATGATACCGCATTCGCGCGATCACAGCCCGCGCGCGCCCCACGCGAGGACTGTGGATTCCCCCGATCCCGCGGTGTACGATGGCGACCCAACGGCCGGGGGTTCGCCATGCCGCGTTTCGTCGTCATTCTCGGGCGGGAAGAGGTGGACACGTTCAGCCTTCCCCAGGAGCGGATCCTGATCGGCCGCACGTCCAAGGCCGACGTCATGCTGGACAACCTGATGATCTCCCGCCGACATGCGGAGGTGCGCCGGGTGGGCACCGCCTACATGATCGTCAATCTGGCCGGCAAGAACGGCGTGTTCGTCAACGGCCGCTGGGTCGACACGCTGATGCTCGAGCACGGGGACGTGATCGAGGTGGGCAAGTACACCATCCGCTTCGAGTTCCCCGACGACGAACGCGCCAAGCTCGAGGCCAAGGAGCGCAAGGAGGCGGGCGCCGGGTTCAAGGTCACCACCACCGAGATGATGTCGCGCATCGAGGAGTCGGACCCGGACAAGGCCCGCAAGCGCCAGCGCGCCAATGCCGCCGCCCTGGACTCCAACGTCGAGACCATGCTGCTCAAGCCCGACGAGCTGGCCAAGGTGCGCGACCAGATGGCGCTGGTCAAGAAGGCGCACCTGGCCGTGCTGTCCACCCCGCCCCAGGCCATCGATCTGGCCCGGGACCGGACCACCATCGGCAAGGCCGAGGACTGCCACCTGTGCCTGGACACGGGGTGGCTGGCGCCCAAGGTGTCCGCCGCCGTCACCCGCACGCCGGGTCGGGAGTTCATCCTCGAGGCCCTGGGCGGCTCGGTGAAGGTCAACGGACAGCGTGTCAAGGCCAGCCATGTCCTGTCCGACAACGACACTGTCGAGATCGAGGGCACGCGGATCCGCTTCCGAGCACCGGTGAAGTAGTCCAGGGGCTCAGGGATAGGAGAGGTCCAGGACGAAGCGCTCCCAGGTCGCCTGGAACGCCTCCATGTCCGTCGTCCCGAGGATCTCCTGCAGCGTTGCGTAGCCGGTGGGATCCGCGTCCCGCGCCTCGAGGTACGCGCGCCAGAAGCGCCGGAGGAGGCCGCGCTCCTGCAGGTAGTAGCAGAGGTACCGGGCGTGGGCGTAGTGGGTACCCGTGTCGTCCCCGTAGAACGCATCCTCCGACAGCGAGGTCAGCGCCTCGACGCTGCCCAGCTCGCCGCGGCGCAGGGTGGCCTGCAGCCCGGGAAGCCGCCAGTTGGGGACACCCAGCAGCTTCCCGTCCTTCTCGGTACAGGCCTCGAACAGGGAGCCGAGCCCCTCGTTGAGCCACACCGGACAGCCGGGGACGTTGGCCTCGACGAAGGGATGGACGATCTCGTGGACCAGGGTTCCACCCCCGGTCGCGATGTTCATGATCATCGCGTCGTCGGTGGGGGAGTAGTAGCCGAAGGGGGTGTCCGGCACCTCGCCGAACAGGCGCTCGGTGTTCGCGTGGTAGGACGCCTCGTTCGCAAACAGCCAGATGTCGATGATCCGGTCGGGATCGCGATCGAAGAAGTCCTTCTTGAGCAGCCGGACCGCCCACCCCACCGTGTCCTGGGCCCTGCCGCGGACCACCTCCGGGGGTTCGTCGCCCACCACGGCGAAGGGGGGGGCGGAAAAGGCGACGAACCCGGCCCCCCCCCGCTCCTCGAGGGCGCGGCAGCGGACCTCGAGGGGATCCGGCTCCGGCGCCGCGGGGGTCGGCTCGGCCGGTGCCGGGGTACCCGACCCGGGGGAACAGGCGACGGCCAGGGCCCACAGTCCCCCCACGAGCAGGGCGGATCGGCCCATCAGATATCTGCGGCGTCGCTGACGTCGAGGCGGTGCAGGGCGTCGTCGAGCAGTCGCTGGACCTTCAGACTCAGGTTCACGAAGCGCACGCCGACCCGGAAGCTGTCGTCGGACTGGCGCCGGCATCGCACCACCTGGGCGATGACGTTGAACGCCTGATCGGGCAGCTGGATCACCATCTCCAGGAAGGTGGTCGAGGGGATCGACGACCGGGAGCGAAAGCCCAGGCCGCTCGCGGAGAGGTCGACGGTCTCGGCGGTGTTGAGCTTCTCCTCGACCCGCGCGTCGGGCAGGACCCAGTACTCGAGGGCCACGTGGGTGTTGATCCGCTCGTACTGGCGGCGCTCCACCTGGTACAGCTTCTTGGCGACGAACAGGTCCACGATCCGCCCGTCGAACTGGGTACCCCTGCCCGATTCCAGGATCTCCAGCGCCTCCTCGACGCTGCGGGCCTTGGAGTACGGCCGGTCCCAGGACACCAGGGCGTCGAAGACATCGACCACCGCGAGGATCCGTGGGATCTCCCCGATCTCGTGGGCGTGCAATCCGTGGGGGTAACCCTGCCCGTCCACCCGTTCGTGGTGCAGCGAGGCGATCCGTGGGATCTCCCGCAGTCCCGCCGGGAACTCGATGCTGGACAGGATGCGGTCGGTGAAGACCGCGTGCTCCTTCATCGAGGCGTACTCGTCGTCGGTGAGCCGGTCCGCCTTGAGCAGGACGTCGTCTCGCACCCCGAGCTTGCCCACGTCGTGGAGCAGAGCCGCCAGCTCCAGGGAGCGCATCTCCTCGCCGTCCATCTCCAGGGCCCGGCCGATGTTGAGCGCAAGCTGGGTCACCCGTTCGGAGTGACCGGCCGTGACCGGATCGCGGGCGTCGATGGCGGCGGCCAGCGTCTGGACGACGCTGCGGAACAGGGTCTCCTTCTCCTCGTAGAGCCGGGAGTTCTCGATGGCCACCGCCGCGTGGGAGGCCAGGGCCTCCAGCAGCCCCTCGTCGTACTCGTCGAAGATGCCGCCGCCCCGCTTGTTGAGGACCTCCAACACGCCGGTGCACCGACCCTCGTGGTTGAGCATCGGGCAGCAAAGGATGCTTCGGGTGCGGAACCCGGTCTCCCGATCGACCTCGCGGTTGAACCGCGGATCGGCGTATGCGTCATCGATCCGCAGGGGGGTCTTGAGTTCGGCCACGTGGCCCACGATGCCCTTGCCGACCGGGACCCGGATCGTGTGGCCGGCCAGCTCCTGGGCGATGGTGGTCCACAGCTCGCGGGCCTCCTCGTCCAGGACGAACAGGGAGCTGCGCTCGGCCTCCAGGAGTGACGTGGCCTGACGGAGCACCAGGTCGAGCAGGGTGTTCAGATCGCGGGTGGCGACCATCTGCCGGGACAGATCGAGCAGGGCTTCGAGATCGCGGACCTTCTTCGCCGAGGTGGCCGTCACGATGTGCAGTCCACGGGTGGCTCCCGGCGGTTCGTCCCGTTGATTCCGGTCATTGCGCCTGTTTCACCCTCTCCCACGATCGATGATAGGAGTGGGTGGAAACACCGGTCAAGCACTGGACAATCTCGTCCCCTGCTCCGGTCCAGCCCACGCGCGGGGTCGCCGTTGCCGATGAGACTTTCCTGCACCTACCTGCGATTCGGGTGCGTGATCGTCCTGTTCACGGCCGCGCCCTCTCGGTCGGCCACCTGCGAGGATCTCGCAACCCCCGCGGTGGACGACGGGACCCTGGCGCGGGCGGAGCGGGACCTGCTGCGCTTCCTGCAGCGCCGCATGGCGGGTCCGCGGGGGGGGCTGCACACCCGGGTCCCCCTGCGCCCCGGAGCTCTGGCAGGGGCCGGCCCCGAGGCCCGCGCGGTGCTCTCCGAATCCGTCGGGCTGATGATGACCTACGCGGTGCTCGCGGACAGCCCCGCCCTGTTCGCCGCCCAGCGCCGGCTGGTGGACAAGGTGCTCCAGGGGCCCCACGGACTGCTGGCCTGGCGTGCCTCCCGGGGGCTGCTGAGGGTGGACCCCTCCAGCGCGTCCATCGACGACCTGACCGTCGTGCGAGCGCTGCTGCGGGGATCGGCACGCTGGGCCGACGCTGGCCTGGAGCGAGACGCGGCCGAGATCGCCCGGGCCGTGCTCGAGCACCAGGTGACCGGAGACCTGCTGGTGGACGCGGCCAGCTGGGACGACCACGGCGTCTACACCTCCGAGGAGGTGCAGCTGGCCTACCTGGATCTGCGGACCCTGGCCGACCTGGCGGACCGGGACGACGCCTGGGAACCGGTGTACGAGCGAAGCCTGGAGCTGCTGCGGGACGCGGAGACCGAGGCGGGTCTCTTCGGTGAGGTCTGGACGCCGTCGGCGGGGTACGTGGACAGCTCGGAGGTCAACGGCATCCTCGCGGCCTACTGCGCCCTGCACCTGGCCGAGGTGGGCGAGGGGGGCGATCGCACCCTGGAGTTCTTCCTCGCAGCGCTGGAGGAGCGGGGATCCCTGCCCGGGAGGTACAGCGCAGCGACCGCGGCACCGGTGGACGGCTACGAGGGGGTGGCGGTCTACGCCATCGCCATTCGCCTGGCCCTCTTCCTGGACGACCTGGAGGCCGCCGAGACCCTGGCGTCGCGGATGATCGAGTGCCAGCGGAGCGAACCCCGATCCGCCGCCGGGGCCTTCAGCCTGGGAGACACCGCCCATACCTTCGACAACCTCCACGCCCTCCTCGCCCTGCGCTCCCTCCGCTTGGCGAGGAGCGGCGAGTGGGCCATCCTGGGGCCATGACGATCCGCCTCCTCGTCCTCCTCCTCCCCGCGATCGGATGGCTGGGCTGCCCCACGGATCCCGACGGCCCGGGCCCGGGGCCGACGGGCGGTGGGCCCTGCCCCGAAGGGGTGCTGCAGTGCGCCTGGGGCGAGGGCTGCCACGACGGGGTCTGCGGTGGCTGTACCGGCGCCGACGAGTGTCACCCCCACGCCGGGTGCCGCGCCGACGGGACCTGCGGCGCCTGCGAGGGATCCGGCGACTGCCGGACCGGGGAGACCTGTCTGTACGGCGAGTGCATGCCCGAGGCCTTGCCGGTCTGGGATCTCGAGCTGGATCCCGGGGACTGGGAGGAGGTCCTGGATCAGCCGGAGTCCGACCTCTACATCCCCTGCTCGTTGACCGCCGACGGGGTGACGTACGGCGAGGGCGCCGAGCTCCGGCTGCGGGGCGGGTCGACCCGCTCGCTGCCCAAGAAGTCCCTGCGGATCCGCTTCCCCGAGGACGCGGACCATCCCGGGTACGCGCGCAAAATCAACCTGCGCGCCGAGTACAACGACCCGTCCTTCCTGCGCACCTTCCTCGGCCTCGAGGCCTTCCGGCGCACGACCTCGCTCCCCACCCCGAGGGCGCGGCACCTCGAGCTGTACATCAACGGCGAGTACTACGGCGTGATGGTGGAGACCGAGCGGATCGGGGGCAAGTTCCTCGAGCTGCGGGGCCGGGATCGGGAACGGTCGATGTACGAGGCGGCCGACGTGGACGACGAGGGCGCGCTGACCCCCAACGACGACAGGGACGAGTACCCGCTGATCTACGAGAAGAAGGCCGGCGACGACGGGGACTACGCCGATCTGATCACCCTGATCGAGGACGTGATCTACGAGGACTACCGGGAACACCGGGAGGGTGGTGCAGGGATTGCCACCCGCACCACGGCTGCACTCCACGTGGAGGCCTACCTGCGCTACCTGGCCCTGATGGCGGTCCTGCAGAGCCAGGACCACGTGACCAACAACTTCTACTTCTCCCACCAGGCGCTGGGGGGTGAGGAGCCCCGCTGGGAGGTCTATGCGGCCGACATGGACCTGACCTTCGGCTGCCGCTGGGACGAGGCCAACGACAACCCCCTCTGCGACGAGTTCGCCTACGACGGCTGGTGGATGAACGGGTGGATCCCGGACGACGTGGAGGCCGGGGTCGACACGGTGTGGGGCAACCTGATGATCGACCGTGTGCTGCGGGATCCCCTGCTGTGGCCGCTGTACGTCCACCATGTCTGCGAGCTGGTGAGCGGGGAGGCGTGGAACGAGGACATGCCCCGGCTGATCGACGCGGTGGGGGAGACCATCGCCGGGGCCGCCGGGGCCGATCCCAACGACCTGAGCGAGCTTCCGGCGGAGATCCAGGCCGCCCAGGACGAGGTCCGGAGCTTCCTTTCGCTGCGGCGCGAGTACCTGGCGACCGAACTGGGCTGCCGGTAGTCGAACCGACGCCGGTCGGGGTCGCCCGACGCGCCCTCCCCGGGGGTGCAGTCCCCCCCTTGGACGTGGTAGTGTCGGCTAGTCTCGGGTGGGTGTACGCGCGGAGGCGTGTGCGCGTAGCGGCCCAGGCGGGAGGCGGATGTTGGGGTGTACCCCCGCAAAAAGGGCGCGATCGCTGTGGCTGGCCGTCGGGCTGGTCGGCCTGCTGAGCAGCGGATGCTGGTGGACCGAGGACGGCGACGCGGGCAAGGCCGATCCGGTCGATGACGAGGGTCACGCGCGCTGGCGCGATGGCGGGGAGCCGACCACCGAGACACCCGGCGACGCGGCGCCCACGACCTCACACCAGTCGGCGTGGCAGCCCTACCAGCCCGTCCCTCTCCCCGAGAACTCCTCGACCGCGTCGGCCTCCCAGCCCTCGGGCTCGGGCACCTGGTCGACGTCGGCAGGCTCCACCTCCGGCGGGAGGTCGTCGTCCACGACATCGAAACCCGGGCGAACCGGAGCCGCTCGCTCCACCGCGGCCAGTCCGCCCCGTACGCGGGCTCAGCTCGACCCCAATCCCCTCCCCTGGGAGGCCGCAGGTGGCGCGGCCTCGGGCAGTGCCGCAGGTACGTCCGTCCCGTCCCAGGTCGTGGTCCCCGTTCCCGAGGGCTGGCACGGTTCCGGCCCCGCCCCGATCCGGCGGGTTCCGGTGGAGGTGGCCCTACCGGGGATCGATGCCGAGACCGGTCTGTGGGCCGCCACTGCCGGCACCGAGGAGGCGGTCGAGCGGCCGCGGACGGCCGACGAATGGCTCCAGCTCGGGTGGGATCGCAAGGCCGCCGGGGACATGGCGGGCGCCGAGGAGGCGTTCCACAGCGCGGGCGAGGCCGGGGCACCGCCGCACATCGTCGCCATGGAACTGGGCTACCTGGCCCAGGAACGGGGCGACAAGGAGACCGCGCGCAAGCGATTCCGCGAGGCCCAGGTCGCGGCCTCGGCCAAGGTCCGGGAGGCCAAGGCGGCGCGGGAGAACGTCCCCCGCGACTTCTACTTCGATCTGTACGCCGAGGGGTACGGCTGGCACCGCTTCGTCCCGGACACGAACACCAACTTCGTGCCGATGCTGCGCCTCCGCGCCCTGTGGCAACCCTTCGACAAGGTCGCGTTCGAACCCTACCTGTTCCTCCAGATCAGCCGCGATTTCTCGTCCCGCGGTGGCGACGGACCGACCGGCCAGCCGCTGATCTATGCCGACAATTCGTTGATGTTCGGCGCCGGTGTGCAGCTGGCGCTGTGGCGCCGGCAGCTGGCCCTCTTCGCCCAGGTCGCTCCGGCGTTCAACCTGCTTCGCAACGACGGGCGGCCACCGGTGGCCTTCGACTTCCGGGCCGGCGCGGCGCTCTTCCTGGAGACCCCCCGCTGTCACCCGGAGCCGATGGACGACGATCGGGAGGCGGTCATCGCCGTCGATCCCTGCGCCGAGCTGTATGCCGAGGCGGTCTACGTCAGCCGCTTCGACCACAACATCATCGCCAACGCCCGCGGACGGTACGCCATCGGATGGCTGGTCACCGGACCGGTCGCCTGGCAGCCCATCGCCGAGGTCCGGGTCTTCAAGGACCTCAACAACGACTACTGGAACAACCTCGTGGACGGCGGGGTCGGGCATCGCTGGCGGCTCCTGCGCCCGATCGGGCTGGACCTGATGCTGAGCGTGCACGTGGGTTCGTACTTCGGCCTCGAGAACGTAGATCCGGCTCCGGACCCGCTCTACTACTCGGAATTCCGTTTCCAGACCGCCACCTACATCGTCTTCTGACCAATGTGCTTTGTGATGCCGATGGTTAGCGGATACGGTACAGGGTGCCTTTCGCGCGGGCGGGAGCGAAACGCGGGAGCGCGCGCCAGTCGGCGGCGGCCGGGGGAGACGTACGGTGGCTGACGTCGTCGATCTCGCCATGCGGGCCGTGGCTCACCCTGTCTGTTGGGCGATCCTGCTCAACGGCGTCGACGATCTGTTCATCGACCTCAACTACTACCTGCGTGGCCTGTATCGGGAGGAGCGGCGGCGGATCACCGTCGAGGACCTCAAGGCCGTCGAGCAGAAGCGCATCGCGATCATCGTCCCGGCCTGGCAGGAGGCCGCCGTCATCCAGCAGATGCTGGAGAACAACCTGCAGACCCTGGACTACGACCCCACCCGCTACGACATCTTCGTGGGCACCTACCGCAACGACGAGGAGACCCAGGAGCGCGTGGAGTCGGTGGCTCGCCGCGTCGCCAACGTGCACAAGGTGGTCACCCCCCACGACGGACCGACGTCGAAGGCCGACTGCCTCAACTGGGTCTACCAGGGCCTCCAGCTGGTGGAGGAGCGCCGGGGCCAGCGTTTCGACATCCTGCTGATGCACGACGCAGAGGACATCATCCACCCGCTGGCCCTGCGGCTGTACAACTACCTCATCCCGGACCACGACTTCGTCCAGACCCCGGTCCTCCCCCTGGAGACCCCCCTGCGCAAGTGGGTCGCCGCGACCTACAAGGACGAGTTCGCCGAGCACCACCTCAAGGACATGATCGTCCGGGAGCGGGTGGACGGGCTGGTACCGTCCGCCGGCGTGGGGAGCGCCTTCGCCCGGGACGCCTTCGAGGAGATCGCCCTGGCGCACTCCCAGGAGGCGTTCAACCCGGTCGCCCTCACCGAGGACTACGAGATCGGGACGAAGTTCCGCCTGGCGGACAAGCGGGTCTATTTCGCGTCCCGCGCCATCAAGCGGATCGAGATGGTGGAGAAGGGTTGGTTCCGCAAGCGTCTGGTGCCGGTGGCGGTGGACGAGTTCATCGCCACGCGCGAGTACTTCCCCGACCGCTTCTCCGACGCTGTCAAGCAGCGGACGCGGTGGATCCTGGGCATCGGCCTCCAGGGGTGGGAGCAGGTGGGGTGGCGGGGCCCGCTGCCGGTCCTCTACTGCCTGTGGCGGGACCGCAAGGCCCTGCTGACCAACTACGTGAGCATCCTGGCCTACGTGGTCGCCCTGTACTGCATCGTGCGTCTGGTGCTGGGGCTGGTCACCGGCCACCCCTGGGCCTTCGACAACATCTTCCCGCCCGGCTCCGTGCTGTGGTGGATCGTGATGGCCAACACCCTCGTCCTGCTGTGGCGGGTGGTGATGAAGTTCACCACGGTCGAGAAGGTCTACGGCGTCCCCCACGCCCTGCTGAGCATCCCGCGGTTCTTCGTGTCCAACGTGATCAACTTCACGGCCACCACCCGCGCCATCGGTCAGTACACGTGGCATCGGATCACCGGCGAACCCCTGCGCTGGGCCAAGACCGCCCACGTGTTTCCCAGCGCAGAAGCCCTGCGAACCTTCCGCCGGCGCCTGGGCGAGCTGCTGATGGACCGGGAGGGGATCTCCGACGAGGAGCTGCAGCAGGCGCTGGCGATCCAGGGTCAGACCGGGATGATGCTGGGCGAGGTCTGCACCCTCACCGGCATGGTCACCGCCCACCAGGTGACCGAGGCCCTCGGCGATCAGCTGGCCCTGCGGGTCGTCACCCCGGATCCGTTCTCGATCCCGTTCTCGCTGCTGCAGCGGATGTCCGAGGCCGACGCCCGGGAACTGAACGTGCTGCCCCTGACGGTGGAGGCGGACGAGGCGGTCCAGGTCGCCATCTCCTCGCCCCCCGACGAGTCGCTGCGGGAGCGCCTCGAGGAGATCTTCCGGTCCCAGATCCGCTTCGTCTTCACCACCGACGAGGCGCTGGGACGCGCCCGCCGTCGCGCCTACCGCCGCTGGCTGGTCGAGTACCCCGGCGCCACCCGCCCCCGGCGCCTGGGGGAGGCGTTGGTGGACGATGGCCACATCACCGAGGAGCAGCTGGCCCTGGCGCTGCAGGAACAGGCCACCACCGGCGAGCCCCTGGGTGAGCTCGTGGTCCGGCTGGGGTTCACCGACACCGAGACCGTGGGGCGGGCGCTCGCGGCCCGCAAGCACGGGGCCTTCCGGGCCGTGAACCCGGGGGACGTGGACGTGGACGCGCTGCGGCTGATCGGCTACGGCCTGTGTGCGTTGCACACCGCGGTGCCCATCCGCCCCGACGTGAAGGGAGATCCCCTCCAGCTCGCATCGGCGTATCCGATCCACGAGGAGGTGCGGGAGCTGGTGGGGGCGAGGCTGGGCAGGGACGTGGATCCGGTGCTCGCGCCGGCCCTGGACGTCCGCCTGGCCCTGGCCCTGTCGAGCCGCCGGGCGTGGCCCGACGGGATCGCCGGTGGCGTGGGCGGGATGGACGGCGTGGAGCTGTCCGCCATCGTACGAGATCCGGGTTGGAGCGGGGACATCACACAGCTGAGAGACGCAGCGCGGGGCTCGGGACGCTCGCCCCTGGACTACCTGACGGCCGTGGGCGGAGCGTCGCCCATCGCCGTCGGGCGGCTCAGGGCGAGGGCCCTGGGGATCCACGTGGCGGACCCCACCGAGATCGAGGCCGAGGAACCCGAGGACTGGCTGCCCCCGGGTTGGGCCGAGCGAGAGGATGTCCAGCTCATCGATCTGGCACCCTCCGGGCTCGTCCTGGCTGCGCCCCATCCCTCGCCCCAGCTGGCGCGGGACGTGGCCGCCCTGTTCCCCGACTCGCCCATCGCCTGGCGTGTGGCACCCGCGCGGTCGCTGCAGGTCGAGCAAGCTGGCCCCGTACCTTCGGACCAGCCCCCTGCAACGGAAGAGGCAAGACCATGAGACCTCACACGACACCGTCGTCCCTGCTCCGCGCCACCTGCGCCCTCGCCCTGCTGCTCTCCGTGGCGTGGTCGGCCGCGGCCCAGTCCGGGAGGGATCCGGCCGCACCCGCTGCACCCCAACCGGCGGCGGCCACGGCGACCGGCGTCGTGGTCCAGGACGGGGGGCAGGCCGTGCGGGCGGCGAACGGGGATCTCGTCAGGGACCTCTCGTTCGCCGAGGATCTGCGCCACGGCGGCGACATCTCGATGACGGGGATCTTCTCCTTCGGCTCGGTCCAGTTCGGCGTCCCCGATGGCTGGGAGCTGGTCGGTCAGCCCGAGCTCCACCTCTCGTTCAAGCGCTCGGCGCAGCTCATCCCCGAGGTGTCCTCGATCACGGTCTGGGTGGACGGGCAGCCGGTGGGGACCTTCCCCCTGGACGGAGACCCCGCCGGAGTGGACAGCGAGGTCCTGCCCCTGGTCCTGCTGGCGGAGAGCGGCTACCACAACATCCAGTTCGTGGCCTACCACCGCAGCCTGCTGCCCTGCGAGATCAGCGATCACCCCGGACTGTGGAGCCGGATCCTCGGCAGCTCCTTCATCCGCGTGCGCTACCGCCCCGTGGCCGCTGACCTGAGCCTCTCCAAGTGGCCCAGGCCCTTCCGCGACGACCGGGACCCGGACCCGGCGTCGATCTCCATCGTGATCCCGGAGAACCCCAGCGTGGAGGAGGTCCAGGCCGCGGGCTACATCGCCTCTTTTCTGGGGCACGAGGCGTCCTGGTTGCCCATGGATCTCCATCTGCACCAGGGGGGGATCCACGGGGCCCCCGACGGCCACCTGATCGTGGTGGGGCGCGGCGACTCCCGGGCGCCCGGGTTCGAGGAGTCCAAGGCGCTGATGACGGCGTCGCAGAACCCCGAGCTCCAGGCGACGGCGGGGAACCTCAGCGCGGCGCAGCTCCCCAAGGCCGGGGTGATCGCCCTCGCGCCGCGACCGAGCAATCCCCACCACGCGGTACTGATGGTCCTGGGGACCAACGGCCCCGGCGTGGTCCAGCTGGCGCGCCTGCTCAGCGGCCAGGAGGCGTCCCATCTGCCGGTGGGGCTGCACTCGGCCATCGATGAGGTGGAACCTCCGCCGCCGATGGCGGAACGCGACTGGGAGGACACCATCCCGGTCGAAGACGAGTTCACGCTGCAGGATCTCGGGATGACCGATCGGACGGCCACGGGGTACCGGGGCGGCTCGGTCCACGTGCCGCTGCGCCTCATCCCGGACGACCACCCGCGGTCGGGATCCGCGCGGCTGGAGCTGATCTACTCGTACACGGCCCAGGCGAGCTCGGAACAGTCCCGACTGGACGTGTACCTCAACGGTGTGGCCACCGGGGGCGTCGCCCTCCACGACATCGACGGGCGCCACCGCCAGAAGCTGCTGCTGGACCTGCCCGTGCACGAGCTGGGCCCCGAGTCGACCCTGGAGATCAAGTTCAGCCTGATCGGCAAGGAACCCCCCATCTGCCTGGGCGAGCACCACGACGAGATGTGGGGGACGGTCCACTCGGACACCCGGTTGACCTTGCCCCGGGACCAGTGGGCGACCATCCCCGACCTCTCGTTGCTGCGCTATGGGGGCTACCCGTTCACGCTCCGGGCCGACCTGTCCGAGACGCTGTTCGTGCTCCCCGCCCAGCCGTCCCGCGCCGATTACCAGGCCTTCGTCTGGCTGGCCGCCGAGTTCGGCCGGGTCTCCCGCGGTGATCGCTTCGCATACGGTGTGCACCGCGGGCCGGTGCGGGCCGAGAAGGTGGCGGATCTGCATCTGGTCGTGGTGGAGAGTGGCCGGGACGCCGAGGTCATCAAGAGCAGCGGTCTGCTGCCGTCGATGTCTTTTTCGATCAAGAAGTCGCCCTTCGTGGGGCTGGCCCTCGCCGACGGCGGCGGGGTCGTGATGGGAGCCGACGAGCGGGTGGCCTACCTCGAGGAGATGGTGCTGCCCTGGGACGAGAACCGGGCGGCGCTCGTCGCCTTCGCTGCGGACGGCGCGCTGTTCGAGCGGGTGGGACCCTGTCTCGAGGCCGGTCCCCTGTTCGACCGCCTGGAGGGCAAGGTGACCCAGGTCGCCTCCTGCCTCGATCTGGCCATCGTGCCCGCCGAGCAGGTCAAGACCCTCGGAGAGCAACCGGCCCGGGAGGCGGCCTACGTCCCGGTCAAGACGCACTACTGGTGGATCATCCTCGGCCTGGTCCTGCTGGCCGCCTTCATCCTGCTGGTCGGCATCCTGCTGCGGAATCGACGTAGCCGGAAGGACGGCGAGGAGTACGAGGAATACGAGGAGCTCCACGACGAGGTCTAGGCGGTGAGCGACGCCCACGACGACGAGTTCGGTCGGCCGATGCCCAAGGGGGTGGACCTGCCCTCCTCCGAGGGGGTCCCGGCCCGGGGTCCGCTGCCGGCGGCCCGGATTCTGCTGGTGGAGCCCGACATGGGGTTCGGGCGGCTGCTGCGGGACTACCTGGCGGGACGGGGCTGGTCGGTCACCTGGGTGCTCAAGGGGCGTGAGGCGATCCGGCGCTGGTCCGAGCTCTCGCCCGATCTGCTGCTGACCGAGATCCAGGGCGAGGACCTCGACGGGTTCGACCTCATCGACCAGATCCGACGTACCGCGGCGCCACCACCGGTGGTGATCTGCACCCGTCTGGCCGGGGCGCGGTCGTGGGATGCCGAGATCCTGGCCGAGCTCGGGGTTGCCGCGTTGAAGGTCCGTCCCCTGCGGTTCCCCGAGCTCGCCGAGCTGCTGGAACGGGTGATCGCGGGTGGCCCGGGTATGGTGTCCATCACCGATCCCCCCACCTCCTGAGCGGCGGGTCCCTTGCGCTCACCCACAGACCGTCTCCGCATCCCGATCCCGGTCCTCGTCCTCTTCTCCCTCGTCGCCGCCCCGAATCCGACGCGAGCTCAACCCACCCAGGACGACATCGACGCCCTCGAGCGCGATCTGCAGTACCTGGAGCCGGGTGACCGCCGGGACGAGTTGCTGTCGATGCTGATGGAGGGGCTGGCGGAGCGCTGTTTTCCGGACGAATCGAAGGACGCGAATCCGGTGGTCCGGGACGAGTGGAGCCGGACTTGCCTGGGCCGGGCGGTCGAGGTCGCCGAGGAGATCCTCGCGCGCCCCGGACACGCCCACGGGGACCGGGCGCTGTTCGTTGCGGGCAAGGCGTCCGTCGCCCTGCGCCGCCCGGCGGCCGGGATGGAGTTCCTGGAGCGCTTCGTGGTGGAGTACCCCGCGGCCGAGGAGGCCCCGCTGGCCCACTACTCCCTGGCCGAGTCCGCGTGGGACGAGGACGGCTTCGAGGAAGCGATCCCCCACTACCGGGCCGCGATCCAGGGGCTCCCCCCCGAGCGGTCGGCGCTGCCCACGTACCGGCTGGCATGGTCGCTCCACCGCACCGGTGACACGGCAGAGGCCCTGGGCGTGCTCGCCGATCTGCTCGACGGCGAACTCGAGCTGGAGGCGGAGGTGCGCGACACGGCGGTCGCCGACGTCGAAGCCCTGGCCCTGGCCCTGGGGGACCCCACGGTGACCCTGGACGTGATCGGTCGGGTGCACGGCGAGGCCGCCCCGTCCGTGGCTTCTTCCGTCGCCGGGGCCCTCATGGGGGACGGCCGCACCGGTCGGGCCGGCGAACACTACGCTGCCATGATCGAGCGGTGGCCCACCCACGTGGAGGCGGCGTCGTGGCAGGTGGGACGGATCGACGGGGCCTGGGCCACCGACGACCGTTCCGGTGTCCGTGGGGAACTCTCGCGGTTGATGATCGGGTTTGGGCCAGGTTCCCCCTACGCCGAGGCCCGCGGTTCGGGGGCGGAAGACCGCCGGGCCATGCTGCAGGTGGAGGAGACCAGCCGCAGCGGCGTGGCCCGCCTCCACCAGCTCCACAGGGACGGGGGCGACCCCGGGGCGCCCGAGCTGGAGGCTCTGTACCGCGGGTACCTCGACGTGTTCCCCGGAGCGGAGCGGGCCGCGGAAGTTCGCATGGCGCTGGCGTCCCTGCTTCACGAGGAGGGGCGGGGCGCACAAGCCGTGGACGAGATGCTCGGGGTGGTCGAGGCCTTCGCCGGCCGGGAGAGGGGCGCCCAGGCGGCGCGGGTCGCTGCCGAGGCCATCGCCGGGCTGCTCCCCGAGCGCGTGAGCCCGGGCGCGCTGGACCCGGCCGAGGAGCGGATGGTCCGGCTGGCGGAGCTGTTCGCGTCCGGGTACCCGCGGCATCCGGACGGCGCGGGGTATCTGTACGAGGCCGGCGAGCGCCTGCTGCAGCGGGGCCAGCGCGACCGGGGGGAAGAGCTGCTGTGGGACGTGGCCCGTCGGTATCCCACGGAGCCCCGGGCCCGGAGCGCAGCCGCCGCCCTGGTGCAGTCCCGGCTGGAGGTAGAGGACTGGGGGGAGACCGCCGCGATGGCGGCGGAGCTGCTCGCGCTGGACGAGCTGGTCGCCGCTCACCCGGACCTGGCGCAGGTCCTCGGCCAGGGCAAGGCCACAGCGCGCTTCAACGCCGCCCTCCAGCTGTCCGAGGCGGGCGACCCGGCCGCCGCCGCCGCCGAGTTCGAGGCCGTGGCCGCGGACCGCGAGGCCGGGGACCTGCAGACCCGGGCGCTGTACTACGCGGGGGTGTGCCTGGCCGACTCGGGGAACGTCTCCAAGGCCGGCGTGACCTTCCGGCGGATGTACACCCGGTTCCCGGACGCCGAGCTGGCCCCCGAGGCCCGGCAGCAGGAGGCCCAGCTCCGCTGGCAGCGGGAGGACTACACCGGGGCAGCGGCCCTCTACCGCGCGCTGGCCGACGCCTACCCCCACCACGAGCTCGCGGCCGACGCCCTGTACACGGCGTCGGCGCTGTACGACCAGGAGGGCCTGTTCGACGAGGCCATCGCGGGCTACCGGGCCTACCTCGAGGGGTACCCCGAGGGTCTCGAGGCCGGGGCGGTCCACGTACGCCTGTCCGAGCTGGATCCCTGAGATCACACGGTCACGGTCACGGTCACGGTCTCGGTCTCGGGCCTTCCAGTCGCGGCCTTCGGTAGTTCCTTCGGATGTACGGGGCGGTTGGAGGGTGACAAGTGACAGCGGCCGAGGAGCATTCCTCGGGGGCACTTCGAGGCACTTCGGGGCGCTGCGGGGTGCCGCCCAACCTCGTCGGTCCCGGCAGTCCGGGGTGAATCCCGGCGGTTCGGGATCCGCTGTACGAGTTCCTTGGAGAGGCGGCCTTCAGAACCGCAGCAGGGTGACCCGGAAGCCGATGCCCTGAAGCGGGCGGCGGGCGGGGTAGCGCAGGGCCTTGTCGATGAGCAGGGCGATGCCGCGGTTCGCCGGATGACGCTCGAGCACGCTCTGCAGGTGGGGGAGGGCGTCGTTGAGGTTGGCGATCTCGCCGTCGGTGATCAGCAGCAGATCCCGCCGCTGTCCCTCGTCCTGCACCAGCTCCTCGAACTCGCCCTCGGGCAGCAGGGTGGCGCCCTTTTGGGACTTGCAGATCACCTCGGCGATGTACTGCTCGTCCCTGGACTCCTCGGCCACGTAGAGCTTCTCGGAGAAGTTGATCACCCCGACCGGTATGTCGTACTCCAGCGCCGACTCGGCCGCGGCCCAGGCACAGCGGGTCGCCGGCGAGGTGTACTGGTTGCGGTTCATGCTGCGCGACGAGTCGATGACGATGACCAGGGCCTCGGGTTCGGTGTCCTCGAAGTGCAGGGCGTCGGGGTAGATCCGACAGTCGTGGGGGGCGCCCGACGAGGCCTCGGCGAGCCGCTGCAGGTCCACGTGCTGGTGCCCGGCCACCTTGCCGTAGTTGCGGTAGATCCCCATGCCGTCCGAGGAGTCGTCGGGCGAGGCCGAGGCGCGGAAGGCGTCCCGGCGTGCTTGTACCTCGGCGTCGGAGACCGCCACCATACGTCCCCGGTCCTCCCGGTCGGCCACCGCGCCGGCGAGGGAGGGGTGGATCTCGTGCACGTCCCCGTCGTCGTACACGCAGATGGAGTGATCGCGGCTGCATACCCCCTCGGGGGCGGAGGAGGGGGTCGGCCCCGGAGGAGGGGCGACGATGGCCGGGATCCAGGGGACCTTCAGGGCCGTCGAGGCGTCCTCGCTCCCGTCGACGGTGATGTCGGCGATGCTGAAGCTCGGGGGCGGTTCCGTGGAGGGCGCGACCGGTGCCTCGGGGTCCCCCCCGTCCGTCATGTCCACCGGATCCTCGACCTCGGCGGGCGGCTCCCTCAGGGTCTGGAGCTCCTCGCCGTCGTCGGGCTCCTCCCCCCGGGAGTCGTGTTCGCCGTCGGGTGACAGCTCGACGAGCTGCACCCGCATCGGCGGTTCGTCCCCGTCGACCCCGGGGGTGGTCGAGAGCCCTTCGAGCAGCCGGGGAACTCCGAACCACAGAAGCGTCAGGTGGAGCACGAGGGCCACGAGGCAGGGGAGGATCCAGCGGCGCTTCCGCGGGGTTCGGCGCGGAAATGGGGGGGGAGATCGCCTGCCGCTGCGGCTGGGTCGGCTCGGACGGCGCACACGGAGAACGGCGCGGCGTGGGCCGTCCACCGACCGGCTGGGGCTGCTCTCGAACGAACCTGACTCACCGAAATCCACTCGTGGGCTCCACGCCGGGAGACACGGGCGGAGGGATGGCTATTCCTGGGGTCTCACTCGTGGACGACGGGCAGGCCGGCGCGGTTCCAGGCGTTCATGCCCCCGGAGAGGTTGAACACATTCCCGAATCCGTTTCTGCAGAGGATCCGGCTGGCGGCGGCGCTGCGATTGCCGCTGTGGCAGACCACGACGAAGGTGCGCTCGCGGCCACTGTCGAGCCGCCCCAGGACCGCCTCGAGCTGGTCCAGGGGGACGAGAACCGCCCCCGCGATGTGCCCGGTGTGACCGTGGTACTCGCCCGCCGTGCGGACGTCGAGCACGACCGCGTCACCTGCCTCGATCCGCTCGTGTGCTCCCGCGGCGTCCAGGTCCCCGTGGCAGTCCGCAAGCGCAGCAACCGGTAGGACCAGGGCGAGGGTGAGGGACAGACCGAGGGCAGCGCGGGTCATGACAGCCTCCTGCAGCCAAAGAGCCGACTCGCGGACCCAGGGGTTCAGCATCCGGTGTGGATATCAGAGATCGTCGCCCGAGAACACGGCTCTCACGATGGCCTCGAGGTGGCGCGCGTCGGTCTCGTCGAAGGCCGCGGGGGTGGTCGAGTCCACGTCGAGGACGCCGGCCACGGCGCCCGTCGGGTCGTGGTAGGGGACCACGATCTCCGAGCGCGACCGCGCGTCGCAGGCGATGTGCCCTTCGAAGGCGTGCACGTCCGGGACCACGAGGGTGCGGTCCTCCGCGGCCGCCGTACCGCAGACGCCCTTGCCCGACGCGATGGTCTGGCATGCGAGGCTCCCCTGGTAGGGGCCCACCACGAGGGAGTCTCCCTGCTTGCGGTAGAACCCGGTCCAGAAGAAGTGGGGCTGCTTGTGGTGCAGGACGGCGATGGCCGTGGCCATCCGGGCCAGGGGGTCGTCGCTCTTGGCCAGCTCCTCGCCGAGCTGCTGCCGTATCCGCTGGTACCGCCCCTCCTTGCGGGTGTCGGTCATGGGGGATCCTCCGCGGGCGGAAGCATAGGGTCCGCGCCCCGCGGGACACAAGCGACCCCGGGTCGGCGCACGGGTCTTGCAAGGCTGGCGGGCGGACCCCGGGAGGAAGACCCCATGAGCCGCTGGATCCCCCTGTCGACCCTGCCCCTCGTCCTGGCCCTGGCCACACCGGCCGGGGCACGCCCCGTGGTGACGATGAAGTGCGACGAACTCGTCGAGACCCTGCTCTTCGACCCGGTGAAGGACCGCCGCGAGGACGCCGCCGAGGGGCTGGGGGACAAGGGCTGTCGCGCGGGAGTGGTCGCCCTCGTCGACGCCGGCTTCCACGATTCCCACCGCGAGGTGCGCAAGACCGTCGTGTGGGCCCTGGAGGATCTGTGGACCTCCGAGTCCCGGGATGGACTGCAGCGGCTGTTCGCCTCCGAGGGCGTGGGGGATGCGACACGTCTGGCGGCCCTGAAGGTCCTGGCGAAGAAGGACCCCACCCGGGCCGATCAGGTCCTCCACGAGGTGCTCGCAGGGTACCGATCCTTGGCCCCCGCCCTCGCCCGGGCAGTGGTCGAGCGGGCGGGTGAGTGCGGGCGGCCGGAGCTGGCCGACGGCCTGCTCTTCGTGGCCCTGGATGCGAGCGCAGATCCGCGGGTGCGCCTCGCTGCGCTGTCCGCGGCCGAGGTGTACGAGCCGGCCCGCTTGTTCGAGGCCTACCTCGTGCTGCTCCAGTCCGACGAACGCCAGGTCCGCGTCCGGTGCCTGGACGGGCTGGCCCGGACCCGCGGTCCCTCGGCCGAGGTGGCCCCCGTGCTTCAGCAGATGGCCGCCACCGATCCCAGCGGCGATCTGCGGGGGCGGGCCATGGCCGCGCTGGCGCACCACGCCCATCCGGGGCTGCTCCCCCTGGTCCACGAGGCGCTCATCGGGGAGAAGAACCTCGTCGCCTGGGCCCATGCCCTGAACCTGCTGGAGGTGCTGGCGGACTCCTCGTCCGTGCCCGTGATCGCGCAGATCCTCGACGAGCAGCGGGACTACCTGCTGGAGGAGACCGTCGAGCGGCTGGTCCGGATCCTGGTGCGGATCGGGGATCCGGAGGCACGGCCCGCCCTGGAGGCGGTGGCGGCCGACACCCGGCACCTGCGCCCGTCCACCATGGCCTCGCGGGGGCTGGAGCTGCTGGCGGACACCCCCGAGGCGAGGGAGGCATGGCTCTCCGGCTACCCCGTTCGGGCCAGCGTGTCCGTTGGGGACCCCGCGGTGACCGAGCCGGCCCCGCCTCCCCTCGGAGTTCGCCTGGACGACGACGGACGACTCCAGGGCATCGGCGAGTCGGCCGAGACCTGTTCCGGCCGTCTCCGGGTCTCGGGTTTCGCCGACGCCGGGGTCGAGCTGCAGATCGACGGCTTCGTCCGCGCGAGCAGCGCCGACGGAGGCGAGGACGAGCGGACCTTCGAGATGGTGGCGGGGGATCACTATCTGAGGGCGGTGGAGCTTCCCAGGAGGACCACCCGGAGCTCGGGGGTGCTGAGCGTGGCCTGCGGCCAGACGGCGGTGGGTGGGGTGACGGGGGAGCGGGGGTTGATGATCTATCTGGACGACTTGAAGGGGGAGGGGGAGGCGGAGGCCGACAGCGAGAACGAATCCGAACCCGCGCCCGCACCCGCACCCGAGCCTGAACCCGAGCGGGAGCCTGAACCTGAGCCTGAGCCGGAACCTGAGCCTGAGCCTGAGCCGGAGCCGGAGCCTGAGCCGGAGCCGGAGCCGGAGCCGGCGCCGGAGCCGGAGC
>CAZITQ010000040.1:0-47745 GCA_964542165.1 uncultured Rickettsiales bacterium
ACATGCGGCAGGAGGAGTGGCGGATCGTGCGCAAGGACGGGCGCCGCCGTGATCTGGTGATCTCCACCTCCGTCGTGGGCGAGTACGACGGCTCCGTCCACGTGATGGCGTTGATGGGGGACGTCAGCGAGCGCAAGCGCGCCGAGCGGATCACCATGCGACGGGCCGCGATCCTCGACGCGGTGGCGTTCTCGGCGACCACCTTCCTGTCGTCGCTGCCCAACCGCCAGAACATCCAGCAGATGCTGGAGCGGCTGGGGGGGGTGACGTCGGCGAGCCGGGCCTACATCTTCGAGAACTCCATCGGGCGCAATGGCGAGATCCTCTCGAGCCAGCGCTTCGAGTGGTGCCGGCTGGGCGTCGCGCCCCAGATCGACAACCCCGACCTGCAGAATCTCCCCCTGGTGGCCGCGGGGTACGAACGCTGGATCCAACAGCTGAGCCGACGGGGACTCATCGCGGGCAAGGTCAAGGAGTTCCCCGAGCCGGAGCAGGCGCTGTTGCGGGCCCAGGACATCCGCTCTCTGGCCGTGGCGCCGGTCTTCATCGGCGATCGGTGGTGGGGGCTCATGGGCTTCGACGACTGCCGCAGCGGCCGGCGCTGGTCCGGGGCCGAGCTGCTGGCCCTGCAGACCGCCGCTGACATCCTCGGTGCGGCCCTGCTGCGCCAGCGCATCGAGGGAGAGCTCGAGGACGCCCACGAGCGCATCGAGACCCTGGAGGAGGAGGCGGTCTCCCTGGAGTGACGCCTCCCCGGATACAAACCGACACAGAGTTCACACAGCGTTACCCGCCGTGATCCAAACGCGACGGATCCCGTCCCCGTTCGTCCCCAGACTGGAGGGTGAACGGAGGGCGAACGATGGGTACGACGATCCACGGACGATTCCGCAACACCTCGCTGCTGCTGACCGCTGGCCTGACCGCCCTGGGCCTGCTCGCCGGCTGTGACGGCGCGCCGGGCGAGGCCGCGGCGGCCACCGCGCCGGCGGCGACTCCGGTCCACGCCGAGATCGTCGGCCGGGCCGACCTGACCCGCGAGCTGGTCTACGTGGCCGACCTGCAGGCGTCGGCGTCTGTGGCGGTCTACTCCACGGTCGCCGACCGGGTCGTGGAGTTCCCCTTCGAGGACGGCGACGAGGTGGACGCGGGGCAGCGGCTGGCGGTGATCCGCAGCGACGGCCTGGATCGGGGCCTGGCCCAGGTGGCGGCCCAGCTCGAGGGGCTGGAGGCCCAGGTGGCCCAGGCGGAATCCGAAGTCCGCCGGTCCGCGGAGCTCCTGGAGCGCGGGGTGATCACCGAGCAGGGGTACGAGCAGGCCGTGACCGCCCAGCGGTCCGCGGTGGCCAGCCGGGACGCGGCCCGGGCGTCTTTCGACCAGCTCTCGATCACGGTCGCCGACGCCGAGGTGAGCGCACCCATCGGCGGGGTGATCGCAGACAAGCGGCTGGAGCGGGGGGACATGGCGTCGCCCCAGGTGCCCCTGTGCACGGTGATGGACACCGACCCGATCCGGGTCGATCTGAGGCTGACCGAGGAGGACGTGGCCCGGGTCTCGCTGGGGCATCCGGTCGCCCTGTCCCTGGACGCCTTTCCCGACCAGACCTTCCACGGCGAGGTGGTGCGAATCCTGCCCTACCTGGACCCGGCGACCCGCACCAACACGGTCCAGGTCCACGTGCCCAATCCCGCCGACCCCGACAGCGGTGAGCGGGCCCTGAAGCCCGGCATGTTCGGCCGCGCGAGCCTGGCGGTCGACCGCCGGGATCAGGTGGTGGTCGCCCCGGCGGACGCCCTGATGCTCGACTCGCGGCTGCTGGCGGCCCAGGAGCCGGGCCAGGCCCTGCGGCGCGCCTACGTGGTCGACGACCAGGGCCGGGCCGAGGCCCGGGTGGTCGAGCTGGGGCTGAGGGACGGCGGCCGGGTGGAGGTCCTGGAGGGACTGGACGAGGGCGACGCCCTGGTCACCCGCGGCCAGCACCAGCTCGCGGATGGCGAGGCGGTCCAGGCGGTGGAGACGGGGAAGGGGGCGGAACGATGAACCTCTCCGCTCTGTCTGTCCGCCGCGGAGTGGCCGTCGGCATGGTGTTCCTGATGGTGGTGGGCTTCGGCCTGCTGTCCCTGTCCCGGCTCAAGCTGGACCTGTTCCCCGACATCAGCTTCCCCACGGTGGTGGTCATCACCGCCTACGACGGCGCCAGCCCCGGGGACATGGAGATCCTGGTCACCGATCCCATCGAGGAGGCGGTGTCCGGGGTCGAGCGGGTGGAGACGGTGGGATCGGAGTCCCGCCAGGGCCTGTCGGTGGTCCAGGTCGAGTTCGACTGGGAGGCCGACATGGAACAGGCGGAGACCGAGGTCCGCCGGGCCCTGGACACGGTGGAGGCCTTCCTGCCCGACGACGCGGACGCGCCGGTGGTGTTCACCATGAATCCCACGCTGAAGCCGGTGGTGACCCTGGCCCTGAGCGGCCCCTACCCCCTGGACGAGCTGCGGCGCATCGCCGACACGGAGGTCTCCCCCCGCCTCGAACGGCTGGACGGGGTGGCCAGTGCAACCGTGGCCGGTGGGCTGGAGCGGGAGATCCAGGTGCTGCTGGACCCGGAGCGGGTGGAGGCCCACGGGCTGAACCCCGCCGCCATCGCGGGGGCCGTCTACTCGGAGAACAGCCAGCAGCCCGGCGGCATCGTCGAGCAGGGCGCCTGGGAGTTCAACGTGCTGACCCGGGGCCAGTACCGGGACGTGGACGAGCTGGGCCAGGTGATGGTGGGCACGGTGCAGACCGCGTCCGGACCCCAGCCGGTGCGGCTGAACCAGGTGGCCGACGTGGTCGACGGGTTCGCCGAGACCCGCCAGGTGATCGAGGTGGACGGCCAGCCGGCGGTGACCCTGAACGTGCGCAAGCAGTCCGGCGAGAACACCGCCCAGACCGTGCGGGCGGTGGAGGCGGAGCTGGCGGTCATCGAGGCGGCGGCGGGTGAGGGGGTGGCCCTGTCGGTGCTGACCAGCCAGGGGGACTACATCGAGTCCTCCATCGGCAACCTGGGGACCACGGCGGTGATCGCGATCGTGATCGCGTTTGTGGTCCTGCTGGTCTTCCTGCGGGATCCCCGGGCGGCCGCAGTGGTGTCCGCGGCCATCCCCCTGTCCCTGCTGGCCACCTTCGCCCTGATGGACCGGGCGGACATGACCCTGAACATCTTCTCCACCGCCGGCCTGGCGCTGGCGGTGGGCCTGCTGGTGGACAACGCGGTGGTGGTGCTCGAGAACATCGTGCGGCTCCGCCAGCAGGGATTGTCGGCGCGGGAGGCGGCGGTCCGCGGGGCCACCACGGTCAGCTCGGCGGTGGTGGCCGCGACCTTGACCACCCTGGCGGTGTTCGTGCCGGTGCTCTTCGTGCCGGGCATCGCCGGGATCCTGTTCCACGACATGGCGATCACCATCTGCTTCGCCCTGGCCGTGTCCCTGCTGGTGGCCCTGAGCTTCGTGCCCCTGGCGTCGTCCCGCTGGCTGCGCACCCCGACCCCGTTGCCCGGCGCCGCCGCCCGGCCGGAGTCGCCCTGGTTCGCCCGCCTGCGCGACGGCTACCGCCGCGCCCTGCAGGCCGCCCTGGCCCGCCGCTGGGCGGTGGGCGTGGCGCTGGTCGCCGCCCTGGCGGCCACGGTGGGGGCGGCCCAGCTGCTGCGCACCGAGTTCGTGGCGGGCGGCGACGAGTCCCTGCTGGAGATTTCGGTGGAGGCGCCGGTGGGCTCCGCGGTCGACCAGACCTACGAGCGCACCCGCGAGGTGATGGAGCAGGTGGAGGAGCTGGTCCCCCCCGACGAGACCACCCACACCCTGCTCGAGGCGGGCGCGCCCGACGGGTTCGCGGCCCTGTTCTCCGGCGGCGCCCACGAGGGGGCCCTGTCGGTGAGCCTGGTGGGCATGGGGGACCGGGATCGCACCCAGCAGGAGATCGAGCGGGACGTGCGCGACGCCCTGCAGGCGGTTCCGGGGGTGGAGCTGAGGGTCGGCCCCCGCTTCAACCCCATGGGCGGCGAGGGGGACATGCAGGTGGAGATCACCGGCCACGACCTGGACCAGGCCCGGGAGCTGGGCGCCGACGTGCGCGAGCAGCTGCTGGCCCTGCCCGGGGTCAGCGAGGTCAGCTTCTCGTTGGACGACCAGGCCCCCGAGCTCGAGGTGGTGTTCGACCGGGCCAAGCTGGCCACCCTGGGACTGACCGCCTCCCAGGCCGGTGCGGCCGTCTCCACCGCCTTCCAGGGCACCTCCGCCGGGCGCTACACCGATGGGGGAGAGGACGCCGACATCCGGGTGCGCTACGCCCCCGAGTACCGGCTGGACCTGGACGAGGTCCGCCGCCTGCCCATCGTCACGCCCACCGGGGCGACGGTCCGGCTGGACGCGGTGGCCACGGTGAGCGAGGGGCTGGCGCCGGCGACCATCAGCCGCCAGGACCAGGCCCGCACCACCACCCTGACGGTCTACCTGGCCGACACCTACCTGGCCGCCGACGGCAGCGCGGCCACCAAGGACCTGGGGGGCTCGATCGCGGCCATCGAGGGGGTGCTGGCGGGGGTGGACTGGCCCGCGGGCTTCGACCACCGGGTGGGGGGCGCCGCCGACGACTTCCTCGAGTCGTTCACCTACCTGGGCCTGGCGATCCTGGTCGCCATCGCCCTGGTCTACATGGTGATGGCCGGCCAGTTCGAGTCGTTCCGCCAGCCCTTCATCATCCTGTTCACGATCCCCCTGGCGCTGATGGGCGTGGTCTGGATGCTGGTGCTCACCGGCACCGCCCTGGACGTGTCGGCGCTGATCGGCGTGATCATGCTGGTCGGGATCGTGGTCAACAACGGGATCGTGATGGTCGACGCGGCCAACCGGCTGCGGGCCGACGGACTCGACAAGCTCACCGCCATCGTCCGGGCGTCGGTGATCCGGCTGCGGCCGGTGCTGATGACCAGCCTGACCACCATCCTGTGCATGGTGCCCCTGGCCCTGGAGATCGGCGCCGGCGCCGAGCAGTGGTCGGGCATGGCCCGGGCGGTGGTGGGCGGCATGGTCGCGGCCACCGGACTGACGCTCTTCGTGGTCCCCACCATGTACACCCTGTTCGCCGGCAAGGACGCCCCCGCGGAGTCCGTCCAGGAGCCCGCGGCGGACGAGAGGGCGGCGGCGTGAGCTGTCGCGGAGGAGAGACCATGCGGTTCATGACGATGACGATGTTGCTGTCCATCGCCTGCGTGGCCCTGGCCGTGGCCGCCCGGGCCGAGGCCGCCGACGAGGCCGTCCCCATGACCCTGGACCAGGCCCTGACCGCCGCGGACGAGCGCAACCTGACCCTGGCGGGCGTCCGCGAGGAGCTGGGCCGGGCCGACGGACAGCTGGCCCAGGCCTGGGGGACCTGGCTGCCCTCGGCGAGCGCGTCCCTCGATTACACCCGTATGGACCACGAGGACACCGCGGACCTGACCTCGGGCATCGCCGACATGCTGTCCGACGCCTTCGCCGAGATGCCCTTCGAGATGGGCGAGATCGAGGAGGGCGACCCGGTGGTGATCCAGCCCCAGGACACGTTGCAGGGCAGCGTGACCGTGGCCATGCCGGTGGTCGCGCCCGGGGCATGGGGCGGCATCGCGGTGGCGAGGAGGGGGGCGGAGCTGACCGAGCTGAGCGTGGAAGACGCCCGCCAGGAGCTGCTGCTCGGTGTGGCCCAGGCCTGGTACGCGGCCCGGATGACCGGGTCGCTGGTGTCCCTGGCCGAGGCCCAGGTGGAGGCGGCCGAGCACCACGCCCGGGTCGCCGACGCCCTGCTCGAGGCCGGCAGCGGCCTGCGCCTGGACCAGGTGCGGGCCAAGGCCGACCTGGCCGCGGCGCGTGGGGACCTGCTGGACGCCCGGCTGGCCCATGACTCGGCCCGGGACGCCCTGGGGGTGCTCACCGGGGCCGGCGCCCTGGTCGATCCGGTGGGGGAGGTGAGCCTGGACGCCCCCGACGCGACGGCGCCGCTGGACACCTCCGACCTGCTGGACGGGCGCAGCGACCTGCGGCTTGCCGAGGCCGGCGTGGACCTGGCGCAGGGGCAGCTCACCGCGGCGCGGCTGCAGTTCCTGCCCACCGCCAGCCTGGCCTGGCAGGGCTCCTACCAGTTCACCGAACCGTCGGGCATGGGCTCGGACGACCGCTCCCGCTGGGCCCTGGTGGCCCAGCTGGATGTGCCCCTGTACAGCCACACCCGCGTCGGCGCGGTCCAGGAGAGCCAGGCGGCGCTGCGGCAGGCCCGGATCCAGCTGGACGACGCCCGGCTGCAGGCCGAGCGGGAGACCCGGCAGGCCTCGAGAGATCTGACCACCGCGGCCGCGGCCGTGGACATCGCGGGACAGCAGGTCGAGCTGGCCGACGAGGCCTTCGACCTGGCCCTGGACGCGTTCGAGGCCGGCGCGGGCTCGTCGCTCGACGTCACCGAGGCCCGGCGGTCGTCGGCCGGGGCCCAGGTCAACCTGGCCACGACCCGGCTGGAGGCCGACCTGGCCGCCCTGACCTTGATGCGAGCCACCGGGGCGGACATGCTGGGGGTCGCCGGTCCATGAGCGCCGGGCAGGCTGCCGTCGCGCTCGACGCCGGGGAGGGATCCGGGATGACCGTCCGCATCCTGCTGGTCGAGGACGACCACAAGCTGTCCCACCTGATCAAGGACTTCCTGGAGACCACCGGGGAGTTCGCCGTGGACATCGAGCCCCGGGGGGACCGGGCGCCCGAGCGCATCGTGGGCGAGCGGCCCGACCTGGTGATCCTCGACGTGATGCTGCCGGGGATGGACGGGCTGCAGGTCTGCCGTCAAGTCCGCGAGCACTACCCCGGCCCGATCCTGATGCTGACCGCCCTGGGCGACGAGGTGGACGAGGTGGTGGGCCTGGAACTGGGGGCCGACGACTACGTGGCCAAGCCCGCCAGCCCGCGCAAGCTGCTGGCGAGGGTGCGGACCCTGATGCGGCGGACCGGGGCCGGGGGAGGGGAGGCGACCACCACCTCGCCGCAGGACGACCGGCGCGTGGATCTCGGCGACCTGGTGGTGGACTCCACCAACCGGGTAGCGACGCTCTCGGGCGCGCCCCTGGACCTGACCACCGCCGAGTTCGACCTGCTGTGGCTGCTGGCGCGCCACGCGGGCGAGGTCCTGGAGCGGGAGACGATCTACGAACAGCTGCGGGGCATCGAGTGGGACGGCCTGGACCGCTCCATCGACCTGCGGGTCGCCCGGCTGCGCAAGAAGCTGGGGGACGACGCCCGCAACCCGCGGAGGATCAAGTCCATCCGCGGGGTCGGCTACCTGCTGGCGGAGATCCCTTGAGGCCGCTGGTCCTGCGCTGGGCGGTGGTGATGCTGGTCACCATCGTGCTGGCGTTCTTCGTCCTGCTCGCCGTGGTGACCGCGTCCCTGAAGTCCCACCGGACCAACGTCATGCCGCCCTTCTCCCACCTGGTGGGCGTCGAGCTCTGGGACTCGGTGGACGGGGTTCCCGACGAGGAACTCCCCGCCGCGCTGGAGGAGTACGGCGAGCGGCTCAAGGCCGACGTGCGGCTGGCGCCCCTGGACGATCCCTCGTTTCCGGAGACGGTCGCCGGCCGGGTGCGCGGCGGCCAGGTGGGCTGGGTGCCCTCCTCGGACGGGGTGATGCTCTTCTTGCCCCTGCCCGATGCGCGGGGTGTGGCCGTCGTGGGTCCGGTCCAGGGGCTGTTCGAACCCCACCCCGGAGATCTGGCCCTGGTGCTCGGCCTGGTGCTGGCCCTCGTCTTCGGTGCCGCGACCCTGTCCCTGTGGCCCCTCGTGCGCCGGTTGCAGCGGCTGGAGCGGGCGGCCACCGCCCTGGGCGAGGGCAGCCTGGACACCCGGGTCCCCGGGGACAAGGCCGACGCCATCGGCAGCCTGGAGCGCCACTTCAACACCATGGCCGGCCACGTCCAGACCCTGCTGGGCAGCCACCACCAGCTGGTCCAGGCCGTGGCCCACGAGATCCGAACGCCCCTGTCCCGGGTCTCCTTCGGCCTGGAGATGATGGCCCTGGCCACCACCGACGAGGAGCGGGAGCGCCGGGAGAACGAGGTCCGCGAGGAGCTCGAGGAGCTCGACGCCCTGGTGGGCGAGCTGCTGGCGTTCACCCGCTACGACGCGGGCACCGCCGAGCTGCAGCGGGCCGACGTGGACGTGCGCGAGGCCGTGACCCTGCAGGTGGAGCGGTCGGCCCCCGAGCGGGAGGACGTGACCCTGGTCGCCGACAACGTACCCGACGGCCTGGCCGTCCCCGCCCACCCCCGCTCCTTCCGCCGCGTCCTGCGTAACCTGGTGTCCAACGCCCAGCGCTTCGCCGGCAGCCAGGTCACCGTCTCCGCCCGCACCGACGGCGACGCGGTCGTCCTGGTCGTGGACGACGACGGACCCGGCATCCCCGAACCCGACCGTACCCGCATCTTTCAGCCCTTCGCCCGCCTCGACGAATCCCGCACCCGCGACACCGGCGGCGTCGGCCTGGGCCTGGCCATCGTCAAGCGGATCCTCGAGGCCCACGGGGGCTCGGTCCACATCGAGGAGGCCCCCGGCGGCGGGGCGCGGTTCGTGACGAGGTGGCCGGGGTCGTAGCCCAGCTGTCGGGAACCGGCCATACTGCCCCCGGGCGTACCTGCCCACGGAGGCCCCTTGCCGCGGAAGAGTCCCGACGACGCGAAACAGCCGAAGCCGCCGCCCTCCCGCCAGTGGGAGTGGGTCTCGCCGAGCGCCGCGAGGGTGGTCGAGCCGCCCCCGGAGCCCGACGCAGGGGAGTCCCGGCGGAAGCGGCCCGGTGTGGTGTGGCCCGTCCTGACAAAGGTCACGTCAGCGGTCGGCAAGCGGGTCGCGGTCCGCGCGTCCCGGTTCCTCGCCCGCCGACGGTCCTGATCAGACCCGAGGAACAGCCTCAGAGGTCACTTCTTGGAAGAAGCGACCAGGTACTTCCGTTCCCGGATACCTGGGAACCCTGTTCGCCCACACGTCGGATGTCCGGGGGCCTCTGCCTCGAAAAGGCTACTTCCGCCCCCCGCTCGTCGGAGGCGTGTAAGCGCAGCGCAGGCCGCTCGAATCGTGGGCCGAGGACGATCTGTCCCAGATGAGCTGCTTGTGGACATAGGTTCCGTCGTCGAACGCGAGGGAGGTCTGGTAGTCCTCGGCGGAGCAGCTCCCCGCGGCGCAGCTGGCCAGGTAGGTCGAGTGTTCGGTCGAGGTGTTCGCCGCGACCATCCACTCCCCCGCGCTGCCCGCCATGTCCTCGACCCCGTACGGACTCGCGCCGGCGGCGTGGGTGCCCACGGGGACGCCCTCGTAGTCCGGTCCGCCCCAGGAGCCGTCGTCGGGCAGATCGCCGAGCGAAGCTCGCTCCGGTGTCGGGAGTGCGTCGCCCCAGGGGAACAGCCGCGTCTCGGCGCGGCAGTCGCCGTAGTACTCGCAGCCGCCGCGCGCGGCCTTCTCCCACTCGAGCTCGGTGGGCAGTCGCTTGCCCTTGTGGCGGCAGTAGGTCTGGGCCTGCTCGGGGCTCACCCCGGCGACCGGGTGGTCGGGGTAGCCGAGCGCGATTCCCTCGCCCTCGCAGGCGCCCTTCTCCACGCACGCGGCGTAGTCGCGCTGGGTCACCTCCAGGCGATCGATGTGGAAGCCCGCGATGTACTCCTTGCGCTGGGGGCGCTCGCCCTTGCAGCTCAGGGCCTTGGCCTCGTTGCATCCGCCGTAGAAGTGGCCTGCGGGGACGTAGGCCATGCCCTGGTAGCGCTTGGCGGGTGCGGGCTGGGTCGTCCGGGGGGTGTTGCTGGCGATGGGGATCAGGGTGGCGCTGGTCAGCGCGTTCCCGTTGGCGTCGTACACCGTCCAGGTGCCCGTGCGTTGATCGTTCTCGAAGCTCCCCTCGGCCTGCAGGATGCCCTGGATCCCCCCCGGACCCACGGTCAACCCTTCCTTCTTGTACTCGCGCCAGGGTCCGTCGAGCAGGCCACTGCGGGTACAGCAGACCCGGTAGGTATCGTGCTCGTAGTCGCGGTCCGGGTCGATCCCGCAGCCGTCCTCCCGGAACTCGGGCGCCCCCTTGGGAACCCACCCCCCGAAGACGCTCGTCTGAGCGCGGTGGTTCGCCGGGCACTCGAGGATCGGCGCGAGCAGGTCGCTGGTGGTCCTGGCGAGGCTGGTCTGGAGCGCGAAGTAGTCGTCCGTCCAGCGCTCGATCCCCCGGTCGAACGCACGCTCCACGGCTTCTTTGGGATCCCGCTCGGCGAGGGCGACCCCGCCGCTCTCGAGCACGGAGACCGTCAGCCGGACGTCGTCATCGGCGTAGCAGTCCGGTCCCCGGCTCGTGCCCGCCTCGCTCGCGCCGGTGACGTGGAGCACGGTCCGGCGGTTCGAGCTGGAACCGCTCCCCGTGGAGCCGACGTCGAGCCCCACGAGGGCGTGCTCGTAGCCCTTGGTCTCGTCGAAGAGGGCCTGACACTTGCTGGACGCGCAGCGCGTGCCCTCCAGGTCCGGTCCGAGGGCGAGGCTACAGCCGGTCAGCTGGCCGTCGACCAGCGACGCCAGCTCGGTACAGAACACGTGGGAGGGCTCCATGTGGAGCGTCTTGCCCTCGAACAGCGCGAAGATCTCGGGGTGGGAGCCGTAGGCCTGGCTGTACCCGAGCGGCGCGAAGCGGAAGAGGGGATCGCTGGTCACGGTGTCGTTCATCAGCGGAGAAGGAAAGGACATGTCGCAGCAGTCGTGGCCGGCCAGCAGGATGCCGAGGCCGATCCAGAGCAGGGCGTGAGGAACCAGACGTCTTCGGACCACGGGAAACCCCCAGATGGACGCCCAGTGTAGCGGATCCGGCAGGCGCCCCCTCCCCGCCGGCTCGCGCGATCAGTCGTCGAGCTGTCTCAGCACCGTCTTGGGCGCCAGCGCCCGGAAGCTCTCGAGGACCCAGCCCTCGAGGAGTTCAGGGGCGACAGGATCGTCCGGCGCGAAGCGCAGGGTCACCCAGCCGAACTTGCCCACGTCCACCCGGGGGTCGTCCATGGCGGCGGCGGTGTCCAGCGAGTCGGTCAGCTTGGCCATGAACCGGATCTCCCCGTCCTTCTCGCCCAGGAACAGGAAGTTCTTCTTGCGCACCTTGAACGCCCGGTTGACGCAGGAGGTGCCCTCGTCGGTCTCGGGCAGCGCCATGGCCACGGCGCGGAGGTCGCGGCAGAGGGGGTAGGTGAAGGTCTCCATGGTGACTCCTCGTGAAGGGGGTCATTTCCCCCCGGTGGAGCGGGCTCTCCCGACGCCCCGCCGGTCGACGGCGTGGTCATCCGGTGATTCTCGCGGCGGCACTCCCGCGGATCAACGGCCTTCGGAGCCATCCCGGGGCATCCGCGGGCGGTGGGCGACGGATCGCTTCCTTGACCCGGGACATCGACCTGTGCAGTATGCGACGCGGATCGAACCAGATGGATTCTGGACGATGAGGAGGTTCGACGGGGGCGTTCCCGGATCCCGCATGCGACGGGAAGGGAACCGATGCCACGACGGTACGTGAAGAGGATCGCGCCGCTCGCCCTGTGCGGCTGTTTGGCGAGCGGATGTCCCCTGCCCGGGGACGACCCCATCGGGGACGACGACACGACGGACGACGACACCGGAGACGACGACAGCTGGGACGGCGGTCTCTTCATCGACGAGATCGTGGGCCTCGACCACAACGTCCTGTCCTGCCTGGTTCGCTGGACCACCGACGAGCCCGCCTCTTCGCGGGTGGAGTTCGGTGCCGGCGCGCTCGCATTCTTCGTCGACGGGGAGGCCCAGGCCACCGAGCACGAGGTGTTCGTCTTCGGCATGCGGGCGGAGACGACCTACGCCCTGCGGGCCTGCTCCACCTTCGCCGACGGCGACACGAGCTGCAGTGAGATCGAGGAGTTCACCACCGGTGCCCTCCCGTTTGGTGGCTTCTCCGCGGAGATCACCGTCTTCGACGAGGCGGCGACCGAGCCCGGTTGGCTGCTGGCCAACCTCATGATCGAGGACGTCGAGGAGGGGGAGGAGCACCAGGAGCGTTCCCTGGTGGTCATGCTCGACGCCGAGGGGCAGGTCGTGTGGTACGACCGGCAGCTGGACGGTCATCTCCTGGGGGGGATCGACACCTCGCTGGTCGACGACGGCTCGGGGGTGTTGATCGGCGGCGAGCTGCCCGCCGGTGCCCGGGCCACGGAGATCGACCTTCGAGGCGACGTCCTGTGGGACGCCTTCGAGCAGGGTGAGCTGGGCGTCTCGGGCACCTCGCACCACGTGTTCTGCAAGGTCGAAGGGGGGCACTACCTGACGCTGCTCTACGACTTCCAGGCCGGACACCTGGCCGACCAGGTCGTGGAGCTGGACGAATCCGGGGAGGTCGTCTGGTCCTGGTCGAGCACGCAGCTGTACGACCTGCTCCCGGAGTTCGGTGTCCAGGCGACCTGGGGCAACGCGCTGCAGTTCGTCGCCGGTGACGACGCCGTCTACTACCATTCGCGGACCTATTCGTCGTGGGTGAAGATCCGCCGCAGCGATGGCGACGTGGAGTGGGTGTTCGGCCGGGACTTCGCCATCGATCCCGACTACCAGGGCCCGTACGAGGCGTTCTTCCCGACCCAGGCCCACTCGCCGGTGCGGCTGGACGACGGCAACCTGCTGGTGTTCGACAATCGCCGGCCCGAGGACGCCTGCAGCCGGGTGGTCGAGTACGAGATCGACGAAGAGGCTCGTTCGGCGAGGATGGTCTGGGAGTACCCCGGCGAGGACGTCGACGACCCCTGGTACCAGGCGGCGTGGTGACACGTGCAGCGTCTGGACGGCGGAAACACCTGGGTCGGGACCGGCACCGTGGGGCCGGACTATGTGCCGACGCGTGTGTTCGAGGTCACGCCCTCGAAGGAGAAGGTGTGGGAGCTCATCCTCTCCGGGGAGCCCTCCCACCGGATGGTGGGCCTGTACGAGCCCAAGAAGATCCCCGTGCTGGTCGGTGAGATCGGAGTCCGCCTCCCCCCGGCTCCATGAAATCGGTGCGGACGAGCTGGAGGGCGAGGTTCAGGGCTCGGAGTTGACCGCCACCCCGGTCATGGTGTCCCCCTCCACGTCCCAGTACCCCCCCTGGCTGTAGCCGTGTCCGTTCCACCAGAAGTCCACCGTCGAGCCGTCGAAGCTGGCGTAGTACCACATGTACCAGCCCGAGTACTCGTAGTAGGAGATGTAGATCATCACCGCCTGGTAGGCGTCCGAGTATCCGAAGGTATGGACCCCGTCGGGGAAGATGAATCCGCACACGACCTGGCAGGTCCCGGTCTCGGACACGGTGGTGTAGGTGATGTCGAAGGTGAACTCGCAGTCGGGACAGGGATCGACGGCGGTCACCCCCGACAGCTCCTGGACGATCTCGTACTCGTTGAACCCCACCACCACCGACGCCGTGCCCGGCGGACCCTCTTCCACGCCGTCCGACGGGGTCACCTCACAGGTCCAGTCGTCGCCGGTGACGGTGTAGTCCGACGGCACCGTGGGCGTGGTCACGTTGGTCGGGTTCTGGTTCACCGACCAGGCGTAGGCGTAGGTGATGGCGTCGCCGTCCATGTCCTCGGAGAGCTGGACGATCTCGCAGGTGAGGTCCTCGGCGGCCGTGGGCTGTTCGGGGCTGATGGCCACCACGGGTGCGCTGGGAGGCGTGTTCCCCCCGGTGTCGTCGTCCCCGGTGTCGTCGTCCCCCGTCCCGTCGTCGTCGTCGCCGCACAGCCCCGATATCGTGCCGGCGCCGCAGCCGCTGATCAGCAGGAGGGCCAGCGTCCACGACCACAGCGCGCTCTTCTTCGACATCCTCGACCTCCGGCGGGGGACGGGCCGGGCCGCCCCGACCAGTATAGCGACCATGCCTTGCCCCATTGGCTCGAGCCACGTTGGCGCGCTAACCTCCTGCCCTGACGGACGGAGGTGCGAGATGGCGATGGCGTGGAGGTCGATGGAGCTCGGGGTGGCCGAGGCGAAGGCGGCGATCCAGACCAGCATCCGCGAGACGGATCTCCCGGACTGGGCCCGGGTGGACTGGTCGGGCAACGACCTGAACGTGCGGATCGACAAGCTCGGCAAGAGCACCTTCGTGCTGGCCCTCAAGCCGGACGGGGGCGGCTCGCGGATCGTCGAGACCAAGCGCAAGGTGGCGTTTGCACACCGGGCCTTCGTGGGCAGCGTCGAGAAGTTCGTCGACGAAGCCATGCGGGCCGCCGGCTTCTCCCCTGTCTGATCCCCCCGGCGGCCAGCCCATGCGCCACCACGTCTTCCTGATCCCGGGGTTCTTCGGGTTCGCCCACGTGGGCGACCTGAAGTACTTCCGCCACGTGCGCTCCTTCTTGCACGCGGCGCTGGGGGCCCGGGGGGTGGCGCCAGCGATCCACTACGTGGCCACGAGGCCGCTGGCCTCCCTGGAGCGCCGGGCGGCGATCCTGGCCGACGCCCTGGCGGAGCACGCAGGCGGGGACGACGCCCCGATCCACCTGATCGGTCATTCCACGGGCGGCCTGGATGCAAGGCTGGTCACCGCAGCGGCTCCCGAGCTGCCGACCCCCGTGGACCTGGAATCCCTGGCCCGGCGGGTCCGCAGCGTGGTCACCGTGGCCACCCCGCACCACGGAACGCCCCTGGCGGACACCTTCCAGGGGCCCATGGGCGAGCCCCTGCTGCGCCTGCTGTCGGTGGCGTCGCTGCACGCGGTGCGCCTGGGCGGGATCCCGCTGCCGACCCTGATGGCCCTCACCCGCCTGCTGGCGCCGCCGCTGCGCTGGGACCGCATCGCCGGTGAGATGGTGGACCAGGTCTACCGGGAGATCCTGCGGGACTTCGACCCGGGACGACGGGAGGAGCTGAAACGCTTCTTGGAGCAGGCGGCCGAGGACACCTCGCTGGTGAGCCAGCTCACCCCCCGGGCCCTGATCCGATTCAACGTTCGCACCGACGACCGTGACGGCGTGCGCCACGGCTGCGTCGTCACCCGCGCCCGGCGCCCCGCCCTCACCGCGCCCCTGCGGCTGGGGCTCAAGGCCGACGACCAGGCCTCCTACACCCTGTTCCGGGTGCTCCACGCCCTGTCGTCACGGTTCCCGCAGGGCCGGATCCCGGAGCTGGACGGGGACCAGCACGCGGCCCTGAGCCATGCCTACGGGGGGCTCCCCTCCCGTCATTGCAACGACGCCATCGTCCCCACCCTCTCCCAGGTCCGGGGCCCGGTGATCCACGCCGCCTGGGCCGATCACCACGACGTGATCGGACACTTCTCCGAGCGGGCCGCGGATCCTCCCCACGTGGACTGGGTGCAGTCGGCGAGCGGGTTCGGGCGGGACGAGTTCCGCCGGCTGTGGGGTGAGGTGGCGAGCTTCGTGGTGGGTGGCGGCTAGGACCGGACCCGGTCCACCAGCCCTCGAACGGCGGCAACGGCCGCTTCGAGCTGCGCCTCCTCGACGTCCACCGGCGGCGTCACCGAGAACACCCGGTTGCGCAGTGCCAGAGCGGCCAGAAGCGCGTCCCGCTCCCCGGCGTCGAGGGCGAAGCCCATCACCTCGCCGGTGATCTTTCGGGCGTCGATGCGCGCCTGGTTGCGGTCCTGCCAGCCCCGGTACAGGCGGGGCGAGATGCATGACAGGGTGGTCTCCCCCAGCAACTCGAGCAGGTCGAGCATACTCGCGGAGGCGCCCCGCTCCAGATACGCGTCTTGGGCGCCGACGACGGGGGTGTCGGGGCGCGCGAAGTGCCCCTGGATCGTCGCGGGGAAGCGGTGGATCACCGGCTGGAGGCGCTCGGAGACGAGGATCTCCACGGACCGCATCCACAGGGCCAGAGCCGTCAACTGGTCGACGGGCTCCCCCCCGTCGGCCAGGGATTCTGCCTGGCGGATCAGCCCGCTCGCCGCGTCCCCCACGTCCAGCGTGGTGTTGCTCGTCATCATCCACCTCCCCGCGTTCCTGGAGGTCAGCCCAGGATGGTCTTCAGATCCTCTTCGGCCGTCGAGATCGGCGCAATGTTGAACGTGTCCACCAGCACCTGCAGCGCCGCCGGCGTCACGAAGGCCGGCAGGCTCGGGCCCAGGCGGATGTCCTTGACCCCCAGGTGCAGCAGGGTCAGCAGGATGCACACCGCCTTTTGCTCGAACCAGGACAGGACCATCGACAGCGGCAGGCCGTTGACGTCGGTCTCGAAGGCCTCGGCCAGGGCCACGGCCACCTGGATCGCCGAGTAGGCATCGTTGCACTGGCCCATGTCCAGCAGCCTCGGGATGCCGCCGATCTCGCCGAAGTCCAGCTTGTTGAACCGGTACTTGCCGCAGGCCAGCGTCAAGATCACGCAGTCGTCGGGCACCTGCTCGGCCAGGTCGGTGTAGTAATTGCGGCCCGGCTTGGCGCCGTCACAGCCGCCGATCAGGAAGAAGTGGCGGATGGCGCCGCCCTTGACCGCGTCGATGACCGCCGGGGCGGCCTGCATCACGGCGTTGTGGCCGAAGCCCACGGTGATGTTCTGCTCCTCGGCGTCCTCGGCGAACCCGTCCGCGGCCAGGGCCGCCTCGATCACCGGGGTGAAGTCCTTGTCCTCGCCGATGTGCTGGATCTCGGGCCAGGCCACCAGGCCGGTGGTGAACAGCCGGCCCTTGTAGCTGCCCTTGGGCTTCTGGATGCAGTTGGTGGTGAACAGGATCGCGCCGGGGAACTGCGCGAACTCCTTGCGCTGGTCCTGCCACGCGCCGCCGAAGTTGGCCACCAGGTGGGGGTACTTCTTCAGCTCGGGGTAGGCGTGGGCCGGCAACATCTCGGAGTGGGTGTAGATGTGGATCCCCTTGCCTTCGGTCTGCTCGAGCAGGGCCTTCAGATCGGGCAGGTCGTGGCCCGAGACCAGGATCGCCTTGCCCTTGACCGGGGTCACCCGCACCGAGGTCGGCTCCGGGTGGCCGAAGGTGGAGGTGTGGCCCGCGTCCAGCAGCTCCATCACCCGCAGGTTGACCTCGCCGCACCGCAGGTTCATGCCCAGCAGGTCGTTCAGCCCGGGCTCGCCGTTGAGGAAGTCCAGGGCCTCGTGGAAGAAGGCGAACACCGAATCGTCGGTCTGGCCCATCACCTGGGCGTGATCGGCGTAGGCCGCCGTGCCCTTGAGGCCGTAGGTCAGCAGCTCCTCGAGTCCGGTGAGATCCGCCCCCCGGGTGTCGAACCGCTTCGCGATGGAAGAGGCCGTACCCAGCTGCACCAGCTCGTCGGTCGACGTATCGGCCGTCCAGGTGATGCCGTCGGCCAGCGCCTCGGGTTCCTGCTTGGCACCCGCGCAGGCGGAGGCGTACAGGGCGGCCGCCCGCTCGCGAACGCCCACCAGATCCCGCAGTACCGCGGCGACCCGCTCGGCGTCGAAGTTGACGTTGGTCACGGTGGTGAACAGGCCCTCGACCACCGCGAGATCCACCACCTCGTCGCTGGCACCCAGCTGCCGAGCCCGGTGGGCGTAGGCCGAGATACCCCGCAGACCCACGATCACCAGGTCTTGAAGCGCCGCGGTCGGCTCGTCCTTGCCGCACACGCCCCGCGTCGTGCAGCCCTCACCCTTGGTTGTTTGCTCACACTGGTAACAGAACATGTTTCTTGCCTTTCCGGATGTGAAATACGTGTTCAGGGGTATGTCGTCCAAGGCCCCCCGGGCCCCTCGTGTTCAGCTCGTTTCTTGAAGTAGGTCCGACAGGTCGATGTCGGCGATGGTCAGATCGCTCAGCTTGCCGACCACCAGATCCCGGACCTGGTGGTTGAGGCTCCGCACCGGACAGGCGTCCGGGGTGTGACAGGCAGGCCGCCCCAGCATGCAGCCCTCCTCGGTGATCGGGCCGTCCACGGCCACGAGCACGTCCAGCAGGGTGGTCTCCTCGGCGGGGCGTGAGAGGTTGAATCCCCCGCGGGGTCCTCGGACCGAGGTCACGACCCCCAGCCGCGCCATCCGCTGGAGCACCTTGCCCAGGTGGGCCGTCGAGGCACCCATCGGTTCGGCGATCTTGGCGACCTGTACCGGCTCTTCTGCGTCGGCGAGCAGGGCGAGGGCGTGGATCGCCAGCGTGGCGGCATCGGAGATACGGAGCAGGTTGCGATTACCCATGGGTGAAACCAGTATTCAAGTATTTAAACTCCGTTATAGGCGGCTTCCCCCCCCTTGTCAACCTCGATTCGAGCGCTGCCGGGGGGGTCGTCGGACGACGGGCGAACCAGCCTACTTCAGCTGGAAGTCCGTGGACAGGTAGGCCCCCACCTCGGGGGACGGGTCGTCGCCCCAGAAGGCACCGGGGACGTACACCCACACGCCGGCCGACAGTGTCAGCGGCTTCCATGGCTTGAACTTGCCGTTCAGATCGAGCTCGATGCCGTGGAAGGCCTCGTCCCCGTCCGCGGGGGAGGCGCTGGCGAACACGTGGGCGTCGAAGGCCAACCCTGCCTTCTCGCACAGCTTGAACTTCGTGTTGAGCTGACCGTCGATCAGCCCCGCGCCCCGGGTGTGGACCGGCAGGGCCAGGTAGGCGTCCAGGTGTCCGTAGAACTTGTGGTTGGTGGCGTACAGGGTGTCGAAGGCTCGCACCACGTCATCGGTGGGATCCTTGTCCCCGGACACCAGGTCGAATCCGCCGCCGATGTAGGGATTGGGGCCGCCGGCGATGGTGGCCCCGGCGCGGACACCCACGAGGTAGGCCAGGGTGGTCGTGGTCTCGGTCTCGCCCGCCTGGCCATAGCCCTCGACCTCGTAGGAGAAGGCCCCCGCCTTGCCCTTGGCGTGGGCGCCGAAGGTGGCCAGGAAGCGGTCGGTCCCCTGGTCGACGTTGGCGATGAACACGCCGTCGAGGGTCAGCGGATCCCCCAGCCTCGGCCCGGCGCGCAGGGCCACGAGGTGGCCGTCCTCCCAGCGGTTGAAGGTGTCCATCGACGACACGGGGCGGTTGAGCAGTACCGCGTAGAAGACGTCGAATCCCACCTTGCCCGGCTCCCCCGAGAATCGGACCGCGTCGAAGGATCGTCCCTGGTGGGCCCACAGCACCGAGCCGATCAGGCGCTGGCCGTGCCACGCGATCTCCTGACGGCCGATGCGCAGCTGGGCCTTGGCGCCGGGGATGTTCACCTGGCCCCAGGCCTGGTGCATGTCCAGCCCGTCGGCGACCCAGTCGAACAGGGTGCCCTCGCCCAGGTTCTTGGCGTTGTACTCCGAGCCCCAGGTGCGCACGTCCTGGACCTGCACGAACACCGACACGTGGCCGCCGAAGCGGGCCTCCAGGCCCAGCCGGGCCCGGTTGGCGATCCGCCATGAACCCGCGCCGTCCCCGGAGAACGTCTTGTCCGGCAGCAGTTCGAAGCGGGCCCGCTCCTGCACCGACGGGTGGAAGGTCACCGGCGGCGGCGCCTTGGCCTCGGGCTCGTCGGCGCTCGTCTCGAGCACCGGGATCAGGGCCAGCGCGAAGGTCGCGACGGCCAGCAGGCACAGCTTGGTCTTTGACGGTATCCAGTTCATGGGTCAACTCCCGTGGGGTCGGGGACCCGGCCACCCCTCGTGGGCCGGGACGTGGCACTGCTCGCATCGCACCCGCTCCGGATGAGTGGTGCGCAGGGCGGGTTCGCTGGCGTCCTCGCCGTGGCAGCCGAGGCAGTTCTCCCGCAGGGTCATCGGATGGGGGATCAGCGGTGGCCCCATGGGCTGGCCGACCGTGCCGAGGGGGTAGGACCACCCCCCCTCGTAGTCGCTGCCCACGAACAGCTCCGACGTATTGGTGGCCACGTGGCACTGCTGGCAGCGCTCCAGCTCGGGGTGGGGCGTGGCCTTGGCCTGATTCCCGTCGGACATCGCGTCGCCCTCGAGGTGGCAGTCCAGGCAGTCGTGTCGCCCCAGCCCGTCCACCTCGTGGGGGATGGTCGGCGGGGCGCCGCTGTACAGGCGGTTGTGGGCCAGGGGAACGGCGTCGGGCCGCTCGGGGGGGGCGGTGTCGCACGCCGCCAAGGCGAGGGGCAGCAGCCCTGCGAACACGGAGGTGAAACCGCTGGGGAAAGGGAAGCCCCGCATGGTCACGCCCGCTCCACCTTGACGGCGCACTTCTTGTAGTCCGGTTCCTTGGACATGGGACAGAAGGCGTCCAGGGTCAGGTCGTTGATGGGGAGGCTCTCGTCGAAGAAGGGGACGAAGACGTTGCCCTTGGCCGGCTCCCCCCGGCCGCCGACCCGCGCCTCCATCTCGAGGGAGCCTCGGCGGGTGGTCAGCCTCACCCTGGCCCCGTCGAGGATGCCCATCTCCGAGGCGTCGGCCCGTCCGATCTCCACGTACGCCGACGGCACCGCCCGGTGCAGCTCCTTGACGCGCCTCGTCATGGATCCGGAGTGCCAGTGCTCCAGCACCCGGCCGGTGCACAACCAGAAGGGGTACTCGGCGTCCGGCTCCTCGGCCGCCGGCTCCCAGGGCCGCTGCCAGATCACCGCCCTCCCTCCGGTCTTCTTGGCCGAGTAGAAGTCGATGCGCTTGTCGGGATCGGCGTAGGGGTCGTAGGGCGCGATGTAGCGATACGGGGTCTCCCGCCCGTCCACCACCGGCCAGCGCAGCCCCGGCACCTGGCGGTAGGTCTCGTAGTCCGCCAGATCCTTGCCGGCGCCCAGGGTGAACAGCCGGTACTCCTCGAAGAGGTGCTTCTCCAGGTCCTCGACCTCGGGGAACAGCTCCGTGTACCCCATCCGCCGGGCCACCTCGACGGTCTGCCAGACGTCGGGCTTCGCCTCTCCGGGGGGCTCGGCCAGCTTGTCCCACTGCTGGGTCCGGCGCTCGGTGTTGCCGAACATGCCCGCCTTCTCGACCCAGCCTGCCGACGGCAGGATCAGGTCGGCGAGCTCGGTGGTCGGGGTCGGGTAGATGTCGGACACGATCAGGAAGCTGTCGTCGGGGCGCTCCCGCTTGCCGTTGCGGTAGCGGTTGAGGTGGGGGAGGGTGACGTAGGGGTTGGTCACCTGGACCCACATCACCTTGATCTCGCCCCGGTCCATGGCCCGGAACATGGCCATGGTGTGGGCACCCGGTTTGGGATTGATGGTCCCTGGCTCCAGGCCCCAGATCTCCTCGGCTTTCTGACGGTGGGCCTCGGTCTTGACGTTGCGGCCGCCGGGCAGGGCGTGGGCCAGGGTGCCCACCTCGCGCACGGTGCCGCAGGCGCTGGGCTGGCCGGTCAGCGAGAAGGGGTTGGACCCGGGCACGCCGATCTTGCCTGACAGCAGGTGCACCGCGTAGACCAGCTGGTTGATCCAGGTGCCGCGCACGTGCTGGTTCATGCCCATACACCAGGTGGAGACCACCTTGGTGTGGTTGGCGGCGAACTGCTTCGCCAGCAGCACCAGCTGCCGGGCGGGCACGCCGGACAACTCCTCCACGTGCTCGGGGGTATAGGGATCCACCGCCGCCACGAACTCGTCCCAGCTCAGGCCCCGGGCCTCCTCCTTGAACTTGAAGTGGTCCTCGGTACCGTAGCCCGGGTTGGTCTTGCCGGTCTTGATCACGCAGTGGTTGTCGACCATGTCCCGGTCGACGACGCCGTTGGCCACCAGGTAGCGGCAGATGCCGTTGGCGATGGCCAGGTCCCCCTGGGGCTTCATCATCAACACCTCGTCCGCGTACTCGCTGGTCTGGGTCCGGCGGGTGGTGATGTCGAAGATCTTGACGTGACCGGCGGCCTTCTTGCGCGCCAGCACCCGGCTGAACAACACCGGGTGCATCTCGGCCATGTTGTTGCCCCACAGCACGAAGGTGTCGGCCTTGTCCAGGTCGTCGTAGCAGCCCATGGGTTCGTCGGCGCCGAACGTCGTGTAGAAGGCCACCACCGCCGACGCCATGCACAGCCGGGCGTTGGGATCGATGTTGTTCGACCGCATCGCGCCCTTGAACCACTTGTTGGCGGCGTAGCCCTCTTGGACCGTCCACTGGCCCGAGCCGTAGATCGCCACCGCGTCGGGGCCGTGCTGATCCAGGGTGGTCTTGAACTTGTCCGCGACGATGTCCAGCGCCTCGTCCCACGAGATCTGCCGGTAGGAGTCGCCGTCGCGGAGCATGGGGTGGGTCAGCCGGTCCTCGCCGTACAGCATCGCCGGCAGGTGGTAGCCCTTGGCGCACAGGGTGCCCTTGTTGACCGGGCACGCCGGGTCGCCGGTGACCGCCTCGACCCGGCCGTTGCGCACGCCCACCAGCACGCCGCAGCCGGTGCCGCAGTAGCGGCAGGGGGCCTTGCCCCAGGTCAGCTCGTCGTCCAGGGTCCGCACCGCCTCGGTGGTGGCGCAGCCGGCCAGGGAGGCCACGGCCGCGGACGCCGCTGCATTGCGCAGGAAGTTCCGTCTCGAGAGGCTCATCGTTCCACCTCGTCGTCCCGGCCCTGGTCTTCGGCGGAAAATACGACCAGCGCCTGCTCGACGTCGGGCCAGCGGGCGATCTCCTTGTGCCGGGAGACCTGCTGCTTGGAGTTGTCTGCTTCCAGCACGACCGCCAGGGCGCGACCCTTGCTGCCCACCACGGCCACCCCGTCCAGGGTGCCCAGCCGGTGCAACACGGCCAGCTCACTTCCGGGGTTTGCGTGGACCACCAGCGACCCGATCATCGGCATCGTCAGTGCCCCTTCTCCTGGCCGTAGCGGTCCGAGTAGAAGGACCGGATCTGGGCGGCCTCGTCCGGGTCCAGGCCGTTGACCCAGCCGTGCTGATCCATGGCCATCACCTCGTCGATGGCCGCGGTGGACGCCGGGTGTCCCTCGGCCAGGTGCCGTGCCTCGGGGATGAACTCCATGTAGAAGCGCTCGGCGACCTCGAACATGCCGTGCCACTGGGTGTAGTCCGGGCCCATCATCGAGGCGCCCATCCGCGTCCGCCGGCCCTCGTGGTGCCACAGGTAGAAGAAGATCCACTCCAGCTCCTCGTCGAAGGGGGTCTCGCTGAGCAGGCCGTCGGCGCGCAGGGCGTCCATGATCTTCTGGGAGGGGATGGCGAACTTGTCGTTGTACAGCTCGACCACCCGGTCGTACTGGGCGTAGTGGCCCCGGACCCAGTCCTGGGTGTGGCAGTTGAGGCAGACGTCCTGCATCGACCGCTTCTTCTCCTCCCACGCCTCCTGGCGCTTGGAGACCGCCGGCCGCAGGGTCCAGCTGATGCGGTCGCCGGGGTCATGGGTCACCGGCTGGTTGGAAGTGGCGCTCATGTGGCAGGTGGCGCAGGTGGGGGCGGCGGAGTAGTCGTCGCCCACGACCCACTCGTCCGCGCTCATGTTCATCAGGTCCTGCCCCTCGGCGGTGACGAAGGCGATGCCGTGCTTGGACTCCTCGTAGATCTCCTTCTGGGGGTGGTCGGGCCCCAGGTGGCACTTGCCGCAGTTGTCGGGGCGCCGCGCCATCTCGATGTCGAAGCGGTGGCGCGAGTGGCAGGCCGAGCAGGTGCCGTTGGAGCCGTCGGGGTTGATCCGGCCGATGCCCGAGTTGGGCCAGGTGTGGTCGTCCAGCACCGGCTTGCCGTCCTCGTCCTTGACCACCTCGCCCGTGTCCGGGTCGGTACGGAACGCGACGACCGAGCCGTGGCACTGCTGGCAGCCCGCGTTGGCCACCGGCGTGCCCTCGACCACCTCGCCCAGCAGGTTGTCCAGCGAGCCGAGGATCTGACCCGCGGCGGCGTGGTGGCTCTCCTGGAACTCCGACGCGATGTCCGGATGGCAGCGGCCGCAGTCGGCAGGCGTGACCAGTGTCGCGATGCGCTGGCCCTCGTGGTACCAGTGGTCCGCGTCCGATTCCTCGGCCTGGTGGCAGTCGTAGCAGCCCACCCCCACCTCGGCGTGGGTCGAGTGGGCCCACTGGTCCGTGATCGCCGGACTCTTCTCCTCGTGGCACTCGAAGCAGTCCTTGTTGACCCCGAGCAATGCCGGCTCCGGCTCCTGCGCCACCCGCTCCTTGAGTCCCTCCATCCAGGCCACGATCAGCAGGGCCACCAGGAAGAGCATCGAGAGCAGGGCGACGATGATCCGCTTGAAGTTCAGTGACACGGCGGTATTCCTCCGTTGATTTCCTTGTCGGCCCTCAGTGGGCCACCACTTCCCACACGGTCAGCGCGAGCACGGCGACGAAGCCGACGATGCCGATGGGGATCGCCACCTCGCGGGTGGTGAAGCGGGAGAGCACCTTGTCGACGAAGGGCCAGGCGACGAAGGCGACCCCGCCGATGGCCATCGTGAAGATGGCCACACCCAGGCCCGTGAGCTTCAGCCAGCGGAAGGCGAAGTAGAAGTACCACTCCGGCTTGATGTGCGGAGGCGTCACCAGGGGGTCGGCCTTTTCGTGCAGCCCCGCCGGGAAGATCACCGTGAACGCCGACAGCAGGATCATCAGACCGACGCCGATGATCAGCTCGGTGAGCACGTGGTCCGGGAAGAAGCGGAAGTGCTGGGACGCGCCCGGCTTCTCGTCCTCGAAGTGCAGCTCGGTGACCCCGTGGAGGCGGATCTGCACGATGTGCAGGATCAGGAAGGTGCTCAGCAAGAAGGGCATCACCCCGACGTGGAAGACGAAGAACCGCGTCAGCGTGTCCTCGCTCAGGGTCTCCCCGCCCCGCATGAAGTCGGCCAGCAACGGCCCCACCACCGGCACCACCGCGGTCATGTTGGCCGCCACCGTGATGCCCCAGTACGACAGCTGCTCGTACACCAGCGAGTACCCGGTGAAGGCGAACCCCAGGGTGATGAACAGCAAGAAGGCGCCGGTGATCCAGGTCAGCTCGCGGGGCCGCCGGTACGAGGTGGTGAAGAACACCCGCAGTACGTGCAGCACCACCGAGATGATCATGAAGGTGGCCGACCACTTGTGCAGCCCGCGCACATACCAGCCGAAGGGCACCTCGTGGGTGATCCGAGAGACGCTGTCGTAGGCCCGATCCGGATCGGGCACGTAGTAGAAGGTCAGCGCGATCCCGGTGACCAGCAGCACCACAAACAGGTAGGCAGGGATGCCGCCGATGCACCACCACCACTTCTTGAGATGGTTGGGGACCGGCTCGTTGAGGCTGGAGTTGATGGTCTCCCAGCGGATCGGGAACTGGATCTGCAGCCACTCGGTGACGTCGCGCCGCCAGCCGCTCATGTCGTCACCTTCAGATCCAGGAAGACCAGGTCGCCGTCCTCGACCACCTCGAAGCGCGACAGCCCCGCCTCCATGTCCTTGGGCGGACCCATGGTCGGATTGCCCTCGGAGTCGAAGTGCCCGTCGTGGCAGGGGCAGATGAACTCGCTGTTGTTGGCGTCCCAGTGGACCTTGCAGCCCAGGTGGGGGCAGACGTCGGACAGGGCCAGGAAGCCGGTGGGGGCGTGGACCACGTTGATGGTCTGCCCCGCCGGTGTGGTGAACCCGGTGGCGCTGCCCGGGGGCATCTCCGATTTGAGCCCCACCAGCAGCCGCTGGACGATCGAGCGGTCGGCGGGCAGCAGGTAGCGCACCCCATACCCGAAGGCCGTGGTGTAGCTCAGGCCCAGGCCCAGCAGCATCAGCCCGTTGGTCAGCAGGGACCGGCGGTCCAGCCCGCCGTCCCGGTCGTCGTCCCAGGAACCGGCGTGATCACTCATGACCGACCCCCGCGGGAAGCCCAGCTGTGTCGACAGATTTCATGGACTTTGGAGCGCCGGCTGTCTACGCCGTGCCCCGTCCCGGCCGAGGAAGCACTCATCGTGACCCATCCCTTTTGCGGTATAACGACTCCGGTTTACCTGTTTGGAAATCAGGTGTCAAGCAGGAGGGGGGAATTCGGGGTCGGAATTCTTTTATTGAACGGCGGAAGTGAGCGAAATCTGCGGACTAGGGGGTTGCGAACCACCCGCGCGCAGCCTGCGCCGCCACCTCGATTGCCCCCCCGATGGCCGCGTGGCGCTCCAGGTCCAGGGCGCCGGTCCACTCGTCCATGAAGGTCTTCTTGACCTCGACCTGGAGGCCGCAGGCCCGCGGACCGTAGTGGTCGTTGACCCAGCGGACGAAGCGGCCGCCGGTGAACTTGACGTCCCGGCGCACGTCCAGGGTGTAGCGGCCGGCGCCGTGGGCGCGCATGGCGTTCTCGACGGTGTCCACCAGCGGGCGCCAGTGGGACAGGTCGAGGGTCTTGGTGCACAGGTTGATGTCGGGGTTGAGCGCGGGGTCGTCCACCGGGGCCTCGGGGCCGCCCCGGCGGTGGCAGTAGGAGTGCAGGTCGAACACGACGATGCGGCCGTGCTCCTCCACCAGATCGTCCAGCAGGGCCTGCACCTGGCCGTAGAACCGGTCGTGGGTGGCGATGACGGCGGCCCGCAGGTCGTCCGGGAGGGGTTCCTTCCAGACGTCGATGCCCCAGGCATGCTCGGGTCCGGCGTAGATCGCCAGCTCGTGGGGGCGGTTCATGTCGATCTGGAAGCGGGAGGTGTGGACGACGACCTGGTGGTCCCCCACGGGCGCCCAGCGATCGGTGTAGGGATCCTCTTCCCGCAGGCGGGTGAGCTCGTCGGCGGCCATGTGGGACTCGATGGCCGGGTCGACCCGGTGACCGGCGTGCAGGGCCACGGCGACCAGGGGACCATCGCCGCGGACGATTTCCCAGGACACCTCGACGGTCGTCGACATCGCGGCCTCCTCGTGGCACCCCTGCTCCCCCGGGGAAACACAGGGTACCCGATCCGGTGCGGTTGTCGCGCCCCCGGTGCGAGTCGGTGTGCGGGTCAGAAGTGGAAGAGGTAGAGGGCGTCGGAGTCGAGCTCTACGGGGCAGGCGCGGGCAGTGAAGGAGGCCTCCAGGATCCCGGCTGGCTCGCCCAGCTCGTCGGCCAGGCCACCGGACAGGGTGCCCTTCAGCCGGCGGTCTCCGGGCTGCTCCAGGGTCAGCTCGCCCGACGCCAGGTACCACCGATCCACGGCGGCCTCGACGGCCTCGAAGTCGGTCGAGCAGGCCCCGTCGGACCACAGCCGCTGGGCCACGGTCGCAGGGTTCTCCCGGAAGTGGTCGAGCCAGACCTCGAGCACGTGGTCCCCGTCGTGGACCCAGCTGCCCTCCGACAGCGGCATCCCGGGCCCGTCGGCCCCCCAGACTTCGAGGATCAGCTGGCTGCGTCCGGGGCGCTCGTAGGGCGCCACCAGGTCGGCGACGTCCCCGTAGAAGTCGGCGGCGGCGGCGCAGGGATCGTCGTGGTGGGCGTAGTCGTACAGCAGGTCGTCGTAGGCCTGCAGGTCGCGCTTCAGCTTCGAGCACAGCGACGGGGTCTCCGACAGGATCACCAGGTCCTGGGTCCCGCCCCGGTAGCTGGCCTGGAGCCAGACCGCGGACGCCACCGGTCCGAAGGAGTCCACCTCCGAGACCGACACCGACGCCGGGCAGCCGGTGGCGAACAGCAGCAGGGCGGACAGCGCGAAGGTCGCCGCGCGCGCCGGCCGTGCCATGGGTCCGGGGAAGGAGACGCTCATGCCAGCCGCCCATTTTGCAGCGTGAGCCGCCGATCAGCCACCGAGTCGGCGAACCCGGCGTCGTGGGTGGCCATCACCACCGTGGCCCCCGCGGCTCGCCGCTCGCCGATGAGCGCCTCCAGCAGCGGCCGCGCGTCCTCGTCCAGGTAGGACAGGGGCTCGTCCAGCAGCAGGACCGGCGTGGCCAGGACCAGGGCCCTGGCGATCACCACCCGCTGCACCTCGCCGCCGGACAGCTCCCGTCGCCCCTCGAATCCGGTCAGTCCGACCCTCGCCAGGGCGTCGGCGACCCGGCGCTGCACCTCGTCCCGGGCCAGTCCGCGGGCCCGCAGGCCGAACGCCACGTTCCCCGCCACGTCGGTGGACAGCAGCACCGGCCGCTGGTGAATCAGCGTCACCCGGCGCCGCAGGGCGAGCAGGTCGTCGCCGTTCGAGGGGCGCGGGTAGGCCGTCGAACCCAGGATCTCCACCTGACCGGCGGTGGGGGGCAGCAGCAGGGCCAGGACGTGCAGCAGGGTCGACTTGCCGGCGCCGTTGGGGCCCAGGACGGCGTGGACGGCGCCCGCCCCGAGTTCCAGGTCGGGGAGCTCCAGGGCGGTCCCGTTGCCGTAGCTGTGCCGCAGGCCGCGCACCCGGAAGGCCGGAGCGTCGCTCATCGCGTCCCTCCCCCCCAGGCCCGCACGGCCAGGTTCACCGCGAACGCCGCCACCAGCAGAACGATCCCCAGCGCCAGCGCCAGCTCGAAGGCCCCCTTGCTGGTCTCCAGGGCGATCACCGTGGTCATGGTTCGCGTGTACCCGGCGATGTTGCCGCCGAGCATCATCGAGACCCCCACCTCGCCGATCACGCGCCCGAAGGCGGTCCCGCAGGCGGCCAGCACCCCCTCCCGCGCCTCCCGGAGCACGGCCCCGGTGGTCCGCCACGGACCGGCGCCCAGCGTCCGGGCGGTCTCGGCGTACACGGCGGGGACGGAGGCCACCGCCGCGCGGGACAGGGCGACGGTGATCGGCAGGATCAGCACGGTCTGGCCCAGGATCACCGCGTAGGGGGTGAACAGCAGTCCCAGTCCCCCCGCGGGTCCCTGGCGCGAGATCAGGGCGTAGACCGTCAGCCCCACCACCACCGTGGGCAGGGCCAGCAGGGTGTTGGACAGCGCGATCAGGGTCTGCCGCCCGCGAAAGCGGACCGTGGCCAGCGCCGCGCCCAGGGGCACGCCGAGCAGGGAAGCCAGGAGGGTGGACGCAAGCGAGAAGCGCAGGGATGCCCAGACCGCAGCCACCACGTCGGCGTCCGCCGTGGCGATCAGCCCGAGGGCGGTCCACAGCGCTCGGCCCAGGTCGTCCACTCGCTAGTCGGCCTCCTCCGCCAGTAGTGGCACGAACAGGGTCTCCCCCTCCACCCGGAAGGCAGCGATGCGCGCCTGGGCGTCGGCGCCGCACAGCCAGTCCATCAGCCGCCTGGCCAGGGCGATCTTCACGTGGGGATGGCGTTCGGGATTCACCGCCATCACCGAGTAGGGATTGGCCAGGTCGGGGTCGCCCTCCACCAGCACCGCTAGGTCCAGCTGGTGCTTGCGCGCCAACCAGGTGCCCCGGTCAGCCAGGGTGTAGCCGCGCTTCTCGTTCGCGATCACCAGCACCGCGCCCATGCCCTGGCCCGCCTCCAGGTAGCCGTCGCCTCTGGGCTCGACTCCGGCGGCCGACCACAGGGCCCGCTCCCGGTGATGGGTCCCGGACTGGTCGCCGCGGGAGACGAAGGTCGCGCCGCTCTCCAGGATCCGCTCGAGCGCCGCGGCCCCGTCCGCGCCTCCCCGGATGTTCGCGGGATCCTCCACCGGCCCCAACACCACGAAGTCGTTGCGCATGAAGGTGCGCCGGTCCACCCCGTGTCCCTCGCCTACCCAGGCCCGTTCCAGGTCAGGCGCGTGGACCATCACCAGGTCCACGTCCCCTCGTTCGCCCAGCTCGAGCGCCTGTCCGGTACCCACCGCGATCACGTCCACCTTGCAGTTGCAGGTGGCCTCGAAGTGGGGGAGCAGGCCGGTCAGCAGGCCCGAGTTCTCGGTGGACGTGGTGGTGGCCAGGCGAAGCCGCTCGGCGGCCACACCCGGAGCGGCGACGCCGATTCCGGCAAGAACCCAGCAGACCCAGACGAGGAACCGACCCATCGCATGCTCCTGGACCGAGGACGCGGAATTGTCATCGAAAACGTAGGGATTGACCAGTCGGCGGGGAAGGCCCGTCCGGGCTCCGGACGTGATCTCGCTGGATCGCTGGATCGCTGGACGGGCGAAAACCCACACCCCCAGCGTGGATGGCTCAGATCAGGGCGCGGATGTGCTGGACCAGAGCGTGGCAGTCTTCGACGAAGGTCTCGGGGAAGGCGGTTGCCTCCCTCTCGAAGCTCTTGAGCAGCGCCGCGTTCTCGGATTCGTCGAGGTGCATGCGTGCCATGGGGAAGAACACATGGTCCTCCCGGTGGATGTGGAGCCGCAACATGGACGCGTACGCCGCCAGGTGCTCGAGCACGTCGGCGTCCTTGAGCGGATCCCCGGCATCGTAGCCGTCGATGGAGGCCGCGATGGCGGCGATGTGATCGCGGCCGTGCTCGTGCTGCTGGCGCAGCGCGTCCAGCGCGCCGTCGAACTCGCCGGCCTGGAGCTGGGCCACCCGCACGAACACCTGGGTCTCTTCCTTGCCGTGGTGGTATCGGTCCACGAATTCACGGGCGAACTCGACCATTCCACGGAGGAACTCCGCGGGGATCCGTTCGCCGGCCTCCAGCTTGCGCTCGGCTGCGTTGAGGGCCTCGATGAATCCCTTGATGACGACATGCTCTTCGATCAGTACGCCGATGGCGTCCATGGTTGTCCTCCTCCTCGCGGTTGTTCGCGATCAATCGATCCCCGCGATCACCCGGATCGCGGGGGTGGGGGCGGGGCACAGGAACTCGCACTGGCCGCAACCGTCGCAGCGGGACCCGTCGACCCGGGGGCGGCCGGTGTCGTCCAGCCACACAGCGCCGGTCTCGCAGGCCGTGACGCAGTAGTCGCAGGGCTGGCCGGCCACGGAGAAGCAGCGGGCCGGGAAGACCTCCACCGGGCAGAGGTCCCGGCGCCAGAAGGTAAGCAGGTTGCGGCGGGTGACGGTCTCCATCACATCTTCGTCCGCATCTCCATCGGCTGGGCCAGCAGCCAGAGGTTGGCGGCGGTGCAGGCCAGCAGGAAGCCGGTGGTGACCAGCCGGGCCCGCAGGGGGACCGGCCGCTTGCGGGCCGCGGCCAGGGAGCGGTGGGCACGCTCGGTGGCCCGGACCGCCCAGAAGTGACCGATGAGCACCAGGACGACCTGGATGCCCCAGATCACGGGCATCGAGGCGAAGGCGTGCACGTGGAACCCCGAGGTGCCGAACAGGTCCCAGCCCCGGCCGAAGGGGTCGGAGATCATCGGGATCACCGCGCCCGCCTCCACCAGGAAGTGCCCGGCGTTGTGGGCCAGGTGGTACATCAGCGCCACGGCCACCAGCGGATAGGCGTAGGTGCTGGCGGTGCGCCAGAAGCCGTCCATTCGTCCGCCCCCCGGGCGGGAACCGAGGCCGGTGGCCACCGCGTTGGCCTGCAGGTACAGGGCCCCGGGCACCACCAGGATCGCGGCCATGCCCACCGAGAACGCCGGCAGGTAGGTCACGTCCGCGACCCCCTGCAGCCAGGCGGTCAGTTCCGTCCAGATCGGGGTCATCGTCAGCCCGTGGAAGGACGTCATCGACAGCATCACCAGCGCCAGGATCGCCTCGTCCCGTCGGGGCCGGCGCAGGCGGGACAGGTCCGCGGCCCAGGGCCGCAGATTGACCGCCACGTTGTCGTGGGGGCAGGTCTTGACGCACTCGGTGCAGACCGTGCAGTAGGCGTTGCTGTCCATGGTGCCCAGGAACTGGCCGGTGGGGCAGGGGTAGCCGTTCTCGTTGCCCTCCAGGCAGTCGCGACCCTCGCAGCTGCCGCAGACCTTGCGGTCCTTGGCCCTCAGCTCCACCGGCGCCAGCATGCTGTACAGCCCGCAGATCCGGCCCACCAGGCACACGTAGCGGCAGAACGACTTGCGCTCGAAGATCAGGGCCGGCAGCACGGCCAGCACCACCATCAGCAGCCCCAGCCCGGCGGTGGACCGGGGGCTCATGGTCACCCCCCAGCCCAGCTCGAGCCAGGTCAGGCCGATGAACAGCACGGTGGCCGGGTAGACGTTGCGCAGCCAGCGGGGCCAGGGCAGGTCCAGGGACAGGGGCTCGTCGGTCCGCCGCCAGAACGCCAGCCGGCGGATCCAGCTGGCGATGGCGTCCCAGGGGCAGACCAGGCACCACATCCGCCCCAGCAGCAGGATGTCGAGGATCAGCAGGGTCCACCACAGGGTCCAGGTGATCAGGGTGGCCGCGTTGCGCTCGGGCACCGGCGTGCCGAAGAAGCCCGCGTAGAGGATCAGGCCCAGGGCGCCCACCAGCGGCACCTGCAGGGCGAACTGGAACCAGCGCTTGCCCACCAGCGCCCGCACCGGGCGCAGGGCGGTCAGCTCGAATCGCCAGCCGCTGCGGGTGCCCCCTGCCAACCAGGCCCGGGCGACCAGGGCGACGACGCTGAGCGCGGCCGCACCGGCGAGGGCGCCGTAGAACAGTCCGTCGGGCAGCCCGGTCATGGTGTGGCAGGCCATCGGCAGTGCCGACTTCGCGGCCGCACCGCCCTCGACCGCGACCGCCGCCGCGACCTCGGCGCCATGCTCGGGACAGCAGCTCACGGGTGGGCCTCTCCCCGGCGCAGCTGGGTGGCCGGCCGCGCCGCGCGCCGCCGCTTGATCAGGGCCACCGCCACCACCGCGATGCCCACGGTCCCCGCCGCCGCCAGCAGCAAGGGCCGGCTGTCGGTCTGACCGATGGTCACCGGGAAGGGCACCACCTCGACGTCGTCGCCGTTGGGCACCGCGACCCGCACCTCGTAGGCCTCGGCGTCCTCGAAGGTGAAGAAGAATTTGAAGTCGTTGGCCTCGGGCCCCACCCCCGGGCGGATCTCCACCGGCCCGTGGATCGCCTCGCTGCCGCCGAAGAAGCTCTTGCGGGCGTACACGACGGTCAGCGGCTCGGTGTACGGCTCGCCGGTCTCCCGATCGCGGACATAGAGCTTGAACCGCAGCCGGTCGCCCGGATCGGGGATGCCCGGGTAGTAGGTGAAGTCCAGGTCCTTCGACCCCACCTGGGCCATGACCTCGACGAAGGGGGTCTGGGGGTACTCGTCGGAGTAGGCGTAGTGGGGGATGCCCAGGATGTGGTGGGCCCGGGCCAGGGGCGAGGGCACCGCCAGCAACAGCGCCAGCAACAGCAGAATTCGGCTCATTCGGCGCGCACCTCTCCCCGGTCCGGGGCGAACGGCGGCACCACCATCACGGCCTTGTGCCGGATTGGACAGACCTCGACGCACAGCCCGCAGCCCACGCAGTGCTCCGGGTGGATGGTCGGCCGGTTCTGGTGATCGACGGTGATCGCCCGCTCCCGGTAGGGGCAGATCGTCAGGCAGGCACCGCACCAGCTGAGCCGGTTCCACGGCAGGCAGATCTTGCGGTCGATGACCGCGGTGCCCATCCGCACCCGCTCGGCCACCACCTCCCACGCCGGATCGATGGGCTGCAGCGCACCGGTCGGGCACGCCTCCCCGCAGCGCATGCACAGGTTGCAGGCCGTGTCCCAGGGCAGCACGTAGGGGGTGTCGCGGGCACTCCAGACAGGAGCTGCAACCCCATCCCCCCGGATGGATCCCGGACCGCGCGGCAGCGGAGACTGGGCTCCCACGATCCGTCCCGGGAAGCGGATCGCCCCCACGTGGCAGGCCTCCGCACACAGGGTGCAGCGGACGCAGGCCGCCCGGAACGCCGGCTCGGCCATTGCCCCAGGCGGGCGCAAGGGGTGCTGCCCGGGGGGCGCGGGCTCGGTGCGCCCGAGGCCCGCCCGCAGGGCCGTGCAGGCCGACAGCCCGATGGCGCCCGCCGCGGCCCCCTGGGCCAGCCGCCCCAGGGTTCCCAGGAATCGTCTTCGGTTCATCGGTGCCCTGTCTCATGGTCGTTGCAGTTCCCCTGTTCGGATCACGTCCCGCCCGTCCGCGGGCCGCCAGCCGACGGACCAGCGCAGGGCGTCGGGTTTGCAGGCGCCGACGCACAGGCCACAGTTGTTGCACTCGCGGCCGAAGTGGCCGTTCTCCGGATCGAGCCCGAACTCGCAGGCGGGCCCGCACTTGCCGCAGCGGGTGCATGCGGCCTCGTCCACCTCCAGCCGAAGCACCCGCCACCGGCCCAGCAGGGAGTACAGGGCCCCGCCCGGACAGGCGTAGCGGCACCAGAAGCGGCGGGAGACGAAGATCTCGAAGGTGAGCGAGGCCAGCAGGAACCAGGCCCCGGCCCCGGGCAGGCCGACGGTGACCAGCAGGTACAGCTCGCCGCCCACCAGCCGGGGCGGGTAGACCTCGGCGAACACCTGGGTCCCCAGCACCAGCGCCGCGATGGCTCCCACCGCCAGCAGGGCGTACTTGAGCCCGCGGGCGAAGGGCAGGTCCCCCTCGATGCGCGCCCAGCGGCGCACCCAGCTGCCGAACTCGAACAGCAGGTCCGCCGGGCAGATCCAGCCGCAGAACACCCGGCCCAGCAGCAGGCTCGCCAGCAGGGGGATCAGCGCGCTGAGCAGGAAGGCGTCGCGGACCACCCGGGAGGCGGCGGCAAAGTCGACCACGGCCAGGGGATCGGAGATCACGAACTCGCCCAACCGCAGGGTCCACAGGGATCCGCGCACGGCGTTGGTGATCCGTTCGGGGTGTTCGGCCTCGGCCAGGAAATGGTGGACCAGCGCCGCGTCCCAGCGCCCCTCGATCCCCCCCTCGTCGCGCTGGGCCCGCAGGTTATCGTAGTGGGCCAGCACGGGGATCGCCACCAGCCCCAGCAGCACCGCCAGCTGCACACCCCTGCGGACGATCTGCAGGCGGCGACCGACGACCCTCATGCCGCCGTCACCCGGATCGCCTGGGGCATGTGGAAGCAGGCCTGCTCGCACAGGCCACAGCCGACGCAGTACTCGGGATCCAGGACCGGCACCTCCCACAGATCCGCGGCCAGGGCCAGCCCCTGCAGGGGGCAGGCCCGGATACACACCCCGCACACGTAGCCGTTGTGGGAGTGGCAGATGTTCGTGTCGATGGCGGCCTTGCCCATGGCCACCTGCTCCCAGATCCGCTCCCCGTCCGGGTCCACCGGCTCCAGCGCCCCGGACGGGCACCCCTGGTTGCACCTCATGCACAGGGTGCAGCCCTTCTCGCGGGGCACGATGTAGGGGGTGCCCCGGGCCTCGGCGGGTCCCTCGGCGCCCACGAGGCGGATGCAGCGGTTCGAGCAGTCCTCGACGCACTTGTGGCAGCGCACGCAGCGGGCGGCGAAGGCGGCCTCGGCCACGGCGCCGGGGGGGCGCAGGTAGCGGGTGCCGTCGCCCGTGGCCAGGTCCACGTGGGAGTCGACCTTGCCCAGCCGGGCGTGGGTGAACAGGCCGAGGGCGGCGAGGACGCCGACACCCTTGAGGGCCTCGCGGCGGGTGGCGAGACGGGGCTCGGGATGAGCACGGCGTGGCGAGCACGCCGTTGCATCCAGCTTGGAGGGCGACGGCGGGGGCCGGGAGGTCTTGCTCAGGCGGACCTCACCTTGCGGATGCGGGCGGCGAGCTTCTTGAAGTCGGCCTGACCGCTGACCGGGTCCCAGCCCCGGTGGGAGGTCTCGTTGACCAGCCAGCGGTTCTCCGTCGGATCCGCCGAGTCGGCCACCGACAGGTTCCAGGGGCTGAACAGCATGCCCTGGGGCACATGGTTCCTCGCGGGGCGAACCTTGGAGCGAGCGCCGTCGATGCAGGCCCGCCCCTCGTAGCTGCCGCGCCGGGTCTCCACCCGCACCCAGTCGCCGTCGTTGATGGCCCAGTTGGCCGCGTCGGTGGGGTGGATCTCCACGTACTGCTCGGGCACCAGCCGCTGGGTGGTGGCCCCGCGGATGGTCTTGGCGGTGTGGAAGTGCTCGTAGACGATGCCCAGGTTGAGCCAGAAGGGGTAGGCGTCGTCGGGCACCAACCCGGCCGGCGTTCCCGCGTACTGCAGGTCCGGCATCTCCGGAGTCAGGCCCCGGTCACGGATGGCCTCCAGGTCCTCGATGTGATCGATGGTGTACAGCCCCTCGACCACCCCGTAGCCCTCCAGCTTGGCGATGTGCTCCTCCCGCCCCCGGTAGTCCTGCTCGCACAGCTTCATCCGGGCCTTGCCTCCCTTGCGCCGGAAGGCCCCGTACGGTTTCTCCTCCCAGCCCAGCTCCTGGTACATGTAGCGGCGCTTGACCCCGCCCTTGAGTGCCAGCTCCATCGTGGGCGCCGGCCAGTGGATCCCCCGCAGGTTGCGCAGCTGCTGGTAGGGGGTGTCGCCGGTGCGCGCCTCGACCTCGAGCAGGCCGGACAGGTCCGCGTCCGAGTCCTTGGAGGCGGTCACGAACTCGCGGAAGACCTCCTCGGAGTCGAACATCCCGCTGGGGAGCTTGCTGTAGGGGAACAGCGCGTGGCCGTCCATCCCGAGCAGGTCGGCGATCTCGATGGCCTTGTCGATGACGATGTCCATGTCGGGCTTGCAGCGCTGGGGGTTGCCGTGCTCGTCGGTCTGCTCCACGCCGTCGACGGTCATCACCGGGGCGCTCTGCAGCCCGTCGGTCACGTAGACCCGGCGCTCGGAGTTGATGTAGGTGCCGCTGGCCCACTCGCCCCAGGTGGCGGCCGGGAAGACGATGTCCGAGTACAGCAGGTTGGGGGCGTGGCGGTAGATGTCCTGGCTGACCACGAAGGTCCGGGTCAGGGCCGGCCGGATCAGGGTCTTGGTCTCCGGCAGGTCGATGTGGGTCGCGTAGATCAGGAAGAACGCGTGCACGTCCTCCTTGAGCGCCCGCTCCATCATGCCCACGGCCATGCCCGGGTTGGACTGGGTGGCCACCTGGGCCAGGTGCTCGCGGCTGACCCCCCACTGGTCGGCGATCCAGTTGCGGTGGCTCTCGTTCTTGATGCCCTCGTTGAAGGGCAGCCGGCTGGTGAGGCCGCCGGTGAGCCGCTCGCCCATGGCGTTGGGCTGGCCGGTCATCGAGAACGGGCAGGCGCCGGGCCGGCCGATGTTGCCGGTCAGCAGGTGCAGGTTGACGATGCTCCAGACGTTGTGCTGGCCGTGGATCGACTGGTTGTAGCCGATGCCCCAGAAGGTCACCACACCGCCGGTGCCGCGGGCGCGGCCCTTGCGGGTGGCGTCGGCCCAGTGGCCGGCGATCTTGCGGACGAAGGACGGCTCGAGCCCGGTCATCGAGCGGGTCTGCTCGGGGCTGTAGCGGGCCTTGACGCCGGCGATGTAATCCTGCCAGCCCTCCACGTGCTCCTCGAGCAGGTCATAGGCGATCACGTCCGGGTGTTCGGTGATCAGCACGTGGGCGATGCTGTTGAGGAAGGCGATGTCGGCGTTGATGATCGACGCGTGGTAGCTGTTGTCGGGGTTGATGGCCTCGAAGCCCTGGACGGTGCCGGTGCGCCGGGGGTCGACCACCATGGTCGGGATGTCGTTCTTCTTCTTGTGGTCGGCCGCCCGCCAGAACACGATCGGGTGGGCCTCCCGGGGGTTGTGGCCCCAGAAGGAGATGAAGTCGGCCAGCTCGATGTCCTCGTAGCAGCCCGGCGGCGTGTCCGATCCCAGCGACTTGATGTAGGCCGTCACCGCCGACGTCATGCACATCCGGGCGTTGGCCTCCATGGTGTTGGAGCCCAGCACCCCCTTCATGAACTTGTTCTCCAGGTATTGCCCCTCGACGGTCAGCTGGCCGCTGCCGTACAGGCCCACCGAGTTGCCGCCGAACTTGCGGGCGATCGCGGCGATCTTCTCGGCGGCGATGTGGGATGCCTCCTCGTAGGACACCTCGCGCCAGACGTCCGCGTCGAAACGCCCCTTGGTGGACGACACGTGGCCCGTCAGCGGGTCGCTCATGTCCTTGCGCACCAGGCAGGCGGTCAGCCGGTCCTCGTAGGTCGGTTCCCAGGCAGTCAGCCCCTTGATGCACTGCACGCCCGCGTTCACCGGGCTCTGCTGGTCCGGCACCATGCCCACGATCCGGCCGCCCTCGGCCTGGATCACCGTGGCGCAGCCCACGCCGCAGTAGGGGCACTGGGAGAGGAACTCCTGTCGCCCGGGCGCCGGCGTGAGCGTGGCGTCGGACTGGAGCAGCTCGTGGCCCTTGTCGCCTCCGCAGGCGACCACACCGCCCAGGGCGACGGTCCCGGACGCGGCCAGGGACATCTTGAGGAAGTTGCGTCGGCTTCGACGTCTCATACGTTCGGTCCTCCGGCGGGCACAGCCCGCTAGTCGTCTTCTCCGCTGCGGATGTACGCGACGATGTCGTTGATCTCGGTGGGCTCCAGCTCGGCGAAGCCCAGGCCGCCCACGGCCCACGCCCGCATCGCGGTCCAGTCCCGGCCGCGGGCGATGGTGGCCTGCAGGAAGCCGTCGGACGCCGCCCGCAGGAAGGCGGCGTTGTGCAGGGACGGCCCTGTGCGGCCCTCGGCCTGCTCCCCGTGGCAGCCCGCGCACAGCTCGGCGAAGGCCTCGCGGCCCAGCTCGGTGTTTCCCTGTGCCGTGGCGCCCGACGGCTCCTCGCCGTCCGCGGCCCGCTGGCGCAGGAACACGATGATGTCGGCGATCTCCCGCCGCTCCAGCGGGGTGATCCCGTGGGGGCCGAAGGGCTTCATCGCCCGCTGGCTGCGGCCCAGCAGGATGGTCGAGGCGACGAACCCGTCGGACGCCGTGCGCAGGAAGTCCCCGCCGGCGATGGCCGGACCGTGGCCGCCCAGACCGTTCTCGCCGTGGCAGCCGGCACAGGACGACAGGAACAGGTAGGCCCCGTACGCGGCCGACCCCGTGGCGGTGTAGGACGCCGGGTCGGCCACGCGCATCTCGGCGCGCATCTCGGCGCGGTACCGCTCCGGGTTGCCCGGATCTGCGGTGCGGAGCCAGGCCAAGACCCCGGCGATCGCGTCCTCGTCCAGCTCGGGGTGGGCCGGCATCGCCGTGCCCCGGCGGCCGTCGATCACCGTTGTCGCCAGGAAACGGTCGTCGGCTGCCCACAGCAGCTCGGGCGCGGTCAGGCTGGGGCCCAGGTCCGTGCCACCGGCGTCCATGCCGTGGCAGCCCGCGCAGCGGCTCGCGAACCGTCGCTCGCCGTCGGCCGGGTCCGCGCCCGTCACGGCCGCGACCACCCCGTCCGCGTCCGCCGGTTCGTCCAGGCCGAGGCGGAGGTGGGCCAGCAGCTCGTCGATCTCGTCGTCGTTCAGCCCCGATCCAGGCCCCCAGCTGGGCATGTTGCGCCCGGGCCGCCCCTCGTCCAGGGTCGTCCGCAGGTAGGCGTCCGAGGCCACGGTCAGCATGTCCGGGTTGCCGATGGCCGGGACGGTGGTGTCCAGGGACTCGACGACCAGCCCCTCGGCGTCGGCCCCGTGGCAGCTGGCGCAGAGCATGCCGTACAGGGTCTCGCCGTCCTCCTCGAAGTCCCGCGCCCCCTGCAGCCGCACCAGGCGGGTCTGCGGGGGCAGCTCCTCCAGGGGAACGCCGGGATCTCGCAGGGAGAGGATGTAGGTGATCAGCCCGTCCTCCAGCTCCTGGGGCAGGAGGTAGACCGGCATCACCGAACCCGGCGCCACCCGGATGGGATCGCGCAGGTGCTCCCTGTGCCAGTTGTCCAGGGTGTGCTCCCCCTCGACGCCGGAGAAGTCGCGGGCCTCCATGGAGGTGGAGGCCGCTTCGGTCAAGTCCACACTGACGTCGCCGCCGACCCCGCCGATCACGTGGCAGCCGCGGCAGCCCAGCTCCATGGCCAGCGCCTTGCCCGCCATCATCTTCGGCGCGCCGACCAGGGTATCCATGTAGTCCACCACGGCGTCGATCTCGTCGTCGCGCAGGTGCCCGAAGGACATCATCTTGCTGCCCTCGACCGTGCCCACCGGGTCGCGCAGGTGCCTGACGTGCCAGTCCCGGTCGTAGCCCTTGAGCGCCACCCCCGACAGGTCGGGGCCCACGTCGCCGCCGTCCCCGTCCACCACGTGGCAGGCGCGGCAGCCGTGCAGCTCGAACAGGTAGGCGCCCTCTTCTGCCAGGGCCAGGGTGTGGACCCGGGCGGCGTCTCCGTGGCACCCGCCACAGGACGCCTGCTCGAAGTGCTCGGGCAGCATCGGCTCGGTCCAGTGGTGCACGTGGCCGTGGGCCGCCTCGGCGGTGGTGGCCCGGCCCTGGCCCCGGTGGCAGGGGGTGCAGCCCATGGTGACCACGTCGTGGTGCACCTCGGGGTGGCGGCCGAACAGGGCGCCGCCGTCGGGCAGCGGGGTGGCCGCGCCCATGCCCACGTGACAGCTGGTGCAGCGGTCGGCGATCTCCAGCTCTTCGCGCCAGATCTGCTGCATCCCGATCTCCATCGGAGCCAGACCGGCGGCCAGGGCCTCGCGGTTGTAGTCCTGCTGGATCGCCCGCCACTCGGAGAAGTGGGACTGGGCCGGGGCGATGGCCAGCGCCCCCAGCAGGATCAGGGACAGACCGGCCAGCACCCGCAGCAGCAGGTACAGGGTCTTGGCTTGGGACCGGGCGAGGTGGCGCGCCATGGCTAGTACACCCCGTGCACCCACGGCAGGGTGAAGGCCCAGCCGGGGCCGCGGAAGTAGACGCCGATGATCGTCAGTACGACGTTGGCGACCACGAACCAGGTGAAGACCCAGAAGGCCAGCGAGCGGGTTGCCAGCCAGCGGATGGGCCCGGAACTGGCATTCGCCAGCGCCGGCAGCAGCATCGGGATCGAGACCGCGATCGTGGTGCCGATCAGCGGCCAGACCGGATGCTTGGCCAGGAAGTAGAGCAGCAGGTTGAGGGCCACGATGGTGCCCGCCACCGCAGCCAGCTTGGTCCTCCGCGCCGTCTCCCAGAACGGCACCCGCTCCAGGTTGACGTTGAAGTAGGGGATCACCACCAGCGCCGCCACCACCACCCCCGGGATCAGCACCCCGGCCACGAAGGGCGGGTAGTAGTGCAGCAGCTCCTGCAGCCCCAGGAAGTACCAGGGCGCCTTGGAGGGATTGGGGGTCTGCAGCGGGTTGGCCAGCTCCTCCAGCGGCGCGGCGAACAGCAGGGCGAGGACCACGCAGGCCAGGGTGACCGCGATGATGGTGATCAGCTCCCGGACCAGCAGGTGGGGGAAGGTCATGACCATCGGCTCGTCGTGCACGTCCACCAGCGGGCTGGCCTGCTCCTGGACCACCGCCAGCCGGGTGGGTGCGGCCACCGCGTCGTCCTCCTGCTCGACGAGGAAATCGGGGCGCTCGGTCGCCGGTCCGCTCATGGGCTCGCCTCCCCGTCCCCGGTCACCTCGGGGCTGCGTGTCGTCCGCTTCTCGTCGGGGAGGTAGATGCCGCCGTCCTTGCGCACCCGCCAGATGTGGACCGCCAGCACCGCCACCAGCGCCGACGGCAGCACCACGCAGTGCAGGACGTAGAAGCGGACCAGGGTGTTCTCGTCCACCGCGTTGCCCCCCAGCAGCAGGAACGAGATGTCGTTGCCGAACACCGGGGTGGCCTTGGCCATCCGGGTGCCGACGGTGACCGCCCAGTAGGCCAGCTGGTCCCAGGGCAGCAGGTAGCCGGTGTAGCTCAGCAGGATGGTCAGCACCCACAGCACCACCCCGAGCACCCAGTTGAACTCCCGGGGCGGCTTGTAGGCGCCGGCGTAGAACACCCGGAACATGTGCAGGAAGACCGCCGCCACCATGCCGTGGGCGGCCCAGCGGTGCAGGTTGCGCAGGAAGCCACCGGCGGTGACCACGAACTCCAGGTCCTTCATGTCGTGGTACGCCCGGGGTACGGACGGGTGGTAGTAGAGCATCAGGTAGAAACCGGTCAGGGTCAGCAGCCCGAACAGGACCGCGCTGATGCCCCCCAGGTACCAGGTGCGGGACAGGGCGATGGCCCGCAGCCGGACCTTCACGGGGTGGATGTGCAAGAAGAAGTTGGTGAACACCGCCAGGGCCCGGTTGCGATTGCTGTCCGGGAAGCCGTGGCGCACCACCGAGCGCACCACCCGGTTGTTGACCAGGGGGTTGGGGCGCCGGATCAGGTCGTCGTGGTCGCGCTCGATCGCGGGGTCGGCCATGGTCACACCACCAGCGCGAAGTCGGGGTCGGCGGGCAGCCGGGTGTCGACCACCAGCTGTCCGGACTCCAGGGTCAGGGTGAAGCGCTGCAGGGGGGCCGGGGCCGGGCCCTCGGCCACCACGCCGTCGGCGTCGAAGGCCGAGCCGTGGCAGGGACAGACGATGCGGCCCTCGTCCGCCAGGTAGCGGGTCATGCAGCCCAGGTGTGTACACTCGGCGCTCATGGCCACGAATCCCGACGGGGTGTGGGCCACGTACAACCGCAGGTCCTCGAGGACCACCAGCTGCCCCGTCGGGATCGACTCGGGGGCGCCCAGCTTGAACCGCGTCGGCGGCTCGAACAGCACGTTGGGCCGCAGGAAGCGCAGCGAGGTGATCGCCGAACCCAGACCCGCCACCACCAGGGCCAGGCCGGTCAGCTTGCCCAGAGCGGCGCGCCGGGAGAGCTCCTCGTCGGGTGTCGGTACGCTCAGATCGTCGACCAGACCCATTCCGTCGTCTCCGTTCAGAGCCGCTGCTCGCACAGGGCCAGGACCGGCTGTTCGCCGTCCACGTACCAGCCCTGCATGGTGATGCAGTCCACCGGGCACCGGCGGGCGCAGAGCCCACAACGGATACAGGTGGTCTCGTCCTTGATCAGGGCCGCTCCCGCCCGGGGCAGCAGCGTCAGCGGTCGACCATCCGGCGATCGAAGGACCGGGCTGTCGCCCCCGGCGTCCCGCGCGACCCGGCGCAGGCTGACCAGGTCGATGCAGTCCACGGGACAGACGTCCACGCAGCCGCCGCACTGGATGCACTCGGAGCCCGCCATTCGCCGCGAGTCGAACACCGTGTTGATCCAGCAGTGCAGGCAGCGGCTGCCCTCCATCCGCGCCTGCTCCTCGGTGTAGCCGACCTCGACCTGGGCCTGCTGGGTCCGACGGGTGACCGGGATCGTCGGGATGCGCTCCCGGGTGATGCGGTCGTAGTCCCCGGCGGAGAAGGGGTGGTCGTAGCCGTGGCTGTCGAAGACCTTGATCGCCAGTGCGGTCGGGTCGTCCGAGCGCCCCGTCAGGTGACTGTCGATGGCCAGGGCGGCTCGCCGACCATCGGCCACCGCGTCGATGGCGATGCGCGGGCCGAAGGCCACGTCACCGCCGGCCCAGATCCCCTGGCGGGAGGTGGCCAGGGTCCCGGGATCCACCTCGACGGTGTTCCACGGGCTCAGCTCCATCCCGTGGTCCTCGCCCAGAAAGGACAGGTCGGCGTACTGGCCGGTGGCCACCAGCACCGTGTCCACGTCCAGCACGAACTCGGATCCGGGGATCGCCTCGGGCCGGCGACGGCCGCTGGCGTCCGGTGGTCCCAGCTCCATGCGCTGGCAGCGCAGGCCCGTCACCCGCCCGTCCTCGCCCACCACCTCGGTGGGGCCGGTGAGGAACAGGATCTCGATCTCCTCCTCGAGGGCCTCGTGGATCTCCACGTCGTCGGCCGGCATCTCGTCCTGGCTCCGGCGGTAGACGATCGAGACCTTGCTGCCGCCCACCTCCCGTTGCCGTCGGGCCGCCGCGAGCGCGGTGTCCAGGACCACGTAGTCGTGCTCTTCCACGGGCTCGTGGGTGCCGGCGAGCCGCCGGGCCGACCGGGCGGCGTCGAACGCGGTGTTGCCGCCGCCGATCACCGCGATCTGCTGGCCCAGGGCCACGGGCTGCCCCAGGTTCGCGGCCACCAGGAAGTCGATGGCGGTGACGACGCCGGCCAGCTCGTTGCCGGGGATCCGCAGGGCGCTGCCCTTGCGGCAGCCGCAGGCCAGGAAGACCGCGTCGTGGTCGGCGGCCAGGGCCTCGAAGCTCACCTGCCGGCCGATCTCCACCCCCAGTCGGATGTCCACGCCCAGGTACTCGATGAAGTCCACCTCGCACTGGATCAGCTCCCGGGGGAGCCGGTACTCGGGGATGCCCATCCGCAGCATGCCACCGGCCACCTGGGCCGAATCGAACACGGTCACCCGGTGACCCATCAACGCGAGGTCGTGGGCGCAGGAGAGGCCCGCCGGACCGGCCCCGATCACCGCCACCCTGCCCGGCTCGGTGGACGGGGGACGGGGCCGCTCGACCACCGAGAGGATCTCCTCGAAGGAGCGCTCGCTCTCCACCCCGTGGCGCTCGGTGACGAAGCGCTTGACGGCGCGAATGCCGATGGGCGCGTCCAGGTCTCCCCGCCGGCAGACCGACTCGCAGGGGTGGGCGCAGATGCGGCCACAGACCGAGGCGAAGGGATTGGGCCGCCGGGCCAGCAGGTAGGCCTCCCGATGACGTCCCGCGGCCACCAGCGATACGTAGCCGCCGGCGTGGGTCCCGACGGGGCAGGCGGCCCGGCACGGGAGGTTGGTCCTCAACCAGCGAGGATTGACCGGGCGCACCCCGGCGGTCGGATCGACGGAGGCGGCGGTTGCGCGACTGGACGACATGGCGGTGCCCTCGTCCAGTGCGGAAAAGCAACCGCCGTGCCAGGTCCGCCGCCTGACCGACCGCCATCGATCACCGCGTCGAGAGGCCCGTTCGCCCCCCGGGGGTTACGGGTGGAAAGGTGACAGTGTGTGGAAAGGTGACACCCGGTCGCCGGGGTCAACGAACCTGGCGTAGCCCGTAGCGTTCGATCTTCACGTAGAGCTGTTTGCGGGAGATTCCCAGCATCCGGGAGGCATGGGCCTTGTTGCCGCCGGTGGCCCGCAGGGCTGCGGCGATGGCCCTTCGCTCCGCCTCCTTGAGCGAGATGGGCGCTCCTGGATCCGCGGGCACCGGCGCGATCCCCGCGGGTGCGTCGGCGCTGTTCAGCAGCAGGTCGTCCGCCTCGAGCAGGGGATTGCGGGTGGTCAAGCAAGCCCGCTCGATCACCATCTGGAGTTCGCGCACGTTGCCGGGCCAGGGGTGGCCCGCCAGCCGGTCGACGGCTCCCCGGGTCGCCCCCCGGACCGTCACGTCCGGCTGCCGTTCCCGGAGACGGCCGATGAAGTGGGTCGTCAGCAGCGGAAGGTCGTCGGTCCGCTCCCGCAGCGGCGGCAACTCCACCACGAATCCCTGGAGCCGGTAGTACAGGTCCCGGCGCAGCAATCCCTCGTCCAGGGCCTGGGCCAGCGTGAGGTTGGTGGATGCGAGGATCCGCGCTCGTACCGATTCCTCCGTGGTCGCCCCGACCGCGCGCACGCGCTCCTCCTGGATCGCGCGAAGCAGCTTGGCCTGGGCGCCCGGGGCCAGCTCGGTGATCTCGTCCAGGTACAGCGTGCCGCCGTCGGCCGCCTGGAACAGCCCCTTGCGATCGGCAGCGGCGCCGCTGAAGGCCCCCTTGCGGTAGCCGAACAGCTCGCTCTCCATCAGCTCGTCGGGCAGGGCGGCGCAGTTCACCGGTACGTAGCGGTCCATGGACTCGCCCGCCAGCCGGTGAATGGCCTGGGCGGCCAGCTCCTTGCCCGTTCCCGACTCCCCCACCAGCAGCACCGTGGCCCGGGTCCGCGCGGCGGCGGTGAGGGTCTCGTACAGCCGCTGCATCACCAGACTGGCCCCCACCATCCCGCAGAAGCGATCGCGGCCGGCCACGTCCCGCTGCAGGCGGGCCAGCTCCGAGAGCAGACAGCCCCGATCCTCCCCTGCGCAGTGGCGGTCGCCGAAGTACGCGTTGGAGAGGATGGTCAGGCGGGCATGCCCGAGGGCGTCCAGCTGTTCCCGGGCCTCGGCCACGGTCGAGGTGGGCAGCATCATCTCCACGAGCGCGTGGCTGATGGCGCGGGTCAGCAGGTGGAAGGACAGGGACAGCTCGTCGAAGGGCACGCCCATCTCCCGCAGGCGGGCGCCCCGCTCCCGGTACCAGGTCGCCACGTCCTCCCGGGTCCCGCTGCCCAGCCGGCTCAGCAGCCCGGAGAGCTCCTCGGTGTGCCACAGGGGGAAGAGCTCGTCGTCGAAGAAGGCGTCGTCGCCCAGTCGCTGTCGGTACGCCCGGTGCCACTCGGCCACCAGGGCACCGGTGCGAGGCGCCAGCATGGCCGCGGTCACCCGCAACGAGTCGATGCAGCCGGGGAGGGCCCGCAGCACGACGGTGCACTCGCCGCGCCCGCCCCGTCCGGCGCAGATCTCGTGCTCGGTGCGGTCCTCTGGAGGCATGCCCGGGGATCCTTCCGCCTGTCGGCCTGGTCAGAATCTAGCATTTTAGTGGACTTTGGGCACGGAACTTGCTCCGGAACCGACCCTGTTGATGACGACGCTCGAGCCCGACGCACGGATCGCGGTGATCGGCGGTGGCCCCGCCGGCGCGTGTTTCGCCCTGCATCTGCTGCAGCTGGCGCCCCAGGTGGGCCTGGCACCCCGGGTGACGATCTTCGAGCCGCGGCGGTTCGAGGCCCCGGGAGCGGCCGGATGCAACATGTGCGCGGGCCTGCTGGCACCCCACGTGCTGCACGACCTGGCGCGCCTCGACCTGCGCCTGCCCGACCGCGTGGTGATGAGCACCATCGAGTCCTATCGCCTGCATTCGCCCCACGGCGCCGTCGAGGTGGCCCAGCCCCACGCCATGGAGAAGGTGGTCACGGTCTACCGGGGGGGCGGCCCGCCGACGGCGGAGCCCGGAGGTTCGCCCGGGGAACGGAGCTTCGACGGATTCCTGCTGGAGACGGCCATCCGCCGAGGTGCCCGCCACGAGGAGCAGCGCGTGGCCGAGGTCGACCTGCGGGGCCCCCGGCCGCTGCTGCGGGCAGGCGGCCGCTGGATCGAAGCCGATCTGCTGGTGGTCGCCGCCGGGGTCAACTCCCCCTTGATCCGTAAGCTGCCCCCCCCGTACGAGCCCCCCGCCACCGCCCGCATGAGTCAGGTGGAGCTCTCCGCGGACCCCGGGGAGGTCGAGCGCCTGCTGGGGGACTCGGTCCACGTGTTCGTCCTGCCCGACGAGCGGTTGCTGTTCGGGACCCTCATCCCCAAGGGGCAGCACGTGAACGTGGCACTGCTGGGGCACGGCCCCGATCCCATGGAGATCGACGAGTTCCTGGACGATCCCCGGGTCCGGCGCTGGCTCCCCGGACCGGTGCGGGCTGGATGCAGGTGCCGGCCACGGATCGCCGTCGGCCCGTCCCGGCACCCCATCGCCGAGAGGTTCGTGGTCATCGGCGACGGGGCGGGCAGCCGGCTGTACAAGGACGGCATCGGCTCTGCCATGCGCACGGCGCGGGCAGCGGCCCGCACGGCGGTCCTCCACGGGGTGTCCGCACGGGATTTCCGGAGGCACTATCTGCCCGCGTGTCGCCGGCTGGCGCGGGACAATCGGGTGGGTGCTGCCCTGTTCGGCCTGCATCGCCGGGTGAAGGACTCGCCCCTGTTCTTCGACCTGCAGACGCGGGTGCTCGCGGGTGAGCGGACGGCGCCCTTCCGGGACCGGATGCTCGACCAGGTGAACTGGGGGATGTTCACCGGGGCCTACCCCTACCGACAGGTGGCGCTGCGGCTGCTGTCGCCGCGCCTTTGGTGGCGTTTCGCGGCGGCGGCAGCGGCCCGCTCGCTCGGGCCGCCGCGAACGCGGAGGGAGGATCGTCCGGTGAGCGAGGCCCCAGACGCCGGGACTCCCCGGCGGGTCGTGGTCTTGGGTGGGGGTTTCGGCGGGATGGGGGTGATCCGCAGGCTGGAGCGCTCCCTGGGCCGGGACCCGGACATCTCCATCACCCTGATCAGCGACGAGAACTTCTTTCTGTTCACCCCCATGCTCCACGAGGTGGCCTCGGGGGGAATCGAGACGCGACACATCGCCACACCCATCCGTCGTCTGCGGAACCCGCGCCGGTTACGAATACAGCCCCCCCCCGTCCACGGGATCCACCATAGGCGCCCCGCCCTCCCCACCGACCCTCCCTGACCCCCCATCACCCCTGACCCCTCCTCCACCCCCCCACAAAAAAACGGCGCATGCAATGTGTACATATCATCGTAACATATGCATCTTAAAAGATTGCAAAATCCAAACAGTTGT
>CAZITQ010000041.1:0-47598 GCA_964542165.1 uncultured Rickettsiales bacterium
AGGACAAGGACGGCTGGGAGGACAACGACGGCTGCCCCGACATCGACAACGACGGTGACGGCTTCCTGGACAACGTGGACGGTTGCCCCAACGACAAGGAGACCCGCAACGGGTTCGAGGACGAGGACGGCTGCCCCGACGACATCCCCGAAGAGGTCAAGAAGTTCACGGGCGTGATCAGCGACATCAAGTTCAAGCTGAACTCCGACGAGCTGCTCTCGTCTTCCTTCCCGGTGCTCAACGAGGCCGCCGACATCCTGACCGAGTACCCGGGCATCCGGATGGAGATCCAGGGCCACGCCAGCGCCGACGGCGACGACATGCACAACATGGTGCTGAGCCAGAAGCGAGCCGAGTCCGTGCGGCGCTACCTGGTCAACCGCGGTATCGATCCCTCCCGCCTGACCGCCACCGGCTACGGCGAGAACCAGCCCATCGCCGACAACGACACCCAGGAAGGTCGCGTGATGAACCGCCGGGTGGAGTTCAAGATCGTCCAGCCCGAAGGCTGAGCCGCCGCGACGCCACGGGAATCCGCGGGGAGGAAGCTCCCCGTGGCAGGTTCGTCGTCGCTACCGGCGTCGGAGGGCGAAGAGCGCCAGGCCTGCGAGCAGGGCCGCGATCGCAGCCGGTCCGTGGTTCGTGACCGCCTGATTCCCCACACAATTGAGGCCCTCGGGCATGTCGTAGCGGCCCGAGGTATGGGGTTCGGGTTGGCCTTGGGGGGGGGGGGCGGCGTCGTCGTCGTCCCCGGTGTCGTCGTCCCCCGGGCCGGTGTCGTCGTCGCCCGTGTCGTCGTCGTCCCCGGTGTCGTCGTCCCCGGTGTCGTCGTCACCCGTGTCGTCGTCGTCGTCGGGCTGGCTACCCGTGTACTGCTCGACCCACGAGGCGTAGGTGTCCACCCGCACGTCGGCGCCGTACTGGCTGCAGTGCTCGTCGCCGTACGACGTCACCCCGGCGACCTTCCACTGGCCGCTGTGATCGGTGAAGGCGGGGCCACCCGAATCGCCGAAGCAAGTCTGGTGGTTGCTGTCGTAGTAGTACAGCGAGGTCCCGTCCCACTCGTCCACCGCGATGTCGACCTCGCGCTTGATGCCCGAGTCGTTGGCGTAGTACGCGGTGACCCCGAAACCCACGAAGGTCAGCGGGTTGGAGGCGCCGAGCCAGGAGTTGTTCGCGCCGTCCTTGTTCATCGGAATCGGGTCCGTCGCTCCGTCCTGGTTGAGGACCAGCACCGCGATGTCGGCGGCCATCGTGTTGGGGTTGTAGTGGGGATGCTGGTGGTAGTCGTTGGAGCTGCGCTGGGCCCAGTACCCCTGGTTGATGCAGTCGTTGCACCAGAAGACGTCGATGCTGCCCCAGACCCCGTCGAGGCAGTGGGACGCGGTCAGCACCACGTCGTCGGAGACCAGGGTGCCGGTGCAGACGCCGCCGCCCGCGTAGAGGAACACCACCGACTCCCAGCCGTTGTTCACCTCGTCACCGCCGACGATGGGCGAGCTGTGGACGTTCATCGGTGGGAAGGGTCCGTCCCACTCCGGTTCCTCGGTGCAACCGGCCAGGGCGACCAGGGCCGCGGCGAAGGCGGGGAAGCTCAGCTGGATGAATCGGGTCATGCGCTCGTTCCCGGGTCGGGGGTCGATCGTGCCATCGGGGGCCATAAGAGCGGGCTCACCATAACAGATAGATCGGCGATCGGCACCGGGCCTTTAGCGCCGTCCCGCGACGGGTGTTTCCGGGCGGCGGATCAGGGCGAATTGGGGGGAGGGTCTCCGACCGCTACCACCTCCGGAGCGGAGATGAGCGGCCGGTCCTCGAGGGAGGGGCGCCCCGCCTCGCCGGCGATGGGCAGGAAGCGGGCGGCATCGTGCTGGAAGGCCTCGGCGTTGCGGAAGTAGTGGGCCTCGCGGATGATCTGGGCCGGCTCGCCGCCGCGCCAGAACAGGGTCTGGCTGCGCTGGATGATGTAGGCGTTGGCCACGCTGCGGTAGTGGGTTCGGGTCTCGTAGACCCCGTCCCGCCGGACCCGCACCTGGCGCACCAGCAGGGTCCCCGACGACTCCTTGAGTACCAGCAGGTGGGCCGTCTGGTCGTTGTTGTGTGCGAAGCAGCCCCGGCGGGCGATGGGCAGCCCGGGCTTGCTGGTGTCCACGAACTCCCCGGCCCCCGCCCCCTGCCAGCGCCGCTGGAGTACGTCGTTGCTGCGGTTGAGGCTGCGCGGGAGGTGCAGCGGCGGCAGGAACAGCCCCGTGCGGGTGGCCATCTCGCCGGACCACGGTTCGCCGGTGCGGTGGCGGAAGTAGCGCACGCCACCGATGTAGGTGTGTTCCAGGTCGAAGGACTGCTCCATGCGCAGGTTGCTCAGGGTCTTGCGTGTGCCCGACACCAGCAGGGAGCGGCGCGCACCCAGCAGCGGCAGCGGCCCCCACAGCACCTGGATGTCCATCCGGTGGGCCTGGAAGGGATCGCCGCTGATGACCACCGGCACCCCTCGCTGGCTGCCGTCCATGTGCTGGTAGTCGATGGCGATCCGTTCGCCCTCCTTGATCGCCACCTGGTGGGCCAGGGACAGCCCCCAGAGCCGCCCACCCCCCGCCAGCGTGCCCGTGCCGAACCCGAAGAAGTGCAGCACCCGGGCGGTGAGCCCCTTGACGATGGTCTCCCAGAACCCGAGGAAGCTGCGGACGTTGAGGGGGAAGCGGCGGTTGGCGGTGCGGGACCACACCGGCGGCACCACCAGCAGCGAACTCTCCCCCGCGAACGAGGCGGGGTTGGTGGTCGGGACCGAGGCCACACCCGCGATGTAGGTCCGGTTGGTGTACAGCCCCTCGGCCAGGTGGCCCTCCGCGTGGGACTTCTTGCGTCCGTGGGCATCGTAGGACCGCACGCGCACCCGGGTCTTCCCGAAGACCCCCTCCTTGAGGATCACGGCGGGGATCCGGACCAGGTAGCCCCACATGGTCTGGGTCTTCTTGGTCAGGTCCTTGGTGAAGAAGTGCCCCCCCGCCGGGCCGCTGACCACGTGGCCGCAGACCGCACGCCAGGTGCCGTCAAGCGCGATCACCGACTGGCGGGCCGGCACGACCACGCCGGTCTCGCAGAAGTACTCGACGAAGCGCCGGGTGGTCGCGGCCTCGAACCGGCGGCGCAGGGGGTCCAGCCAGCGCCAGCGGGCCAGGAACTTACCCGCCGTGGCGAAGGTCCACCCGGGCACGCCGGCGAACACCGCGTTGTCGGCCGCCACACCGGCGGGGTAGCAGGCGATGGACCGGATGAAGGGGTAGAGCCCCTGAAAGGTCGTCTCCTGTCCGGCCTTGGCCAGCTTCGACAGGTCGTAGTGGTCGGGCACCATGTCGACCCTGCCGGGCCACAGGATGGACAGCACCGTCACGCCGAGCCGGGGGTCGTCCACACCCAGGCGCGCCATCCGGGCCAGCTTCTCGGCCGACTTGCCCTTGCGCACCGCGGACTCCAGCTTCGACCGGAGCAGCCAGAGCCGGGTGATGGTCTCCTGGTGGGGCTCGATGCCCGTGGGCAGGCCCCGGGAGAACATCGAGCTGCGGTAGTCGGGGGGCAGCTCCGCCAGCTCGTCGTCCCCCACGCGGGAGCAGTCCACCCGGCCCTTCTGGAAGGACACCAGGTCCGGGTAGAACGCGCCGTACGCCGCCACCATGAAGTGGTGATCCAGGCTGCCGTCCCCGCTGATGACGATCACGTCCAGGGGCCGGTCCTCGGCGGACAGCTCCTCCAGGGCTCCACGGATCCCCTCGACACTGCTGGAGAGGTCGGCCTGGGTCTCGACGATCCGCGTCCGAAATCCCCGCTGCTCCAGCGTCGGGATCAGGTCGCGGGGCACCTTGGCGGTCTTGAGCGGGTGAAGCACCACGAGCACGTTGCCGGGGGCGCGATCGTGGTGCACGCCGGCCAGCATGTAGCGCTCGAGCAGGTCGGGCGGGAGCTCGGCGGACGGGGCGGGGGGTGGATCCGAGGGCGCCGTCAGCCCGGGGACCCCCACCTCGCCGTCGCGCGGGACCAGCGTGATCGGTCCGCCGTTGCCGCCGTCGTGGTTCGAGTCGCGAGTCATGGAGGGCGATTGTACACGGGAACGCCCCCTGGAGAACGGTCCGTACGAGGGGGAGGAACTAGGGCTCGAGACCGCTGACGTGGGAGCCCGCGTCGTAGGCGGGGATGAACGCAGTCTGCACGTGGGTGCCGGTGGTCAGGCCCTGGAAGGACGGGTCGTCCGACGAGTCCCAGTCCGGGGAGTTGCCGTCGAAGGGCAGGGAGATCCGGAACTGGACCTCCTTGCGGTAGTCCGACTGGCCGGCGGGGCAGATCAGGATGCCGTCGAAGTGGGACTCGACGAAGTAGGTGTCCGTGGCCGCGTCCCACAGCTGCAGATCCGAGACCCACGAGCCCTGGTTGTAGTTCACCGACACCAGGATGTCGTCGAGGGTGTAGCCCAGGGCGAACTCCTCGGTCAGGTCGACGAAGTACCGGAAGCTGAGGTCCTCGCTGCCATAGGCCGGCCAGGCACTCTGGTTGTTCAGGTAGGCGCTGATCTCCACGTAGCGGGGCCCCTCGGAGTTGATCTTGGCGGTGACGAACACCTCGTCGTCCTCCTGTTCCGTGTACGGGAAGAAGGGATCGCTCTCGCCGCCGTACTCCCAGACCAGCCTCGCCAGCGCGCCGGTGAATCCGGCGTTGTAGTCGGTGGCCACCTCGTTCATCACGTAGTCGGTTCGATCGTCCACGTAGTCGTCGTTGGCATCCGGGCCACCCACCAGGGCGCCGTACAGTACGTGGCGCGTGTCCGCGGGGACCTGGATATCGTCGCACCAGGACCCGTGGGCCGTCCGGTGGTGGGGCTCGGTGGGCGGGTTGTCGCCGTAGCCCACCACGTAGCTCCGCCCCTGGGGATTGTCGCCCAGGGCGTAGTCGATCTGGGAGACGGCGAAGTCGTGGTAGCGATCCACCAGCACGGGATCCCCGCCGGTGTCCTCCAGGTGGTCGCCGTAGACGAAGGCCAGGAACGCGGTGTTGGACGCGTAGCGCAGCGAACCCCAGGTGTCGAGCCAGGCCAGCCCGCCGGGGGTGTAGGTGACGCTCTGTCCCCACTGGCCCACCGTCCAGTAGTTCAGCCAGTTCTCGGCGCGCTCCTCGTAGAGGGGGTCGCCGGTGAGCATGGCCAGCAGCACGTAGGAGCCGTAGGTCTTGTCGTCCCACGCGTGGGTCCAGCCGATGTCGGCCCCCAGCTGCTGGAACTCGGTCTCGGCCTTGGACAGGTAGGCCGGGTCGCCGGTGGCCGCGTACAGCCAGGCCGCTCCCCACACCAGCTCGTCCTGGTACCCGGACCAGGAGTTGTAGAACGCCTGGGCGTCGGTGATGCAGTCGCTGTACTCGCCCCGGTGCTGGTCGGCGAAGTCGTACAGCTCCACGGCGTGATCCAGCAATACGGCCGCGTACGCCGGATCGGAGGGCTCGAACACCAGGGCCGCCGCTGCCAGGGCCGCCGCCGTCTCGCCCGCCAGGTCGCTGCCCGGACAGGAGGCGTCGATCTTGTACGACGGGCGGTTCATCATCATGACCTCGGCCGGCCCCCACCAGGCGTGGTCGACCGATCCCTGCCCCACCTGACCCCACAGCTCGTCGGGGGCGGTGTGCGCCCGGACGAAGTAGTCGTTGACCCACCGCAGGTTGTCCAGGATGTGGGGAAGCTGGTCCACAGCGTCGTACCCCGCCTCGTACTCGAGCACGCTCCAGGCCAGCAGGGTCGCCGTGGCAGCCATCGGGAAGCCGAACTTCACGTGGTCACCGGCGTCGTACCAGCCGCCGGTCAGGTCCACGCCCACGTCCGCGCCGTCGTCCAGTCCCGAGTCCCCGCGCCAGCTCACCCGGTTGTCCGGGGTCAACGAGCCGCTGCGCTGGGCGTCGTAGAACAGGACCGCCTTCTGCAGCGCCGATCCGTAGTTGAACGACCCGTCCAGGTACACGTCCTCGACGCCGTCCGGGGGATCCACCTCCTGGTCGTTCGGATCGCCCTCGCACTCGGACAGCCCGTCCCCGTCGTCATCGATCTCGTCGCCGGGGATCGCGCCGTCGCAATCGTTGTCCACCCCGTCGCACAGCTCCACGGCGCCCAGGAAGACCCAGGGATCGGTGTCGTCGCAGTCGCCGGCACAGATCAGCAGCCCATCGCCGTCGGCGTCCACGTCGTCCGGTGGGAGCGCCCCGTCGCAGTCGTTGTCCACCCCGTCGCAGACGTCGGCCGCGCCGGGGTAGATCGACGGATCCCCGTCGTCGCAATCCCCGTCACAACCGGCGACCCCGTCCAGGTCCAGGTCCATCTCGTCCATCGGGATGACCGAGTCACAGTCGTTGTCCAGGCCGTCACAGGCCTCGGGCGCGCCGGGATGGACCGCGGCATCCAGGTCGTCGCAGTCCCCCATGCAGCTGGCCACGCCGTCTCCATCCTGATCGAATCCCTCGTCCACCTGGCCGTCGCCGTCGTTGTCCACCCCATCACAGACCTCCCCCTCGGTGAGCACCACCGGGAAGGCCGCCCGATCCAGGAGCACCCCCGTTCCGTTCTCGAGCACCACGCCCATCAGTGCGTACGTGCCCGCGGGGAGGTGGGGCATCTCTGCAGAGAAGTGGCGGTACAGGGACTTCCCACCGTCGAGCTGGATGATCGGGAACACGTGGTTCACGCCGCCGAGGCCGAACCCCCGGCGGACGAGCACCACGCGGACCCGCACGTTCAGATCCGTCTCGGTCACGTTCTCGAGTCGCAGATAGACCGGCGCGAGGATCTCGCCCTGGGCGAGCTCGGTGATGGGGGGGGGTATCAACTCCAGCTGGACGTCCCCCGAGCTGGCCGCCTCCGCCGGGCCGGTGATCGCGAAGCTGGCGATCGCCGCGAGACCGGTGGCGATTCGGGAGAGGGTCGTGAGCGGGCGTCGGGACCGGGTCATGGCTCCTCCGGGACCGGGCATCGAGCCCACGTTCTCCCGGTCCCCCCCACGCCGCCGCCGGCGCCCCGGGCGCACGGGTGCACCGGCACCTCGGGGTGCGGCCGTCCCGTCCGTCTCCATGGACTGTCGCGGTGCGCGCCGGCACGCACACTCCCGGGGTCGGCGCCGCGCGTCTTGCGGGGCCACGGACTCCAGGAACTACCAGGTCACTTGGCGAGGGCAGATGGGGTGCAGCCGGAACCATTCCGACCTACCCCCACACCGCCCTGGTTAACGTGACGGTAGATGGCGATCCGAACGAGCGTCAACGAATTTCTGGTTTTTTTGTTTATTAGGCTTGACGGCCGGAATATGGGGCTCCGATGGCTCGCAGTACATCGACTGTTACGATCGTGACCCCGGGGCGATGTTCAAGGAATTGTGGACTTTTGCTGTCGCAAAATTAGGGGAGTCCTACCTAACGGAATTGGCGGCTCTGCCGAAGGTGTAGCCGACCCCGAGACCGGCCATGAACTCCGTGTACTCCTCGGCGGTGTAGATGTGCACGTCGAGTCCGGCGTCCAGGTTGTCGGTGATGGCGTAGCGCAGGACCAGGCCCGCGTCGAGGGCGAAGGAGAGCACGTCCCGGCCCTCGTAGGCCGTGGCCGGGGACGTTCCGTCGTCGTACCGCAGCCCCTCCCGGTCGGCCTGCAGGCCGTCGTCCAGCGGGTAGTAGGGCGCCTCGTCCTCCCGGAACCAGTTCAGCCCCACCTGTCCGCGGAGTTCGTAGGACAGGGGCCCCTTCTTGCCGCCGAATACGATGGGGACGCCGGCGTTGATGAACAGCTGCGGGCTGAAGTACCCGCCGTGGCCGCGGGTGAAATAGCGCAGGTTGTCGGTGTGGCCCAGAGCATTGCCGGCGATGCCCAGGGTGAAGGCCATCGACGGGGTCTCGTGGGCGGTCCAGTGGAGCCCGGCGCCCGCCCTCCACCGCCGGTTGGTCGCCACCTCGCGCCCCAGCAGCACGTCGTAGCCACCGAACAGGTAGAACAACACGGGCTTGCGGTCCACCGACAGGTCCAGCTGTCCGCCGTTGGCGGTCACCGCACCCCAGACCTCCCCGGTCCGCGGATCCTCCACGCCGGCGTAGCTGAGCAGGCTGTCGGTGAGCAGGGCACGGGCCCCGGAGATCCGGAAGCCGAAGTGATCGATGTTGGCGCCGATCTCCAGGTCGCCCAGCACCGTCTTGGTGGGGAAGCCCAGGGGTGACGAGCCCACGTGCACGCCGAATCCGCGGTAGCGGTACCCCCCCCGGATGGCCACGCCGAACGACCGGAACTTGCGGCTCTGGTCCCCCAGCCCCATCACGGTGCCGTAGCTCCCGAACCGCTCGACCACGCTCAGGTCGGACATGTCCATGATCCCGGTGTCCAGCTCCACCGGCCGCACGCCGATCTCGATGGCGCCGCGGAATCCGGTGGGGATGCTGGCCTGGATCGGGACCGAGAGCTCCGTCAGCTGGGAGAGCCCGGCCTCCCCTCGCCGGTGGCGGGCGCGGAAGAGCCCGCTGGTGGAGGGTCGGTGACGACCACCCATGGCATCCGTCTCGCGCTGGATCTCCTCGTAGAGGCTGGCGTCGTACACCGTCGGTGTCTCGGCGACGGAGCGCTCGTCCAGCCGCATGGACCGAGCCTCGGCGACGATGTCCTCGAAGTGGCGCACGTCTCCGTCGTCGCGCGCCGCCATGGCCATGGCCTCCAGGGGCACCTCCCCGGGGACACCGTCCCCCGCCGCGAGCCGCTCGGCCTCCCGCAACGCCCGCAGGGCACCCGAGTCGTTGCCCAGTGCGATGCGGGCCCGGGCAGCGGCCAGGTGCATCCGCGGGTCCTCCGGCCGCAGCTCCAGCCCCTCGCGGATCAGCTCCCGGGCCTGGACCTTCTTACCCAGCTCCAGCGAAGCGAGCATCGCCCCCTGGCGTGCCTCCACGTCCTGGGGATCCTCGGTGACCAGGCGCATGAACACCTGCTCGGCGTCCAGGTGGTCACCCGCCGAGTAGCGCTGCCGGCCCAGGGCGTTGATCACCCTCCGGTCCTCCGGGAACTCCTGGAGCAGGGCGGCGAGGTAGGCCGCCGACGTGGCCAGGTCGCCCTTCTCCCGCGACCTGTCGGCCCGGGACACCCCGAGGGCGACCCGCAGCGAGTCCAGGTCGCGCATCTCCCGAGGCCCCAGCAGGGGATCGTCCCGCAGGACGTCCAGCAGGGCCTCGAGCTCTCCCAGGCGACCGGCCCGGAGCAGGATCGCCGCCATCCGCAGCCTCAACGAGGCGCTCTCGTCCAGGGTCCGCGCCTGGGCCGAGCGGATGAGCGCGAGCCCGTGTTCCGGATCCCCCAGATCGGCCCAGGCCAGGGCCACGATGCCCAGCAGCTCGGGCTCCGCCGACACCTCCCGCTCCAGGTCCGCCAATCGCCGACGCGCCGGTGTCACCGCCCCCCGGTGGGTGGCGCGCCGCACCGCCGCGTCCACGGCCAGCTGCACCTCGAGCTGGCGTCGGAAGTTCCGCATGTCCCGGGTGACCTGTGACGAGGGGATGGCCTCCAGGGAGGCCAGTGCGCGGTCGTAGAGTTTCTCGCTGGCGAGCAGGCGGGCGTTGGTCAGCTGGAAATGGGGCTCGTGGGGATCCACCTGCAGGAGCCGATCCATGGCCGTCCGCGCGGCCTGCAGCTCCCCCAGCTCCGTCTGCCGGTGCACCAGGTCGAAGAGCACCCACGGATTCTCCGGATCCACGCGCTGGGCCTCCTGCAGCAGGGCCACGGAACGCTGCAGATCACCGATCCGGTACTCGAAGGTGGCGCGGCTGCGGATGGCCTCGGACTGCACGCGTTCGGTGGCCAGGGCGTAGGTCGCGTCCAGCTCCTCGAGGCGCCCGTTGAGGGACGTGGCGTCCTCGAACCGGCCCTCCTGGATCCGCAGACCGACCAGGGCCTGGAGCACCGAGGCGCTGTCCGGGTGGCGCTCCCGCAGCTCGCTGAAGTGGGCGTCCGCCCGCTCCAGGTCTTCCATGTTCACGTAGACGTGGCCGATGGCGATCTCGGCCTCGGTCCCCTCGTCCGGGGATGCGGCCCTGGCCTCCTCCAGCAGCGCCTCTGCGGCCTCGTAGTCCTTCCCGGCGACCGCCTCCTCCGCAGCCCGCAATCCCTCCCAGAACCGGGCGCTCCTCAGCGACCGTTCCCACTTGCTCGGGCTGCGAGGAGCCATCTTCTTGATCCGCTCCAGGCGTATGCGGGCCTTGCCGAACTCCTCCCGACTCATCTCGACCGCGGCCATGCCGACCATCGCGTCCAGGTTGGCCCGGTTTCGCTCCAGCGCGGCGCCGAACACCGCCTCGGCCCGCTCGATATCCCCCTGATCCAGGGCCTCGAAGCCCACGTCCAGGCGGTCCCGCACCGGCTGGGTGGTGGCCGCCATCGCCGACAGTGACCCGAGCTTGCCGCGGACGACCTCGTCCTCGCCCACGACCTCCAGGTACCGCCGATAGAAGGGCGCGTCGGCGGGAACGGCTCGCAGCCACTCCAGCGCCAGGCGCCAGGACTTCTTCGCCTTCTCGCCCACGCGGGTGTCCTCGGCCACGGCCTCCAGCCCCTCGATCCCCTGCCGCCGGGTCGGCGCCCGGTAGGTCCGGTGTTGGGCCAGGGCCAGCGCCGCCCTGGAGTCGCCGGAGCGCTCGGCGGCGATTCGTTCCAGCCCCTCCAGCGCCTCGCCCCATCCCCCGTCGGAGCCGCCCAGGGTCTGGTAGAATTCGATGCCCACCGAGCCGCCGGGCCGTCGGTCGCCGAAGTACTGGCGGTACAGGGAGATCGCCTCCTCGGTCTTCCCGGCATGCGCCAGGGAACGGGCCCGCTCCAGGACGCGGTCGTCACCGCCGGTCGGCTCGTCCCCCTCGAGGATTTCCCGCACCGCGGCGATGGCGGCGTGCCCGGGCTGCACCGCGCCGAGCCTCTCGACGTACTCCGTCGCCCGGTCCCCGTGGCCCGCCCGCGCGTGATGGAGCGCCATCTCGGCGAGGGTGGGGGCGTGATCGGGTACCGCCATCAAGATCCGGTTGTAGACATCGAGCAACTTGTCGGTGCGTCCCCGCTGCTTCCAGTACTCCGCGCTCTCCAGCAGCTGGTGGATCGCCTCGGAGTCCTCGGCATCCGCCGGTCGCGGTCCGGACAGTGAGGACAGCAGGACCAGGAGAATCGACGTTCGTGCCAGCGCTCTCATCGTTCACATCCTCCCGCCCAGGCGACGTCCAGCAGACCGTCCGGCCGGAAGCCGTAGCGGTCCTCGGCGGCGCCCAGGGCGAAGAGCAACAGGTTCTGGTCGTAGTACGTGGGCGGATCCCCGAAGAGCCCTCCGTGCGCATGGCCGCCGAGCTGGGCCACCAGGTGCCCCAGCTCGTCGGGATCGGCCATGGCGATCACCTCGGGCAGGAGCACGGCCAGGAATCCCACCGGCCCCCCCTCCGCGATCACCTGTCCGCTCCAGGGATCGACCCGCTCCGGAACGACTCCGGTCACGCGCCAGTGCCGCAGCATCCCGGCCAGACGCAGACTCACCGTCCCCTTGTGCTCCGCGTCGTCGTGCATCAACCCGGCCCAGAGGTAGGTGCGAATGGCGTCGTGGGAGCCGATCCGTCCCGAGACCGGGTCCGGCTCGAAGCCCCGTTCCCCGTCGTAGAGGATCCAGTCCGGGGCGAATCCGTGGGGCGCTCCGTCCCGGAGCATCCGCACGGTGGACCGTCGAAGCTCCGACCAGGGGCCCGCGGTCTTGTGGGTCTCCAGGCCGGTCAACAGCGGCAGCGGCGCGTAGCTCGGGTTCAGGCGCCAGCGATCGTCACCGAGATCGAAGCCGTAGGGCGCAGGGATGAGCGTGGGGCCCAGGCCGGGGATGTCCCTGACCTCCTGCTCGGCGATCCGCGCGAGGAGTCGTCTCCCCAGCTTCCCGTATTGCGGCTCGTTCCACAGGCGTTCCGCCTCCAGCAGGGCGTAGGCCATCCACAGGTCGGCGTCGCTGGCGGGGTTCTCGTCGACGAGTCCCCAGCTCCCGTCGTCCCGCGCGTCCCACAGCCAGCCAGGCAGGCGCTCCCCGAGGGCTCCCTCGGCCAGGTGGGCATCCGCCCACGACAGTGCCCGCTCGAAGGTCGCCCGGTCCCCGGCGACGAGGGCGTGGAACATGGCGTAGGCCTGCCCCTCCGAGGTGCTCCTCCCGCCCCCGGTAGGGTCGATCACGCGGCCGTCCTCGGCGATGAAGGCCTCGACGTAGGCCTCCCACAGCGGCCACGGCTGAACCTCGCACGCAGGCCCAGCCGGCGTCCGGCCCAGGGCGGCAGCGTCTCCGGCGGCCAGGACCGCGAGCAGCATCGCGGCCCCCGGCAGCTCCAGCGTCCGGCGGGCAGCCATCCCGGCTACTCCTGGTCGAGCCGGCGCCGGGCGCGCAGCCTCAAGCTGCGGTGAGACACCCCGGTGACCAGCAGGGACCCGAAGAGGAGGAAGGGGATCAACAGCGTCCAGTGCTGGGCCGACGTCCAGCGTAGCCGCGTGTACGCGTCCAGCTCGCCCACGTCGAAGCCCGCCCCGATGCGGAAGCGGGAGCGGGTGTCTCCGTCGATCAGCAGCAGGTCTCCGCCCGGCAGGTCCGCCTCGGTGAACCCCGTCAGCTGGTGGGCCGCGGGCATGGTCTCCACCCGGTTGGCGGTCACGACCACCGCGGTGCGGCCCTCCCCCGCGGGCACCTGGAGCCCCTGCACCAGGGCCACGTCCGGATCGCGGGTCAGCAGCTCGGCCACCGCGTCGGCCCGACGCTTGGAGGTCTGGCCGGCCAGCAGGGTCTGGAGCCTCTCCGTCGGCCGCGGCTGCCGCACCAGCAGCTGCTGATGGGCGTGGACCACCGGCAGATCGTCCTCCCAGGTCGGGAAGTGATCGAGGATCTCGGCCTGGCCGATCACCAGCACGTCCCGGTCGCGCCGGTCCAGCTCTCCCAGGGCGCGCACGTCGACGAACTCCGCGGCGATCCCGGGGTACCCGGTGATCCCCGCGAAGTGGGCCATCAAGGACATCACCGTGGCCAGCTCGGGGCCGGAGGCCTCACCGGGCAGCACGACGCGGGTCTCGCCGAGGTCGGCGACGCGAGTGAAGGGGAATCCGTCGTCCACGAAACGGGCCACGTCGGGTAGCCGTGCGAAGTGGGGGATGTCGCCCAGGTGCAGGGTCGTTCCCCCGTGGATGGTCGTCACCACCGCGTCCGCGAGCTCGCCGCCCCGGTCGCACACCAGGTCCGGATCGGGCCAGCTGAGGTGGAACTTGAGGACGTTGTACCCGCGCAGCAGGCTACGGTGGACATCCAGGACGGCCCGATGGCGAGCGATCCCCTGCCGGACCTGGGGCCGGGGGAGGGTGTCGACGAACTCGCCGTTCAGTTCCACGTGGATGGTGGGCGCGAGCTCGTCCACCGGGGCGACCTGGGTCGCCTCCACGGTGAGTTCCACGATCTCGTCGGGCCAAGTGAAGAGATCGGGGGCGATGCGGAACGACACCTCCAGGGTCTCGTCGTTGAGCCCCCGGTGGATCAGCTCCTCGCCGCCGGTCACGTCTTCCAGTCGGATGGTCGAGGACACGGGCAGCCAGCGTGGGGCGTCGTAGGGCCTCCGCGGCGGCGGCGAGGGTGCCTCGTCCACGGTGAGGACCGCGCCCTCCATGTCCCCGGCCATGGCCAGGGCGGTGGCCGCCTGTCGCAGCTCCGCGGGGGTGGCGCCGTGCAGCAGCAGCAGCTTGTCACGCCCCGAGCCGAGCCGGGGATGATCCACCAGCCGCACGGTCGGAGAGTCCCCCCGCGGCAGGCTTGCCAGCGGTAGGTTCTCGTCCCCGACCAGGAGGACCACCGCCCGGGAGTCGGGCAGCTCCCCCACCGAGACCTCGAAGCTCAGCTCGGCGCTGGTTCGCAGCCCGAGGTAGGCCGCGACCAGGCCCGCCGCCGCCACGGTGTCCGGTGCGGGCGGTCCCGCGAACACCACGGGGACGGTGACCGCGCGATCGGCGCGGGGATCGACGAACGGCAGGGGCAGCAGGGCCAGATCGTCCTGGAGCGGGAGCGGGCTGCCCCGGGTCTCGAGGGTCCCGTCGGCGATCAGCCCCCAGCGTCCCCGCTCGAGCCGGTCCTCGCATCCCGCCAGCCGCGCCCCCAGCAGCTCCAGCGTCACCGCGTTCTCGGTGCCGAGGATGCGGGCGTCCATGGGCAGCAGGATCTCGCCCGCGGAGAGCAGATCCCCCAGATCGAGCTCGTCGAGGACCTCCCCGTTCACGGAGATGCGGAGCCCCTCGGTCTCCCCGGCGGCGACCGCCAGGGCGTCGATCTCCAGCCGTAGACGGGCGTCCGTGAGGACCTCGTCGGCCCTCGACGAGAAGTACAGCGTGACCTTGGGCAGGGTCCCGTACTCCCGCAGCGCCGGATCGAGTCCCAGGTGTTCCAGGGGGATGACGGTCCAGCCGCCGTCTTCGGTCCCGTCGGTCGGTGACGGGTCGTTCCCGTCCTGGGCCCGAGAGGCGTCCGCCAGGATCAGGCCGAGGGCCAGCAAGACCAGGGTCAGGTGTCGTCGATGTCTCATGCCGAGTTCCTCGCGCGCCGCAGGGCATTGAGGGGCACACCGAGGGTGGACACGAGCACGGACGCGGCCTTGCCCAGGAGCTGCACGGCGGTGATCATCGGCCGGTCCCGGTCCAGGCTCTCGTCCCAGTCCGTCCAGGCGTTGGTCCTCGAGTACAGGACCCGGACGAGTCTCCGCTCCTCCTCCAGCGTCAGGGTCTCGAACCGCACCCTCAGGGTGCCGTCCCCCTCCTCCACCACCCGGCCCGGGATGGGGATCTCCTCGTGGTTGATCAACGGGCCGACGCTCACCAGCGCCCCGGGCGCCAGATCCGGATGGGGCGCCACGTCCAGCGAAGCGCCTCCGAGGGACAGGTCGGTGGTCCGGCAGGCGATGGTGGCGCCGTCGGGGAGGCGCAGGGCCACGGGCAGCTGGATCGGGACCCGGTTGGTCTCCCGGGTCTGGCGGCGCTCCCAGGCCGACCCCAGGGCCACCGACAACACCACGATGTTCAGGCTCGCCCAGAAGACGTTGATCAGGAAGGCGTCCAGCTTGGCCGAGCCCTCGAACACGTGCCAACCGCCGAAGGCGATGCCGAAGATGTTGAGCCCCAGGATCACCAGGATCGGCACGGCGATGCGCCAGTCGAAGTAGCGCTGCTCGACCTTGCCCCCCTTGGCCGTCACGTTGAAGGTCCCCATCCGGGGCATGATCAGCGCCAGCGTCGTGGGGATCAGGATGTAGAAGGACAGCACCGCCTCGTAGATCTGCGCCCAGTGGGCGTGTCGGTAGCGGCTGCGGGTGCGTCCGCCGGTCAGGGCCAGGTGGGCCAGGTGGGGCCCGGCGTAGGCCAGCACCATCAGCGGCGTCGCGTTGAAGATGTGGGATCCCAGGATCAGGAACGCCAGGGGCGCCGTCAGGAAGATCAGCCGCGGGATCGCGTGCAGGAAGTAGATCATCGCGTTGGCGTAGCAGAGGCGCTGGACGAGGCTCAGGCCGCGCCCCAGCAGCGGATTGTCGATGCGGAAGATCTGCACCATGCCCCGCGCCCAGCGGATGCGTTGCCCCACGTGGGCCGAGAGGCTCTCGGTGGCCAGCCCGCTGGCCTGGGGCACGTCGATGTAGGCCGCCTTGTACCCCTTGCGGTGCAAGCGCAGGGCGGTGTGGGCGTCCTCGGTCACCGTCTCCACGGCGATCCCGCCCACCTCCAGCAGGGGGTCCCGTCGCAGCACCGCGCAGGAGCCGCAGAAGAACACCGCGTCCCACAGGTCGTTGCCCGGCTGGATCAGTCCGTAGAACAGGCTGCCCTCGTTGGGCACCCGCCGGAAGTGGTCCAGGTTGCGCTCGAAGGGATCGGGCGAGTGGAAGTGGTGCGGCGTCTGGACCAGGGCCATCTTGGGATCGCGGGTGAACCAGCCCGCCGTCATCTGCAGGAAGGACCGGGTGGGCACGTGGTCGCAATCGAAGATGGCCACGAGATCGCCCGACGTGCGCTCGAGCGCCGCGTTGATGTTGCCCGCCTTGGCGTGGGCGTTGTCCGGGCGAGTGAGGTAGCCCACGTGAGCCGACGCGGCGAACGCCCGGAACTCGGGCCTCCGTCCGTCGTCCAGGATGTAGACGTTGAGCTTGTCCCGGGGCCAGTCCACGGACAGGGCGGCCAGGACCGTGGGCCGGACCACCTTCAGCGGCTCGTTGTACGTGGGGATGAAGATGTCCACCGAGGGCCAGTCCGCGGCACTCTCCGGTAGCGGCGCCGGCTTGCGGCGCAGGGGCCAGGCCGTCTGCAGGTAGCCCAGCAACAGCAGCACGAAGGTGTAGATCTCCGCGCCCAGGAGGAGGGGGGCCATGAAGTTGGCCAGCGAGAACCCCTCGTCCACGGTGGCCGTGACGCGCCAGACCATGTACCGGGTCGACACGGCGATGGAGATGAAGGTCAACAACAGGGTGATCGGCCGCCCCGTCACACGGTTGAGTACGAGGGCCAGGACGAACACCGTCGCGCCGAGGATCGCCTGGGCTCGGATGTCCAGGGGCGTGATCACGAACAGCACACCCATGGCGATGGAGATCAGGACGGCCAGGGAGCGCACCAGACGGCCGGCGGCGGCCATCGGCCATCGGAGCAAGGTCTGGAGTCGCCCCTTGCCCGGGGACGCGGTGGCGCTCATGGGTGGGCCTCCCCGATGCCCAGGGTCTGGGGTGTGACCGGAACGCCCTCCTCGATCCGCTGGACCACCGCCCCGGCGACCTCGCGCAGGGACTCGATGACCTGGGAGTCCGGGGAGCGGTGGAACAGGGTCTGCCCGCGCCCCAGGGCCTCTCGCAGGGCCGCGTCGAAGGGCACGGTCACCTGCAGGGCCAGATCCGGGACCGCGCGCAGCAGGGACGATCGAACGTCCCTCTGGAGGTCCACGCGCGCGTCCATCTGGTTGAGAAGGAGCATCGAGCCCAGGAACGCGGGCTGGATGTCGCAGGTGCGGGCGAGCAGGTCACGCAGCGCCGGCACGGTGGCGTAGGACGCCGGGTCCGCCAGCAGGACCCCGAGGGCCAGGTCCGAGGCCCGCAGGGCCTGACGGGTCCACTCCCCCTGCCCCGCGACCGTGTCCAGCAACACCAGGTCGTAGTCGGCGTCGGCGAGCAGCTTGACCCGAGACGCCAGCCAGTCCGGCGCCCCCATCATCTCCGCCTCCAGCTGCACCAGCTCGTCGGGGGTCGTGGCGCCGAAGGGCAGGTAGTGCACGTCGGGCTGCTCCCGGCGCACGAAGTCCACCAGATCCTCGTGCCCCAGGCCCCGGCGCGCGAACCCGATCCGTTCCCCGGGCTGCATGCCGAACCAGTGGCCCAGGCCATTTTGCGGGTCCATGTCCAGCACCAGGCAGCGCATGCGGGCCTGGGCGAGGATGGTGCCCAGGTGGGCGGCCAGCGCCGTCCGCCCGGTGCCGCCCTTGAGGGACACCAGTGACAGGATGTGCATCGTCCGTCTCCCCTCCCCCGGCCCTAGGCCGGGCGCGCCACGAGGCTGTCGGTGGCGGACAGGGACACGACGGACAGCTCCTGGGACGGAGCCGCGGCACGGGCCTCCGGCTCGGCGGCGGCGCCGGGCTGGCGGCCATCGCTGACGGAATCGGGGCGCGGGGCCAGGCGAACACCGCGGTCCGGGTAGCGGTCCTGCCAGCGGAGAATCCGATCGGTGGCCTGCAGGAGAGGCCAGCGTCCGGAGGCGGAGCGGTGCTCCTCCTCGGCCTGGATGTCACGGTAGTCGAGGGGGCCGAGTCGGTCATCGGAGAGCTGATCGTTGCGAGGAAATCGATACATAGCGTTAACGCACTTTCTTCGTTTGGGCTAATTCTCTGGACGCACGAATCCCCGTGGCGTCCGTTCTCCAACCCGCTCCGCAGTGAACCTCCCCCTGATCGCTCGGTCGCCCGTCGTCAGGCGTCAAGGGGGCGACAATAAATTATCCGCCCTCCTCCGGATCCTGGTCGTCGCTGAGCTGCACCCAGGCCTGATCGAACACCTGGAACACGCTGTCGTCGTAGCTGACGGTCTCGTCGACCAGGTTGTCCTGGACCTGGTTCTCGTCGGCCAGCAGCAGGCCGTCGTTCTGCACCACCAGGGCGTATTCGTTGCCCTCGATGTCGTTGTCCACGGCCCATACGTGGGAGCGGTCCGCCAGGAGACCGCAGCGGTCGTGCTGTTGCAGGGTGTTGCCCTCGACCCGGACCTCCCCGTCTGCGCCCACGACCTGGATGCCGTCGCCGAAGCCCCAGGCGCCGCCGCCACCGACGCCGGTGGTCAGGACCGAGTTGTGGAGGATCTCCCCGCGGAGGACCCACAGGAAGCTGATGCCCGCGCGCTGGGCGCCCTCGATGGTGTTCCCGCGGCAGATCACGTCCGTGCTGGTCTGCACGTGGATCCCGTGTCCGGCCGGGTAGCCGTCCACCGCACCGGTCCCGGTGGTGGTGTCGAGGATCCGGTTGTCTTCGAGGGTCACGGTGGCGTCCATGACCACGATCCCGGCCTCCGCGTTGCCCTGCAGGACGTTGTCGCGCACCTCCAGCCCCGACACGTCGACGATCTCCATCCCGCGCCCGCCCTGGCCCCAGGATCCGGGGACGGTCCCCTCGACCACGTTGGCCGATAGACTCCCGCTGGACCGCACGAAGGCGAGACCGATCTCGGCGGAGCCGACCGCCGAGTTGCCGCTCACCTGCACCTCCATGCCGTCCTCGACGGACAGACCGATCCCGTGCAGACCTTCGTCGTCGGGGGTGGTGGCGGTGATCCGGTTGTCCAGGACGTCACCGGCCGACGCCTGCAACCTCAGGCCGAACCCCCGGGCGTCGTCGATGGCGTTGTCCTGCAGCAGCGCGCCCTCGCAGTAGGCGAGCTCGAGTCCGGCTCCCGCCGGCGCGTGGACGACGTTTCCGCGGACGGTCGCGGTGTCGACGTCCGAGATCCGGATGCCCGGGACCTCGCCGTCCTCGACGATGCAGTCCTCGACCGCGGCGTCGGTTCCGTGTTCCACGTGGATCCCCGCGCCGGGTTCCGTGCCTGTGCGCGTATCGATCACCTGGCTGGCACGGATCGAGAGCCCGCTGTTGAGGCCGGCATGGATCCCCCACCCCACGGCCCGCCGCACGATCACGTCCTCGATCCGAACGTCGGCGCACTGCCAGGAGAGCAGCCCGTCGGCGGACGAGTCCTCCAGAACCAGATCCTCGAAGGCGACCCCGGTAGCGTTGAAACACTCCAGCAGCGGCTGCCCCTCTGCGGGTTCGCCCGTACCCACCACCGAGAATCCGTGGAATCGGACGTCCGAGGTCTGCCCCACGCGAAGGCCCCGGTGCGGACCCTGGACCACCAGCCGCGTCAGCTCCGGACACCGACCCACGACCTCGACCCCCGACTGGTACACGTCCAGGGCATAGTCCACGGGGTGATCCCCCGCGGCGAGCAGGATGGCGCTGTCGTCAGCGGCCGCGGCCAGGGCCTGGTCCAGGCGGTGGAAGGGGTAGTCCGGATCCCCGAGCGCCGTGCCAGTGAAGCCGGGATCGACGTGGAAGGCCCGCTCGACGCCGTCGGGGACGGCGGGGTACCGGGCTGCACCGCAGACCGTGGGCACGCAGCGGGCCAGCAGGGTGTCCCAGATCTGGTCGGAAGCGCAGTCCTCGGGAGGAAGGGTTCCGGGATCGTCCGCCGGATCTCGCTCGCCGTGGACGCAGCCCACCACGAACGCGAGGGTGGACAGGAGCAGGATCCTTCGGCCGTTCGTGAACACCTCGCCCAGCTCCCTTCCCGATCCACCGCGCCCAGAGGATTCCCTCGGGCCGAACGGCGCAGGGGGCAAGGGGAGCGGGCCCGGAGCGAGCTACGGCCTTGGACTCGCGACCGAGGCGGTGTACACCTTGGGCCACGGACGAACCCCGGGAGGTGACCATGGTGGACGGGAAGCGCGGCGGAATGACCCAGGTCGAGCGCGTGCGGGCCATGACGTCCGCCCGCACCGAGCCCGAACCGTTCTTCCCGGCCGGCCATCCCCTGGAGCGACTGGTCGAGGGGCGCTGGACGCGGATCTGCGAGGCGCTTTCGCCCTACGACATCCACCTGCGGTTCAACCAGTCGGCGGACGACGCGGACCGCCGCAGCGCGTTCCGGCTCGACTACTCCTCCCTGCTCGGTCCCGGGATGGACCTGCTGATGCCCACGGCCGGCGCCTACATGTGCTGGCCGGGGCGCAACCGGGTGATACTGCCCTCCGGCACGGACCGAACGCTGGTGGAGTACCTGCAGCGCGTCGGATTCGTGGGCGAGGTGGTCTACCTGGACGGCACCGACGCCATCGTCCGCCGCCAGCGCGCCGACGGCCGCCACACGTACTCCATCGACGACATGGGCCCCGACGGCGACGACGTGGCCGTCAACTGTCTGCGGGACATGGTGATCGGCAACTCCAAGGAGACGGTGGGCCAGCTCTCGGCCTACGCCGCCCCGGAGGTCCGCAAGCACATGTCCGAGGTGGGGGACACGGACTACCACGACGCCCACCAGCCCGGCCGGCGGGTCTTCCTCAAGGCCTGCAACACCGAGAACGCCGGAGAGGGCGTGTTCCCGGTGGAGACCCTCGGCGAGTTCCGCGCGACCCTGGACGATCTGCGGACCAAGGCCGAGCGCTACGACCTCAACCGCACGGTGGTGATCCAGCCCGAGGTGGTGGGGGACAACAAGAGCTTCCAGGTCTTCTTGGACCCCGCGCGCCCCGACGAGATCGCCGTCGTGGCCCTCACCGACCAGCTGGTGGGCCCCGACGGCAAGAAGTACGCGGGCAGCATCAACCACGACGTGACCGCGAAACGGCTGGAGGTGGTCGGCCCGGCGATCCTGGACCTGGTGGACCGGCTCGTGGGCCTGTGCCCGGACGCCTTCGGCTTCGTCATGTGCGACTACTTCGAGCGCCCCGACGGCACCGTGGCCGTCTACGACCCGGGCCTGCGCCCCTCGTCCAACACCGGCGCCGCGATGGTCAAGTGCTGGGTCGAGGAGGCCACCGGCCAGTTCGCCGGGGTGGCCAACTCCACCTGGTTCGACTTCGACGAACCGGGCATGCCCTACCAGAAGGTCCTCGACCGCCTCGGTGAGTGGGCCGATCCCGACTACATCCTCGCCAACCGCACTGGCGTCCTCCCCCGCGGCCACAACCCGATCCAGGGCAAGACCCGCTTCCTGATCATCACCCCCGGCCAGGACGACTTCGAGGACTTCAAGACCGAGCTACAGCAACGGGTGAACGCGGAGACGATGATGCTGAGTTTGGCGGCGGACGACGAACGCGGGAGCTGACTCCGGGTTGTCCGACCCGCTTCAATCCCCCCAGCACCACAACTCACCGCCCCCGTCCACCGCACACGCGGAGAACGCCCCCACCGACAGCTGGACGAACGCGCGGTCCCCCGCGTTCGGGGGTGAGGTCCACGGGCCGTCCACACCGCCGGCCCAGCAGCGCAGGTCGCCGTCCTCGCCGATGCCGCAGGCGTGGTCGCGGTTCAGGGAGATGGCGCTGTAGGGGCCCATCGGGGCGTGGTCCGGGAGCGACTCCTCGTCCCCGCCGTGGGTGCCCCAGCACACGCCCTTGCCGTCGAGCTCCACGGCGCAGGTGTGTCCCCATCCGGCGGCCACCTGACGGTAGGCGCCGGCGGGTACGTCGCACTGGCCCAGGTCGGCGTCCTCGTCGCAACCCCAGCAGGTCATCGCGCCGCTCGCGTCGAGGGCGCAGCCATGCTCGTAGCCCACGGCCAGCTGGGCGAACTGGCCGCCGGGGGGCGACGCCTGGCCCAGGTGGTCCCGGCCCCAGCAGAGGATCTCGCCGGCCACGGTCAGCCCGCAGGTGTGCCGCCAGCCGGCGACCACATCGCTGAACGTCGCCTCCGGGACATCGCACTGACCCTCATCTACGGATTCGCCGTCCCACAGCGCTCCCTCGCAGCCCCAGCACTCGGCAGCGCCGTCGTCCCGCACGGCGCAGGCATGGCGTCCACCGGAGCTCACCCGGACGAAGTCGTCTCCCGCCGGGGCTTCGCACTGGCCGTGATCCGAAGCGACCGGCTCGTCACAGCCCCAGCATTCCAGGGTGCCGTCCCCGTGCAGTCCACAGGTGTTGCCGCTCCAGGTGCTCACCTGGAGCCAGCTCTCTGCCGGACCGTCGGGATCGTCCACCAGCAGGACACCCGGACATCCGGCCAGCACTCCCAGAGCCAGGAGCCCGAGCCAACCGATCCACGCACCTCGCATCCCGTCCTCCTCTCGTGGTCCATGGGAGGTGCAACGCACGGCCCACGCGCGCGGGTCGCCGGGGACCCGGGCTCCGGGATGCACGGGCGCGGGGACGCCCGGCTATCGGACCGCGGCCCACGCGCGCTAGGATCCGCGGGACAGCTCTGCGGACGGGTGAGCACGCTGCCGCATGGGGCTCGGAAGGAGGAGTGGATGGTCCCCTGGTTCGCGCCCCGGTGGCTCGCCCTGGTGCTGCTCCCGATGGTCTGCGGTTGTTCCGCATCGGGCGGGGACCCGGACTTCGACACCGACGACGACTACCACGCCGGGGGCGACGACGACGACACTGCGGACGACGACGACGCGGGAGACGACGACACCGTGAGCGACGACGACGACACGGTGGGTGACGACGACACGACGGGTGACGACGACGCGACGGGCGACGACGACTCCCCGCCCCTCACCGTGGCCCTGCTGGATACCGGCAGCTCGGGAATCCCGCCCATCGACGACACCCTGACCGCCCAGGGACATACCGTGGAACTCCTGGCGCTCGCAGACGCACCCGGTCTCCTCGGACCGTCCTACGACCTGGTGATCTACCCCGGCGGCAGCGACGGCGTGTGGGCGGTCCTCGACGACCCCTCCCTCGGGACCGCGATCCGGTCCTTCGTGGACTCGGGTCACGGCTTCGTCGGCATCTGCGGGGGCGCCATCGCCGGCTCTGCCGACCTGGTCTACAACGGCACCTTCCTGCCGGGGATGATGATCGGGCTGCTGGACGTGGAGGCCACCTGGTACGACGCCTGGAACGCCTACGTGGGCAACATGGCCCAGCTGCAGTTCACCGTGGCGATGGAGCACGAGATCCTCGGGAACCTCGGCCCCGGCGACCCCATGGCAGGCGACTACGCGGGCGGTCCCGCGCTCGCCGCCGCGACCGTGGACCTCCTGCTCACCTACGACCAGGACCTGGACGCCGGCCTCGACGGCCATGCCGTCTCCGGTGCGGGTGCCCTGGCCACCGGCCAGTACGGCGCAGGCCGGGTCGTGCTCAGCGCGATCCACCCCGAGTACAACGACCCGGACCTGTTGCTGGCGTATGTGAACTGGGTGCGCCCCTTGCCCTGATCGCCCTGGCTGACCGGTCGCGTCGCCTCGAGTCTACGGCGTCCCCTCACACGGATGCCCCGCAGGAATACCCGCCTTCTCCGCCCCGTTCGCGGCCCAGCTGACCGGCACCCGCTCCCAGACCGAACGCATCAGCGCGCAGTACTCCTGCTCGAGTGCAGCCAGGTCCAGGACGACGTGGTCACCGAGTTCGCTGGCGGCCCGCAGCGTCGAGTCGCCGTACCGCAGGTGCACCACCGGTCCGTGGAGCCTCACGGACTCCAGGCGCGCGCCCCCCTCGACCTCCCACAGCCCCATCACGCCGTTGGCGTACCCGGCGGCCACGGTGCCCTCGGGCCCTGCCGCCAGGGCGACCACCGGACTCGCGGGGGTGTCGGCGAACACGCCCTCATCGCCCCGGTCGCCGGCGAACTCCAGGGTGCCGTCTCCGAACCCCAGCAGCAGTCGGTCCCCCACCGACAGGGCCGCGACGGCGCCGGGGGCAGGAGGATGGGTGGCGAGCACCGCGCCCTCGGGTCCTCTGTGCTCGATCGCCGTGGGGGTGAGCAACCACAACCCGTCGGGGTCGGTCGCCACGACCGCGGGGCCATCGGCCAGGACCCGCGCCGGGCCGTCGAAGGGGTGAAGAACGGCGCCGGTCCCTCCAGCGACCACGCAACCGACGTCGGTGGCCAGCACCTGCGCCAGCCCTTCGGCCGACTCGCTTCGCCGGATGCGGTCGCCCACGGCGTCCCACAGCTCGAGCTCTCCGCCGGGGGTCAGCAGGCACAGGCCGCCGCCGTCCGGGGACACGGCCGCGGCGCGGGCACGGTCGATCACGGCCTGCCGCCAGCCGCCCCGGGCGACGGGTGCGGGGCGCGCCCCGAGGGCCTGCCAGCCCTCCCGGGTGGCGAGCGCGGGTGGATCGTCCAGCATCAGGGGCGCGCTCCAGCGGGGGGCGCCGGTGTCGGTGTCCCACAACCGGGCCGTGCCGTCGTCGCTGACCGTGGCGACCCGGGTCCCGTCGGCGCTGAACCGAAGCAGGTTCACCTCGCCCCGGTGGCCCCGGAGCTCGACGAACTCCCGGGTCTCCAGGTCCCAGATCCGGGCCACCTGGTCCGAGTACGGGACTCCCAGGCGGCGACCGTCCGGGTGGAAGCGCAGGTGGTAGGCGCGGCCGTGGGCGTCGTCGAACACCTCGCCCGCTCCGCTCTGCAGGTCCCACAGCCTCACGGTACCGTCGTGGGCGCCGGTGGCCAGACGCCGGCCGTCCGGGCTGAAGCTGACGCCCCGGACCGATCCCTCGTGACCCGACAGCCGCCGGCAGTCGACACCGCGCCTCGCGTCGCAGACCTCGACGTCGGAACCCGCGGTGTGGGCGAAACGGCGACCATCCGGCGACAGGTCCACCCCGAAAACCGCCCGGTCCAGCCCCTCGATGGAGAATGCCCGGGTGCCGTCGGCGATATTCCACATCCGGACCACGCCATCGCCGCTGCCGGTCAGCAGTCGGCGCCCGTCGGCCCCCCAGGTCATGTCGTGGATCCCCATGAACGCGCTCGCCAGCACCCGGCGCAGGACGAGGCGCTCGCTGTCCATGACACGCACCGTGGCGTCCCAGCTCCCCGACGCCAGCAGCCCCCCGTCCGGATGGTACGCCAGTCCGTGGACGGCGTCGGTGTGGTCCGAGCGCACGGCCAGCTCGTCGCCGGTGGCCACGTCCCACAGCCGCACCGTGCGGTCCATCCCTCCGGTGGCCAGCGTGACGCCGTCCGGAGCGAAAGCGGCGGCGTAGACCGGACCCTCGTGGCCCCGGTCCCTGCGGGTGATCGGGGCGACCTCCAGGTCCCAGATCCGCACCCGCGGGAAGGAGTCGGCAGCCGCCAACCAGCGGCCGTCGGCGGACAGGGCCACGGTGTACACGGTCTCGCCATGGCTACCGACGCTGCGGGGCGGAGCGTCCCTGTCGAGCTCCCAGACCAGGATCTCGCCGCTCGTTCCCGCGGCCACCACCTCGGGCCGCGTCGGATGGAACACCAGGTCCATCAACTTGCCCGACTCGCGGGCCAGCACCCGGGGTTCGCCACCCAGGTCCCGGTCCCACAGACGAATGGTGCCGTCCGTGCTGGCCGAGGCCAGCGTGCCGCCGTCGGGGCTGTATGCCACGGACCGGATGGTGCGCTCGTGGCCGGACAGGATCTCCGGCTCACCGGGCCGGTCCAGGGGCCAGATCCGCAGGGTGCCCGCGCGGCTGCCGCACGCCAGCTCGCGCCCTTTCGGATGGAAGGCCAGCCCGCGGAGGCTCTCCCCGCCGGCCGTGAGCAGCGCATGTTCACCGCCCTCGGTCAGCGGCCAAAGACGCACGGTGCCGTCGTAGCTGGAGCTGGCGAGCAGGGCCCCGTCGGGGGAGAAAGCCAGGTCGCGAACGGCCGCCGTGTGACCGGTCAGGACCCGCGCCTCGCCGCCATCGCGGTCCCACAGCCGGATCTCCCCGGACCACGCACCCGAGGCCACCGTGCGCGCGTCGGGGGAGAACGCCACCGCCCAGACCTTGTCGTCGTGCCCCCGCAGGACCTCCTCGTTGCCCGTCCACACGTCGATCAGTCGCACGGAGCGATCGGCGCCGCCCATCGCCAGGATCGGATCCGCGGGCGAGAACGCCAGTCCCTCGATGAAGACGCCCGTGGACCGCTGCCAGACCAGCGGCCGATGGGACAGGGTCCACCACAGGATCCGGGCCGCGGGCGAGTCCTCCACCTCGAGGGCGTCGCGAAGCTTGGCCCGCGCCTCGATCATCGCCCCCCTCAGCAACGCGGTGTGGGCCCCCTCCCGCAACGCGCTGGCCCGGCCCTTCTCGGCCCGGACCTGCGCGGCGCGGGCCACCTGCTCCTTGTCCCTCAGGATGAGGTTGACCCCGATCAATCCCACCACGGCGAGAATGGCCAGCGCGACGCCACCCACCGTCAGCGCGCGACGCCGCCGGGTCCGACGCCGCTCCACGGCAAGGCCGGCGTCGATGAAAGCCCGTACGTCCGCAGGCGGCGCCGTGTCCATGCGGTCCAGGGCGCGGACCGCATCCTCCAGGGGCGCGCCGGTCCACACCTCCTCGCCCCGGCTCCCCCGGCGCCGCCAGAGCTCGGCGGCCTGGCCGATCTCCGCGAGCAGTGCCAGCTCGTCGCGACTGCGCACGATCCATCGGCGGAGCCGCTCCCAGCCGTGGAGCAGGGACTCGTGGACGATCTCCAGATCTGCGTCGTCTGCGGTGCCCCCCATTCCCCGGCGGACGGTGACCAGGCGCCCGGCGGCGAGCTGGTCCAGGACCGCGGCCGCGCCGTGCCCCAGTCCGTCGAGGACCCGCGAACGGGGCAGCGTGAGCCGGGTCAGGGCCGCACCCGCCCCGCCTCCCACCAGTCGCAGCAGGATGCCCCGGGCCAGGTCGACCTGGACATCGGTCATGGCCGCCAGCACTCCATCTGCGTGGTCGGCCAGCGCCCCCTCGACACCGCCGATGGCCTCGTAGGCCTCGCGGGTGAGCAGCCTGTCCTGCCGATTCCGCCGTTCCCACAGGGTCCGCAGGGCGAATTGCAGCAAGGGCAGCGGAGCGGGCTCGCCGCGGACGCTGCGAACGATCTCGCCGGCCAGTTCCGGGTCGTCGAAGCGGTAGCCGGAGGCTGCGAGCGGCCCTTCGAGGATCGACGCCAGTCCGTCCTCCCCCGGGCTGCGCAGGACGGTCACGTGGGCCAGCGCCTCTGGCGGAGCCCCTCCGCGCGCGACGCGGCCGAGGAAGTCATCGCGGACGGTGAACACGACCCGCACCGGCCCCTGGGGATCATCGGCGGCGCTGCAGACCGCGCGGACGAACGCCCGGCGCTCGACCTCGTCGTCCACCTGGGTGAACGCCTCCTCGAACTGGTCGACGGCCAGCAGCACCTGGCCGCGCTCGGCCTCCGCCTTTCGCTGCAGCCACAGGGCCAGGCGCTGGGGGGTCCGGCGCAGCTCGATCGCCAGCTCGGCGGGCGAGGTCGGGCCGGGCGCCGGATCACCGTCGGCCTCACCCTTCGCGGCTCCGGCCGCCAGCAGCGGGCGGGTGATGTCGGAGCTCTCGTCGGCGGGCATCAGCAACGCCGCCAGGGTGTCCAGAGGGCGCCGGCCGGGCCGCATCATCAACACCGACCAGGCGTCGGACTCCCGGAGCCGGGGAATGACCCCCGCCCGGACGAAGGAGCTCTTCCCGACTCCGGAAGGACCCACCACCGGCGCCACCGGGCGATCGCGCAGCCGTTCGAGGAACGCCGCGATCTCCGGATCACGTCCGAAGAAGTCGCCCGCGTGACGCTCGTCGAATGGCTCGAGGCCGCGGAAGGGCGAGTCGCCCCCGACCGCCGGCCGGTGGATCCGGCCGAGCGCCGACTCCAGCGCGTCCCCCACCTGCGCCGCGCCGGGACGACCGTCGGGGTCCTTGTCCAGGCAGCGGGCGATCAGCGAGCCCAGCCCGTCGGCATCCCGCGACAGGGACGCGGCCAGCGGCGACGGCTCGTCCGAACAGACCTGGAAGGCGACCGAGTGGGAACTCGCCCCCTCGGCCACGAAGGGGTGACGGCCGGTCAACAGCTCGTGCAGGAGCAGGCCCAGGGCCCAGACGTCGGCGGCCTCGGTGGCCCGGTTTCCCCGCCACTGCTCCGGCGACAGATAGAGCGCAGTACCCCCCGCGTCGCCCGGATCCTCCTCCGGGAGTTCGTGGCCCAGGGCGTCCGGGAAGGACATCAGGTTCCGGGCGGATGGGCCGCGTCGGATGGTTGCCAGCCCGAAGTCCAGCACGCGGAGCCGCCCGTCGGAGGGGATCAAGATGTTCTCGGGCTTGAGGTCCCGATGCAGGACGCCGTGCCGGTGGGCCTCCGCGAGGGCGCTGGCGATGGCGCGGCCGATGCGGATCGCCTCGCCGCGGCCAGGGCGCGAACCCGCCATCCGATCCCGCAGGTTCTGCCCTTCGAGGTACTCCAGCGCGAGGTAGGGGTGGCCTTCGTGCTCCCCGACCGCGTAGAGGGTGACGATGTTGGGGTGGGCGAAGCCGGCGGTGGTCCGAGCCTCGTGGAGGAACTGTCCCACCGCCCGGTCCGACGCCCGCTGGTCCGGGTGCAGCACCTTGAGCGCCACCCGGCGGCCCAACCGCATGTCCCGGGCCAGGTAGACCACCCCCATCCCACCGCGTCCCAGCTCCCGGATCACCGAGAAGTTGTCGACCCGCGAACGGGGCGGAAGCGGCTCGGGCGCCGTGGGTGGGGTCCGGTCGATCACGCCGGCATCCTAGCAGCACGCCCCGGATCGGCCGTTTGTCCCGCAAGGAACCGGGGGCCCCGATCGCAATCCGCTCTGCCTCGGACCCGGCCATCGCCCAGGCCCGCGCAGGCGATATCGAGGGTGCGCGGGCCACCAGCGGCAAGGAGGGGATGCCGGATGCCTGGTACGAAGAGATTCATGGATGGGAGCCCCCCGCCGGCCGTGGATGTGGGCGCCGATCTCCGAACCTCAGGCGCGCGGACCGGGTGCGTCCCGACGGTCGAGCCAGTCGTTGCGCTCGAGGGCGAAGGCGACGGCGAGCGGGTCGGGGTAGGTGGCTCGGGCCTCGACGAAGATCCCGGTCGGGCGCAGCCCTACCTTCTCCATCACCCTCGAAGAGGCGACGTTGGCCCGGAGGGTGGAGCCGACGACCCTGGCGACCCCGAGTTCGACGAATCCCCGCTGGACGAGGGCGACGGAGCCCTCGGTCGCGTACCCACGGCCCCAGAACGCGCGCAGGAGCTGGTAGCCCAGATCGGCGACCGAGGTGTCCCCCCTGTGGGGCCGATAGTGGAACCAGCCGACGTAACGCCCGGACACCCGCTCGAAGGCGGGAAAGAAGCCAAAGCCCGGATACTCGGCGCTCACGTTCATCAATCTGGGCAGGATCTCGTCCCGGATGTCGTCGAGCGTGGGGCGGTGTCCCGTGTCCACGTATCGCATCACCTCGGGATCGAGTTCGTGCCGGTACAACAGCGCCGTGTCCCCTGGGCGAAACCCACGCAGCGAGAGCCGCTCGGTCTCGAGCACCAGGGGCCGATCGGGTCCGCCATCGTCCATCCGCAGTCAGGGCCTCCCACATGCTCCGGCCGAGGTAGAACTACCACGCCCGGGTCCGGGTCAGGGTGTGACCCATCCGATCCAGCAGTGCGCGATCCCCGGTCAGCAGGCACTCCGCGCGCAGCTTTGCCAAGGGAAGGCCGTTCAGCGCCTCGGGCAGGGCCAGAATTCCCCGAACGCTCCCGTGGGCGCGGCCGTGACCGCGGCGGGCCCGATGGTGATCCGGGGCCATCGGCGATAACGCGCGGGGGTCCCCGGGGCCCGGAACTGGATGGCTGGCAGCCAGGTGTGGCTCGCCCGGTGTGTCCTGGCTCGCTGCGCCTGGCGGCTGGCCGCCTTCGACGTGGAGGACCCGCTGATGGTCCCCGGGGATGCCGAGCTGCTCAAACTCACCGCGCAGATGGCGGGCTCCTCCCAGGGAATGTTCGAAGACCGGGTCACCCTCGTCTACACGCTGACCAACAAGCTGGTGGCGGGATCCCACCCCAGACTCCTCGGGCAACCACTGGGGGCTCGGCCCGGGTTCACCGGGACGCCAGGGCCCCGTCCGGGCAATCCGGGGACGGGAGCGTGGTCCTGATGGCCTGCGACCGGGAGAGGTCGTACGGCGCGAGGGTGCCGTCGTCGGCCGTGGTCACCAACCCCGCCCTCTCCAGCTCGAACATGCCGCGATCCAGCGCCCTGGTGTCCGATAGGCGCTCCCGGTGGATCACCACCCAGCGGATGCCCGAATCGGCGAAGCAGGCGAAGTCCGCGGGCCAATTCCCGGAGCGGGCCCCCTGGGCGACGGGGTAGTCGTCCCAGGGCGCCTTACCGTGATCGATGGACGCTGTGATGGGCTGCCCGTGGCTCATCTGCGCCAGGAAGGCGTCGCCGGGGTAGAGGTCGCCCTGGCGGGCGGGCAGGTCCATCAAGGTCCCCGGGCCGTCCACGGAGTCGTAGACCCGGGAGACCCGTGCGTCGGTGGTCCAGACGGCGAGGGGCACAAGGAGGACCAGGGCTCGCTCGCCCACGACCGCCAGGAACAGCACGCCGGCGAGCACCAGTCGGTGTGCCCTGCGCGGGAGCGAGGCCACGGCCATGGCCAGGCCGACCGGGACCAGGGCCTCGGACAGCGCCACCTGTTGCCAGGGATAGGGGATCCCGGCGTACCCCGGCACCAGGTGGCAGAGGGCCAGGTAGGGGAGATTGGGCGCTCCGCCCAGGCCAGGTCCGACGGCGAGGAGGGCGAACACGCCCCCGAGGACCGCCACGTAGGCCACGGCGAACCGCCGACGGTGCAGGGCGACGGCCACTCCGACCACGGCGGCCGCCAGGGGCACCCAGCCCAGATAGTACAGGTCGTACAGCACGTCGCCCGAGATCAGCGGCTGCTGGTCCGCGACCGCCGGGGGCCACAGCAGGAGGGCGGGCGAGGCGGCGCGAAGGGCGTCCGACGGAGTCCCCGGGGCCAGGCCCAGCCGATTGCCCACCGGGGTGTGAAGGATCGAGTCCGGATGCACGAAGAGCCCGCGGACCACGAGCATGGCCGCGCCCGAGACCAGCGCCAGCGACACGAGGGTCGGCAGGAGTCGGAGCCCGTTGCTCAGCACCGTCCGATCGTTCGAAGGCGCCAGGAGCAAGGGCAGGGCCAGCAGCACGAGCGCCGCGAGGAACACGCCATACGCGGGGCTGCTGATGCAGAGGAAGGCGGCGGTCAGCACGACGACGAGCGGCCATCGCCAGCCGCCGCCACTGCGGATCCGGATCAGGGCCAGGAGGGTCAGGGGGAAGGCCCAGATCGCGAGACGTTCGCTGACCCCGCTCGTGAGGGGGTAGCCCAGCAGGAACGAGCAGCTCTGGACCGCCAGCCCCGCGCAGACCGCGCCGGCGGTGGACCGTGTCAACTCCCTGGCCAGGGCAAAGGTGGCCGCACCGCAGGCGAACAGCGACAGCGCGATCCACACGTTCATCGCCGCCACCGGTCCTGCCAGCGCCTGGACCGGCCACATGATCAGCGACGGGATCAGCATCGCGTCCAGGATCACACCCCCATCCGGGGCCGCGAGCCAGGGGGTCTCCGGCCAGCCTCCGTGAGCGAGGTTCGACGGTGTGTGCCAGAAGGACCACACGTGCTTGTGGATGTCCCCCAGCGGCGCGCCGGGCAGGTAGCGGGTCGGGTCGTGCAGGATCCTGGCGAGGGGCAACAGGGGACCCAGGGCGAGAACAGCCCACGGGACAATCGTCCCTATCTTGCCCATACCAGCCCCTCGTTCGTTCGCCCCCAGGTCGCCCTCGGGTGTCCGCCCCGATGACAGGGCGTTTACCCACCGATTCAGTAGACTTTAGTGCTACGACCGCGAGAGGCCGTTGGCCAGCCCCGGTGAGGTCCACCGGGGCGCGGCGCGGATGCCGCGTCGGTGGTGGGTCCGAGGTAAGGGACCTCGGATTCCCAGGTCGCGGACCCCCCCCCACGATTCTGCTGCGACGCAACGCGTCGACTGCAGCAATCGTTGCGAGTAACGCGGCGGGCTTGCCCGTCCGCGTTACTCCACGTAGCCCACTCCGGTACTGACCTTGTGAAGTCGCTCGCTCACGTCAGCCGCCGGATGGCTCCAGCGCGTCCTCGATGGTGACGAGCGCCTCGTGGACCTCGTTCCCGCGCTCTCCGGTCCAGGTCACGGGGCAGGGGTCACCGAGAAGACGCAGCCAGACTTCGAGGCCCACCGTCCCCCGATTGCCGATTGTGGGAGTAGCCGGCGGCTGCCGATGCTCGGGGCGTCAGGAAAGAAACCCGATCCGGTCCTCGATCACGCCCTCGTCCACGTGCTGCTGCAGGTAGCGCCCGAGGACGGGGGCGGCGCGCTGGTGGTCGTAGAGGTTCGACGCGGCCACGACCACCCGTTGGCCTTCCAGGTTCTCGAGGAGCACGACCCAGCGGTCCGAGGCCAGGGAGACCAGCGGGCTGGCTCCGCCCGCCACGGCCTTCGGACTGGGTCGTGGGATCCCGGGCGCTCGCTTGGGCATTCGCTTGCTCGCGATGCCGATCCAGACCCAGCTCACAGCGTCCCAGCGCAGCTCATTGCGGCGGAACCGGCCCTGTGTTGCGATGCCCTCGGGTCCCAGTTCCAGCCGCCCCTTGACCCACGAGCGGCCCTGGGTCATGGCCCACAGGCTGGTGGCGATGATGGCCCCGAACAGGACGACGTCGTCCACATCCAGGTTGCCCGAGCGCAGCGTCATCAGGGCGATCAGCCCGAACATCACCGCCAACACGCCGGGGAAGAACAGCAGCATCGCCGCGACCGACCGGCCCGTACGGAAGGTGGTCGTGCGGGAGTCCGCGTCGGTGTCCCGCTCGTTCAATTTCAATCTCCGTCCCCCGATTCCCCGATTCGTGGCCGCTCCTAGGGGTAGATGCGCCAGTCGCAGCACTCTTCGATGTACACGATGGCGTCACGGTTGTTCAGGTCGGGCCAATCGCACACGTTGCGGTTGAGGCAGGTGCCCTCGACCGATCCGTTGAAGAGGCACTCGCACTCGTAGTCCTCACCGGCGAGTTCGCACTCCACCGCGTAGATGTCACCGCCATAGCAGCTCTTGGCGCCCACATCGCTGTACTCGAAGCTGCAGCTGTCGCCCCCCTGCCCTGCCTCGGTGGGCTCGAGGCAGACACCGGGATCCTGCGGACAGCCTGCGAGTGCGCCCGCAAACGTCAGGATCGCGACCGCGGCCACCAGCCCCCGGATCATCGTGCGTTGCATGGTCGCCCCCTCAGCAGTTGTTCCCCAGTTCGGGACAGGTGACGTACGACTCCACGCAGGTCACGTAGCCCAGGTCCCAGTCCCCTTCGGACTTGCACTCGTCGAAGCAGGTCTCGTAGGGGTAGTTGACGGTGTTGCCGTCCACCTGGGTGCAGGTGGTCCAGGCCGTACAGGCCCGGGCGCACAGGTCGTCGGTGGAGCACGCCGTCAAGGCCAGTCCGCAGGCCAGCACGAGGCCGATGATCCAGCGTTTCATGGAAATCCCTCCGGTTGCATGGTGCGAGCGGCACGATACACGGCAGGCCATTGGCTGGAAATGGCGTCCGGCATTGCTCATGGCATTATTCCTCTGTCCCACCCCTGGTCGAGTGCCGTCATCCAATCGTCGTTCAGCGGGCCGCGGGAGGGCTCCGCAGCCAGAACGCCCGGTGGACGCGCACCGGGTGCAGCCGGATTCAGGCGTTGGTGCATGGATTCGGATCGGCGCGCGAGGATCCCCCGAGCCCCCTCGGATCAGGCTGTCGCGATACGCTCCGAGCGCGGCATCCCGCACTCGGTCATCCGGTTGAGGACGTCGCAGCCGATCAGGAGCTCGTTCATCTGCGCCTGCTCGCTGCGGGCTCGGAGCGGCCACCAAAGAGCCGTTTGTGGCGGAAGAAGGTGTTCTCGACACGAGCCTGCGAGTGCTGCCCCACCTCGACCCGCCATCGTCGCCTTCCGACCCCTGCGATCCTCTCGATGTGGGCGTCGCGGTCAGCGAAGACGGGATCGCCGGTGACGACGGCGTCCCTCCTCGGCGGCACGACGACCCGGGCACCACGTGACCCCACGGCGGTGTAGACCTCGCGCGTGTCGTAGCCGCCGTCGGCGGTCAGCCGGATCGGTTCGAGTACCGCCTCTGCCCGCCGCGGAGTCTCTCCCCGCGCGGCTGCCACGCGGCGAGCACCTCGGGAGCGAACCCGATCGTCAGGTCGCCCGGCCGCACCAGAGTTCGGTCGTATTCCGACCCGTTCGCGACGCGGTAACGGCCCTTGTAGCTGGGATGGACCTTCGACCGACTCTTCGGCATGGGCGACTCCGCGAGCGGGCGAAAATCGCATACCTGGGAGGACGATGCGCCATCGCTCGTCGTTCCTTGCACCAACGCCGTGTGCACGGTGTGTCCTCCGGGGGAGGGAGGCTAGCCGTGGGGCCAGGAAGTTCCCGGTGAGATGGGATGGGTTCGCCGTCAGTCCGCGCTGGACTCTGCCTTCTTCTTCAGTGCCAGGGCGAACTCGTCGAATGCGGGCTGCAGGTCGGGCATCGACTTGCTGATCATTCCCAGCATCAACCCGGAGAAGACCTCACGCATCGAGAACTCGATGGAGCCGTCGTCCCGGGGCTCCAAGCGGAAGGTGCGGACGCCCTTGAACAGACCCAGGGGCATGCCCCCTTGCCAGGTCATTCCGCGATTCGGTTCGAACTCGGCGACCTTCACGGGGAAGGCCCGATCGGGGCTGATCGCGGCGAAGACCTTGATCTTGTTGCCCTCAGAGATGTCGCCCTCGACGCGGGTCACCGTCGGGTTCCAGTCGGGGTAGGCACCGCCGTCGGTGAGGAGGGACCAGATGGTCTCGGGCGAGGCGTTGATACGCTGGCTGGCGGAGTATTCCATGTCTTGTCTCCTGATCACCGGGGTTCGGGGATATCGATAATCAGCTAGTCGAAACTGTCAACCATCGCCATCCCTAAGAAGCCAGGGCCGCCCGGTCCTGGGCCCCGGGGGGGGGAGGGGATGGGACCGGGAGGGGGTCAACCGGGAGGGGGGGAGGGGGTCATGTATTGCATATTGCATGTTTATGATGCCACCCTCGGTGCATGGCTAGACCCCCGAGGATCGACTACCCCGGTGCCCGACACCACGTGATGAACCGCGGAGCGCGGCGCCAGCCGATCTTCGCCGACGCCGAGAGTTGCGGGACGTTTCTCGCCCTCCTCGGCGAGACCCCCGCGCGGTATGGCGTTCGCATCCACGCGTACGCCCTGATGCCCAACCACTTCCACGTGCTGCTCACCTCGGAAGCCGGTCGCCTGAGCGCAGCCATGAAGTACGTGCAGGGCCGGTTCGCGCAGCTGAACAACGAGCGCTTCGACTGGGACGGCCCCCTGTTCAAGGGGCGGTTCCGCAACCGAGTGGTCGACGACGACGCCTACTGGCGCCACCTCCTGGCCTACGTGCACCTCAACCCGGTGCGAGCCCGGCTCGTGAACCACCCGGATCAGGCCGACTGGACCAGTCACGGGGCGTATGTGGGAATGGAGACCTGTCCCGACTGGCTAGCTCGCCGCGAGATGCTCGACCAGCACGGCGGACTCGAGGGGTACCGAAACTACCTGGCCGACCTGACGTGCGGGCGACTCCAGCCGCCGGATGGGTTCGATGCGGACGCGCTGTGGATCCCCGGAGTGGTGTCGCTCGAGGCGGGCGCGGATACGTCGAATGGGGACGTCATCGGGCCCGCGCTCGCCGGGGGGAGCCTCGCCGAGCGAACGGATGTGGCGCTCGCCGAACTCGGCGAGGTCGTCGGCGCCGACCGGCGTCGACTGCTGGCCACGCGAATGGGCCGGTCCGGGAATCGAGTGCGCTGGGTCGTGACCTGGTGGCTCTGCTGGCGAGGTCGCTTGAACGGTGCCCAGGTGGCGCGCCTGCTGGGCGTCGACACCTCGGTGGTGTCTCGAGCCCGTCGAATGGCCGAGGTGAGGCGAGAATCCGATCCCGAGCTGGACGGTTGGATGACGAAGCTCGAGACGGCTGGCAGCGCTGTGGAGTAGGCGTGTAAACATGCAATATGCAATACATGACCCCCCCATTCCCCCCCATTCCCACCACTCCCCACTACTGACCCCACTACACAAATGCTATCCCACCGTAGGCAAGACGAGGGGGCCCGGGCGCAGCGGCCCGGAGAACGGAACGGCACGTGAACAGCTCGCCGGTGGACCCGACCCGGAGCGAAGAGCGGCTGTGTCGATCGTGTGTGTTGCCCGAGCGCAAGCCGCACATCACGTTCGACTCGACCGGCACCTGTACCTTCTGCCGGCAGCATGCCGATGCGCGCTCGAGCAAGACGCCGTCGCGGCTCCTCGAGACCGACCTGGTCAAACGCATCGAGCGGCATCGCGGTCGCTCCGAGTACGACTGCGTGCTCCATTGCACCGGTGGCCTGGACACCATCTCGGCGCTGTACCTGGCGTGCAAACGGTTCCGCATCCGTCCCCTCGTCGTGGCCATCGACAACGGGTTCGAGAACCCCATCGCCGTCGCCAACGTGGAGCGAGCCGTGAACGCCCTCGGGGTGGACAGGATCGCCCTGAGGGACACGTCGCTGACGCCCCTGGTCGAGCAGATGGTGCGCACGGACAGCCAGGCCTCGATCTGCGCCGTCTGCAACCTGTGGACCACACAACGCATCTACCGGTTCGCAGAGCTGTACAAGGTCCGCCTCGTTCTCAACGGGCTGACCAAGGGGCACCTGGCCGACCCGTCGGACGAGGGCGGTGAGTTCAGCTCGATCACGCAGGCGACCCGTCGGTTCCTGGCCGACGTGGTCGGTCGAGATCGGCGCTACCGCGACCTGCCCCGCACCATGCGCAAGCTCACCGGCAAGCACAGGAAGATCGAGGTCCTCTCGGTGCACTGGTTCCTCCCCCAGAATCCCGAGGACCACCGAGAGGACATCGAACGCGAGCTGGGGTGGCAGCCGCCGGAGGGCAGCTATCCGTCCCACAACATCAAGTCCCACTGCAAGCTCGATCTCTGCAACGCACAGCGCGACCTGAAGCACCACGGGCTGACGTACCACCACGTGGAGGCAAGCCGGTTGATCCGCCTGGGGCTGCTGTCCCGGGACGAGGCGTTGGCCGCCCTGTCCGGGCATCCGGATCCGGACGAGGTCGCAGGGGTGCTGTCCGATCTACGTCGGTTCGCAGGACAGCGCTGACTACCGCCCTGGACGGCCGGTTTCCCCGTCGTCGGGGTCGTCCGTCGCTCGGCCCTCCGGCACCTGCTGGAGCGATCGGGAGATGTGGTCCAGGTTGGGCAAGGCGATCGCCAGGGCCACGAGGCAGGCCACGGCATGGGGGACCCAGCACAGGAACAGCACCGAGACCACCCGGGCCTCGCCGATCCCCATCAGGCCATGGAATACCGCCAGCGAAACCACCGGCCCCGTGACGTTTCCCCCTCCCGGGATCCCGTACCCCGCCACTTGCGCCACCATCTGAACGCAGAACGCGAAAGCCACCCAGGACAGGGGCAGCGAGACGTGCATGCCCAGCAGGACCAGGTGCAGGCACAGGACGTTGACCGCGATCACCGAAAGGGACAGCACGGCCGCGGCGGCCAGCCGCGTCGGGGTCGCGGCGATCCGATGGGCGTGGTCGGCGAATCCGCCGATGAACGCCATCAAACCGCGGAGACCCCTTCCCAGCCAGCCTTCGGACTCTCGCCACCGGAGTGGAATCACCCGGGACACCGACCGCACCGCCCAGTTCCAGCCACCGGGGTGGATGGCCAGGGCGCACAGGAGGCCGCCGGCGACGATGGCGACGACCATCCCGCCGTCCAGGGTCCGCTGCACCACGTCCGGGAGATCCTCGAACAGCAGGGGGGCCAGCACCAGCGGTAGGGTGGCCAGTGCGATCAGGCCGAAGATCCGTCCGTACGCGCCGGCCGCGCTGGCGTTGGCCATCGTCAGCCCCCGGCGGACCTTCAGCAGGTAGGAGACGGCCAGGTCTCCGGCGGGACCCGGGATCACCAGGTCGAACAGCTGGGCCACGAACATCAAGCCGGTCATCTCGCCCATGGGTGGCCGAGGGCCGCTGGGAACCTCGAGCAACAGTCGCCATCGCAGGGCCATGACCGGGTACTGGAGGAAGAACACCGCGCCGCCCAGGATCAAGTATCCCCAGCGTCCTGCGGCGATCTCGCGGCCCACCGAGGGGATGTCGGTGAGCCACAGCATCATGCCCACCATGACGGCGATGGGCAGGAGCAGGACCAGGAACAGGGTGGTCCGCACGACGCGAGCAGCCGTGAGGTGCGTCGGGCGGGGCGGGCTCACCGGATGCGTCCGTTCCCGTCCGCGAATCCGCGGAGCGCGATTCGTGAGATGGGGAGGCGAATCACCGCAACGAGGGTAGCACAGGGCTCCGGCGACTCGGCCACCGCGCCCCCCTCCTCGGATTGCACTACATACCCTTCCAGCGATCTGCCAGAATTCGACTCTCCGATGCCGGATGCCAGGTGCCGTCCTCCTGGCTCACGGGACCGACCGAGGAGCGAGTTCGAGGCGTGCGTACCCGCGTGTTGCTGATCGATCTGGGCGTGTACCAGAAGGTCCAGGTCTCCAATATCGAACCCCTCGGCGTCTGCTACGTGGCCGCCCACCTGGAGGCGCACGGCTTCCCCACACGAGTCCTCCATGACATCGGCGCCAGCGACGAGCGGTTGATCGAACGAGTGCGGTCCCATCGCCCCACCCTGGTGGGGTTCTCGGCCTACACGTCCACGGTCAGCCGCAGCCTGAGGCTCGCGCGGCGCATCCGGGCCGAGCTGGGCTGTCCCGTGGTCTTCGGAGGCATCCACGCCACCCTGTTCCCGGAGATCGCCCTCGACGACGGGGTGGACTACGTGGTCGTCGGCGAGGGCGAGCAGACGATGCTGGAGCTGGTCCGCGCCCTGGACGACGACGACGACGCGAAGCTGGACGGGGTCCCCGGACTGGCCTTCGGGCGGGACGGCGATCTGGTCACCACCGGCCGACGGGAACGGATCCGGGATCTGGACTCCCTCCCCTTCCCGAAACGCGACGACCTGCCGATGGAGGTCTACAAGACCCTCACGCCCAGCCCCTTGCTCCACAGGCAGCGCGCCGCCAGCGTGTCCGCCTCCCGGGGCTGCGGGTTCCGGTGCATCTTCTGCACGACCCCGTACGCGTGGCAGTACCAGCGCATCAGCCGCTCGGTGGACAGCGTGGTCGCCGAGCTGGAGATGCTCGCGAGGGATTGGGGCGTCAACGCGCTGTACTTCCGCGACGAGGACATGGCCTTCGACGCCGCCTGGCTTCGCCGTCTCTGCCAGGAGATCGTGCGCCGAGGGTTGAAGTTCTCGTGGTTCTGCTTCGCGCGTGCCACCTCCCTCGACGCCTCCACGCTCCACCTCATGCGGAGGGCGGGCTGTGCCAGCATCGGTCTGGGCGTCGAGTCCGCCGACCCCGTCTCCCTCGAACGGATCGGCAAGGGGGTGGATGTGGGCCGGATCGGACGCACCGTCGCCAACATCAGGGCCGCCGGGATCTGCTCGATCGCCTACCTGATCATCGGATTCCCCTGGCACACCGAGGCTCTCGTGCGCTCCGCCTTCGACTCGGTCAAGACGATGAATCCCGACATCGTGTTCCTGTCGTACGCCACGCCGTTTCCGGGGACGGCCCTGTGGGAGGAAGCCCAGTCGAGGGGCTTGATACGGGTCACCGACCTGGACCGCTACACCAACTTCGATCCGCTGATGGACACCGACCACATGACGATGGAGCAGGTGCGGCGTCTTCAGCGGACCCTGGTCCGCGAGTACTACCTCCGGCCCAGCTACCTCAAGACCGTGGCTCGCCTGCTGGCGCGGGAGCCCATGGCAGGGCCCAGCCTGGCCGAGGCCGCCCTGTTCAAGCTGATGCCGAGGCGAGAACCGTAGGGTCTGCCGTCTGCTGCCGGGGCTAGCCGCCCGGGACGGGCTCGCGCGGCGCGTCGAGGGTCTCGGGAGAGTCGTGCTTCACGGTCGCTTCGATGCGCTTGTGCTCGGTGGAGAGCACCAGGTCCAGACCGGTCAGATCGGCGTCCCCGATCTCCACGCCGGGCATCACCGCGATCGGTTCGCCCTGGGTGGGCCCGTCCCCGTTCGGGTCGAGGTAGGCGGTGATCATCACCGGGCCGAAGCCCTTCGGCGCCTCGATCGACCACTTCCCCAGACCGCCGAGCTTCTCCGAATGCGCTACCTTGCCTGTACTTCCGTCCGGGACGATCCCGCCGATCTCCACGAACACGTCACCCTTTTCCTCCCCGTCGTAGGACACGGTGCCGGACAGCGTCACGCTGCCGTCGGGCCTGTCGGCGAACAGGTCCTGCGGCGGCTGCGCGCGGTTGAAGTTGCCCTCCGACTCCGCCCTGGGGGCGGGGTTGGTCTCCCCGCCACCCTCGGTCTTCGCGACGGGCGCGACCTCCTCCGCCTGCGGTCCCGGATCCTGGGCCGGACAGGCCGCGATCGCGAACCCGAGAACACACGTCATGACGATCAATCGGTACATCTTCGACTCCCTCTCGGGCGCCCCTGGAGGGGAGAGCCCGCTCTGGCAGAGACACCCTCGGGGACGTCCCGCTTCCTTGGACATCCCCGAGGATACTGGTTGTTGACCTCGGTCCCAAGTCGGATCGCGGTCAAGTCGTGATCAGCGCCGTCCGCTTCCACCAGCGGCGAAGGTGGCTGAAGGTCAGCTCTCCGTTGTGGGTCATGGTCACCACGCGGCCGACGGTCTTGGCGCCGTTGGCGGCGGTGGCAGCCAACTTCAACGGTGTGGGATCCCTCCGCAGTCGCTCGCTGCGGATCAACCGCTGGACCACACGCCGGGGAGCTGCGCCGCTGGAGACCAGGACGATCAGCGAGAGCCAGAAGAGATCCTCGGCCGGCCGCGGCCACTCCAGGTCGACCCGGTACTGCTGGAAGGTCTTGGTGGCGACGCCCTCGATGTCGGCCGGATCGATCTCGCCGTTCTCCAGCTGCTGCTCCACCAGCGCCGAACCGGGAAACAGCGTCAGCGAGAACAGATAGACATCGTAGGGCCGCGGAGCCTCCAACAGGAACCGTACCAGGGCCTCGTTCTGCGCGGCGGTCACGCCCGGGATGTCGATCATCACCAGGTAGCGCAGCTGGATGCCTCGTTCCGTCAGCAGGCGGACCGCGCGCTGCGTGTTTCGAGGGCTGGCGTGCCGATTGAAGACCTTCTGGTTGACCTCCTCGGTGTGCTGGATGCCCAGGTGCACCACCTCGGCGCCGGCCTTGACCAGGAGATCGGCGTACTTGGGTGTGACCATTCGCGGCGCGGCCATCAGGTCGAAGGGCAGTCCGCACACCTCGGGATAGCGGTCGGCGAAGCGTTCCAGCCATCGCAGATCCGAGCCGAAGATCTCGTCGTCGAAGCGCAGTCGCCGGATGTGTGGGTTGCGCCGGCGTGCCGCCGCGAGCTCGTCGAGCACCGAGTCCACGCTGCGGAATCGCAATCCGCCGGTGCGGGGCACGTAGGGTGAGTCGAAGCTGTTGTGGCAAAAACCACATCGCTGTACGCAACCCTGGCTGCACATCACCTGGTACAGCGGATCCCGCGCCATCGGGTCCCGCTGGGACACGCGGCCGTACAGCAGCGTGCGCTTGTCCCGGTGCTGGTAGTCCCGCCAGGGCAACTCGTCGAGATCGGTGACAGGTTCCGCCGGGGGATTGCGCAGCACCCGTCCGTCGGCCAGGCGGACGAAGAAGCCGGGGGTCGTCTGCCAGTCACCCCCGGCAGCGAACCGGTCGACCAGCTCGGGAAGGGAATGGTCGCCCTCACCCAGGCAGATCGCGTCCGCGAACTCCAGGCAGGCATCCGGGCGAACGGTGGCGTGCCAGCCACCGACCAGCACCGGGATCCCCAGGCCGTGCACCAGAGAGGCCAGCTGCGCAGTCACCTTCTGGTACGCGCTGGCACGCAGGCTGAATCCCACCAGGTCGACCTGCTCGCGGCGCAGGAGCCTGCGCAGGGAATCCAGCTCATCCTCGCTCGGGGAATCGAAGGCGTTGTTGCGCCAATCCTTGAAATAGACCTCGAGCGCTCGGTGCCCGCGGTCGCGGAGGGCCGGCGCGAGCTGCCGCAGGGCGTTGTTCTCCCGGTCGTACACCGAGACGAGCGCGACGCACACGCGCGAACTCGAGGCCGAATCGGCTGGCGGTGGCTGATTCGAGGTCACGGATTCCCCGGGTCCAGCCACCCCTGCTCCTCGATCAGCGCCATGGCGGCCGCGGCGATCACGCGGTGTCCTTCGGGCCTGGGGTGATTCTCGTCGTAGGTCATGCTCAGCGACACCCCCGGATGGTCGTCGAGCCAGGCGTACACCTCGGGAGCGACGTACTGATCACCGGTGTAGTCCACTTCGAGGAGCACCGAAGGGGTACCGGCGTCGACGGCGATCAGACGCTGACGGGTCGCCTCCCTCTCCAGCAACAATCCGTCGCGTTCCTCGTGGGCCCGGAGCAGGTCGGTGGTGTGGAGCACCGGCACGGACTCCCGGCGACCGATGTCGGCGGTCCACTGGACCCAGGCGGTGGCGCCCGGGTTGGTGAACGTGTTGAACGTGGGGGTCACCAGGACAGGCTCGACTCCGTGCTTCCGGCAGGTCTCCAGCACGCCGCGCACTTCCCCTTCGTACTTGGGTCGGAATCGCCTGTAGGAGTTCACCGGGTCCCTTCCGTGAACGTAGGGCTCACCGCCGTCGAAGATCAACTCGGCCCCCGCCGCGAGCATCAACACGTCGGGATCGAACGCGGGCACCACCCGGTCGGCGCGCTGGACGACCGCCGTGGGCGGATCGGGAGACGAGGCGTTGACCACGTCCACGTGCCGGCCTCCCAGTCGCTCGGCGAGCAGCTCTTCGAGCAGAGCCGGCCAGGATTCATCGTCGTTCACGCCCTGCCCGAAGGCGACGCATTCGCCGACCACGGCGACGCGGAAGCCACCCTCCGGCTTCTGCTGCGGCACGGACTCCCCGCGGAATCCGTTCTCGTCGGTGGACCAGGTGTAGGCCACCCGCTGTCGGATCGAATCGGGATCGGTGAGCATCACCGTGACGTTGTGGGGGCGCGCCGGAATCACCTGTTTCTGGGATTCGATGTTGGGCTGGCCGAAGTTGGGTCTGCCCGTGGACATCTTCTGGTAGCTGCAGACTCGTACGCCGATCAAGACGATCACGCCGACGATGCCCAGCAGGACGATCGCCTCGGCGAGAGGCCTACGGCGGCGACGACCGGACGCCACCGTGCTCATCGAACCCTCCTCGCAGACGGGGCCCACCCCGGCAGCGGCGCGTCCTTGGCACAGGGCCGCAGACGCCAGACGAACAACCTCGCGTCCGCGTGGTCGGGGAGCCGTCTCATCAGTTGCTCGAGTACCGCTTTGTTCTGCGGGTAGCCGGGGTCTTCCTTCCAGTAGACCAGGTAATGGTAGCCCAACTCACAGAGGTCTCCCTCGGCACTGTCGGGCCAGCTGTCGAGCGTGTCTCCCTTCGAGATTCGACTGAGCGCCGACATCGTCGGGTTCCCGGCGACCTCGCGCTCGAACGACGGCGGCATCAACGTCGGGTTGCCATCCCCGATGCCGCCATCCACCGGCTGCTGGTGGTAGGGATGCCACTGCAGATAACCCATCCCGTGAAGCGGCACCTGGACCAGCGGGTGCTGTCCAGGCTCCTCGCCAAGCATCTCGAACAACTCCGGAACCGCGTAGGTCGAGGCACCACCGAAGTCCCTGGAGGTCGAGATGTTGACGGCGTGACACTCCAGGATCCCCAACGCCGCCGCCACGGCGACGAGGCAGGCGCGCGATCGGGGCCCAGGCAGCGCGGCCACGCAGGCCGCGAGGATGCCCGCGGTCGCGACGAGGACGAGGGCCATCCAGCGGACGGGCCACCACAGGCGCTCGAGCCCCGGCAGCTGCCCCACCAGGGCGTAGGGCAGCCCGAGGCTGCGACCGCCGACGACCACGGGCTCGTCGACCGTGCTGACGAGCACCGGTCCCAGGGCGAGCACCAGCGCCCCGAGGCCCAGGAAGGGCAGCCAGCCGCTCCGCCGCCGGACGGCGGGGATCGCCAGCCCCACCACGAGCAACGCCCGCGTCGCGAACGTCGTGCGCGGGTGCGTCGAGCGCAGCTCCTCCGGCGCGAAGGGCCAGGCCAGGCTGGTGAGCGACAGGCCCTCCACCCGGTGGAAGATCTGGGCGTCCGAAAGCAGCGCCCGTTGGTAGACCGAATCCTCGCCACCGATGCGGAGGAACACCGGGAGGAAGCTGGGCAGGGTCAACAGCACCGCCACGAGGCCGGCCTCCACGAGCCGGACGAAGGTGGGGCGATCCAGACGCCGCCGAACGAGCGCCACCGTGACCAGGGCAGCGGTCGCGAGGACCAGGAAATACCCGTACATCCAATAGCAGGACGCCGCCGCCGCGAATGCAGCCCCCGTCCCCACCGCGACCCCGCGGCCGCCACCGCGCAGCAGCGCGAACACGCCCGCGATGGCCAGCAACAGGAACACGATCAAGCCCTGCTCGCCCCGACCGTCGTGGAACTCCGACCAGGTGAACGCGCTGGTCGCGGCGAACAGCCCCGCGGCCAGCCCCGCGCTCCGCCGCCCGCCCACCACGCGGCCGAGGACGTAGCCCCCCAGGCCGTTGAGCACGGCGAGGAACAGGTCGGAGAGCGGACAGGCCCGCATCGGATGGGCCAGCAGATACAGCGGTGCGCGCAACAGGGGAACGAGCAGGTTCCACAGGTACAGCGTCGTATCCAGGCCGTTGGGCCAAAAGAAGTCCGGCGCGAAGAACGGATCTTCGCCCCGGGACAGCTGACGCACGACGTTCCACGAGTGCCACACCGCGCACGAGCGGTCGTCGGCGAAGGTCCGCAGGGCGACCACGTTCTCGAGGTCCCGGGCCAGGGGCCAGGTCGCCGCGATGACCGCCCCGACCAGCAGAACGCCGACCGTAAGTGCCCAAAGGACCCGCTTCCCCACAGAGCGGCCTCGTTGCCAGGGTGGCGTCATCGAAATCCCTATCGGATTCGGCTCGGCCGAGCCCACGCGCAGGTCGGTACGGCGTGGGGCAGTCATCGGCTACACTGCGGTCCAGTATGGCACATGCCCCAGCTCCGATTCCCGGCATGCGTCCGGCGTTGCCCGCCCGGCGGCTGGTGCGCGGCCTGGCCGATCTGGCGGTCCGCGGGTCGGCGCGGGGACGACGCACGGCGGACTTCGAGGGGGCCTTCGCCGCGGCCCTCGGCACGAGCGAAGCGGTGGCCCTGCCATCGGTCCGTCTGGGCCTCCGCCGCTCCCTCGAGTTCCTCCGCTTCCCCCCCGCATCGACCATCCTCTGTACTCCGCTGACGGTCTACCCGGTCATCGAGGCCATCCGGCGCGCCTCCCTCCGGATCCGCCTCGTGGATGTCGAACCGGGGTCCTTTTGCATGGACGCCGACGCGGCCCGGGCGGCGCTGAGCCCCGACGTCCGCGCCCTGCTGGTGACCCATCTGTGGGGTGTACCCGGCGACATCGGATCCCTGGCGCAGCTCGCGGCGGATCACGACCTAGTGTTGATCGAGGACGCCTCCCAGTGCATGGGAGGCGAATACGGTGGGCGCAAGGTGGGGACCTTCGGCCGCGTGGGCCTGTTCAGCCTGGGCCTGACCAAGACCGTGACCGCGCTGTCCGGGGCGGCGCTGGTCACCGACGACCGGGCGCTGGGCGCAGAGCTGCGGGCGGCGGCGTCGAACCTAGGGGCCACCGGCCGTATGGACCTCGCCCGTGCCGCGACCACCGCGCTGGTGCTGCGTGCCATGACCCGCCCGTCGCTCTACCGTCGCGGCGGTTCGCGGATCATGGATCGCATGCGGCGCGCCGGGCCCGCGCGGGAGGGACCGGGCGGAGAGGATCCCGCCCTCCAGGACGGCGCTGGCCAGGGTTTCGGCGACCGGCAAGCGGACCTCGCGCTGGACAGCCTGCGGCGGTTCGACGGCGAGTACGCACATCGAGGGCGAATCTCACAGCGTTACCGGACGGGCCTTGGAGGGCTCGCCGGCCTGGAGATGGCCGAGATCCCCGCTGATCGAAGGCCAGGGCACTGGGCGTTCGCGGTACTCCACCCGCGGGCGGCGGATCTCCAGGCGCGGCTGCGTGCCGAAGGTATCGACGCCGTGCCCAGCTCGGTGGACGCGTGCCACGAGCTGTCCGGCGCGCCCGAGTTGCGAACGCCATTGCCCGTGGCCTCACGGCTACAGCGGGACTGCACCTGCCTCCCCCTGCACGGCACGATGAGCGATGCCGAGGTGCACCGCGTCATCCGCGCCGTAAGGGCGTTCTGTGGAGGCGGGTAGGTCCGGACGCTCACACGCCGTCGCAGGTCGCCGCGAGGCGGGCTCCGTCGGCCGGGCCGTCCCCCGGGTAAGGGCCGTTGCGACCATCCGGAGTGTTATATTCGTCAGGCATGTCCATGAGGGGGACAGCGCGGAGATCGAGATCCTGGCGGGAGCGGCTGACGGCCTCCGCGGCGGGGGTAGCCGTCGTGGTGGTCGCCCTGGCCGCGGTGGAGGGGATCGTCCGCATCGTGGCGTCCGAACCCCGGGACCCCTACCCCATGCTGTCCGGACCGGGTACCGATCCGGTGTTCATCTACGATCCGGTCCTGTTCTGGCGCCCGAAGCCCGACATGGAGCGGCCGGACCTGGGCATCTTCACCAACTCCCTCGGACTGCGCGACGACCCGTTCCCACCGCCGGGCCCGGCGCCGGGGTTCACCGCCCTGTGCCTGGGCGACTCGGTCACCTGGGGGGACGGTGTGCTGGGTGACGAGGCCTACCCCAACGTGCTGGAGCACCTGGTGCGCGAGCGCTTCCCCGGGTTGACCGCCAGCCTGCTCAACGCCGGCGTCGCGGGGTACTCCACGCTCCAGTCCCTGGAGCTGGCACGTCAGCTCCTGGATCGCTTCCGCTTCGACCTGGTCACCATCGGCTGTCTCCACGGCGACAACATCCTCGCGGCCCAGGAGGACCGGGAATACGTACTCTCGCCGCTTCAGATCGCGGTCCTGCGCCCTCTCCTGCGCTCGTGGACCTTCCGCTACACTCGCCGCCTCTTTGCCGCCGACCTTCCGCCCACGCTGGGAGCGGTCTACGGCCCCGAGATGACCTCGCGCGTACCCGCCGCCCCGGACTACGAAGACAACCTCGGCCAGATGGTCACCCTGGCCCAGGAGCACGGCGCCGAGGTCCTGCTGCTGACCTTCTTTCCCACCCAGGTGGCGGACCTGCAGCTGCCCAGTGCGACGCCAACACCCCAGGAGGAGCTGCGCGCCTACATCCAGCAGATGAGCGACTCCGAGCCGGCCTACAAGGAGGCCATGGCCCGCATCCGTGATCGGTTTAGCTCCGACAAATAGTCGCGCCTAATATTGTAGAT
>CAZITQ010000042.1:0-47144 GCA_964542165.1 uncultured Rickettsiales bacterium
CGAGGCCCGCGTGCTGATGATGTCCACCAACAACATCCTCAGCCCGGCCCACGGCTCGCCGATCATCATCCCCAGCCAGGACATCGTGCTCGGGGCCTACTACCTGACCCGCGAGCGCTCCTTCGACACCGGCGCCTACGACGAGTTCGAGGCCCAGCGGGCCGCCGACGACGGCAAGCCCTACTTCAAGGGCATCTACGCCGGTCCCGAGGAGGTCGTGCAGGCCTACGAGCAGGGGCAGCTGGCGATCCACGCGCCGATCAAGCTGCGACTGGACCAGGACCTGGCCGAGACCGGCCGCGACCTGGACCGGGAGTTCGCCGAGTCCCTCGAGGCGGGGGAGACCCCCGAGGGTGTGCAGCCGATCCTGGTGGACACCACGTGCGGGCGGGTTCTGCTCTATCAGATCGTGCCCAAGCTGCTGCCGTTCGAGACCATCAACAAGGTCATGAAGAAGGGCGACCTGGCCGACCTGATGGCCACCTGCTTCCGCCAGGCGGGTCCCAAGCTGACCGTCCTGCTGGCCGACTACCTGATGTCCCTGGGCTTCCGCATGTCGACCCAGGCGGGGATCTCGATCTGCGTGGACGACATGCACATCCCCGAGACCAAGCAGAAGATGCTGGACGACGCGTTCGCCGAGGTCGCCGAGACCGACAGCCAGTACGCGGACGGCCTCATCACCGTGGGCGAGAAGTACAACAAGGTCGTGGACATCTGGGCCCACGTGACCGAGCAGATCGCCGACGCGATGATCAACGAGATGAGCGTCGAGGAGGTCACCAACCGCTACGGCGACAAGAAGTCGATCACGAGCTTCAACCCGCTGTTCATGATGGTCGACTCCGGCGCCCGAGGGTCCCAGACCCAGATCCGGCAGCTGGCCGGCATGCGCGGCCTGATGGCCAAGCCCTCGGGCGAGATCATCGAGACGCCCATCACCTCGAACTTCCGTGAAGGCCTGACCGTGCTGGAGTACTTCATCTCCACCCACGGCGCCCGCAAGGGTCTGGCCGACACGGCGCTGAAGACCGCCAACTCCGGGTACCTCACCCGGCGCCTGGTGGACGTGGTCCAGGACTTCATCGTCACCGGCGACAACTGCGGAACGGTGGACGGCATCGAGGTCACCGCGCTGGTCGAGGCCGGCGAGATCATCCAGCCCCTGCGGGAGCGGATCATCGGCCGCTACACCCAGGAGGACGTGGTCGATCCGCACACCCGGGCCGTGATCGTCCCCCGGGACACCATGCTCGGCGAGCACGAGTGCGACGTCATCGTCGACGCGGGCATCGAGTCGGTCTACATCCGTTCGGTGTTGACCTGCGAGACCCGTCACGGCGTGTGCGCCCGCTGCTACGGCCTGGACCTGGCCCGCGGCGAGCTGGTGAACGTGGGCGAGGCGGTGGGGGTCATCGCGGCCCAGTCCATCGGCGAGCCCGGCACCCAGTTGACCATGCGGACCTTCCACATCGGCGGTACCGCGTCGTCGCGGGTGGCCCAGTCGACCCTGGAGAACAAGGTGGCGGGTTCGGTGGTCTACAACACCATCGAGACCCTCCAGAACCGCGACGGTCAGCTCATCGCCATGAACCGCAACGGCGAGATCATCGTCAAGGACATCACCGGCCGCGAGCGGGAGAAGTACGGCATCCCCTACGGCGCCCAGCTGCGGGTGACCGACAACCAGGAGGTCATGCCCAAGACCCTGCTGGCCGAGTGGGATCCCTACTCGATCCCGCTCATCGCCGAGTTCGAGGGCAAGGTGAAGTTCGGCGACGTGATCGAGGGCTCCACCATGCAGGAGCAGGTGGAGGAGCTCACCGGGATGGCCCGCAAGGTCATCATCGAGAGCCGCGACGCCGACCTGCGGCCGCGCATCAGCGTCAAGGGTGGCGGCAACAAGACCCTGGGGCGCTACTTCCTCCCCGTGGGCGCCAACATCCAGGTCCAGCAGGGCGACAAGGTCCTGCCGGGCGACGTGCTGGCCAAGATCCCCCGGGAGACCACCAAGACCAAGGACATCACCGGTGGTCTGCCCCGGGTCGCCGAGCTCTTCGAGGCCCGAAAGCCCCGCGAGATCGCCGTCATCTCCGAGATCGACGGCACGGTGAGCATGGGCAAGGACTACAAGGGCAAGCGCCGGGTGGTCGTGACCCCCGAGGGCGAGGGCAAGCCCGAGGAGTACCTGATCCCCAAGGGCAAGCACATCTCGGTCCGCGAGGGCGACTTCGTGCGCGCTGGCGAGGCGCTGATGGACGGCGCGGCCAATCCCCATGACATCCTCAAGGTCAAGGGGGAGAAGGCCCTGGCGCGCTACCTGGTGGACGAGGTGCAGGAGGTCTACCGGCTCCAGGGTGTGCGCATCAACGACAAGCACATCGAGGTCATCGTCCGCCAGATGCTGCGGCGGGTGAAGGTCCGGGATCCGGGCGACACCGACTACCTGGTCGAAGAGCAGGTGGACAAGGCCAAGCTCGAGGAGTCCAACCGCAAGGCGACCGACGAGAAGGTGGAGCCGGCCTCGGCCGAGCCGCTGCTGCTGGGCATCACCAAGGCCAGCCTCAGCACCGATTCGTTCATCTCTGCGGCCAGCTTCCAGGAGACCACCCGGGTGCTGACCGAGGCCTCGATCTACGGCAAGGTCGACTATCTGCGCGGTCTCAAAGAGAACGTGATCATGGGCCGTCTGGTCCCCGCCGGGACCGGCTTCAAGAACTACCACCGGATCAAGATCCAGACCGAAGACGCGGAAGAGGCGGCGACCTCAGCGATGGCGGCCACCGGCGACACCCCGCCCTTCGGGTTGCCCCCGACCGGTGGTCCCGGCAGCCAGGAGATCGCATAAGCGACACAGCGCTCGAATTCACCTTGACACGCCGGTGCGGCGACAGTACCTTCCGCACCCGTTCACTCGATAGAGGATGGGCGAATGCCGACGATTCAACAGCTGGTGCGCAAGGGGCGGAAAACGTCCGCTTCGAAGACCGGTTCCCCGGCTCTGAAGAGCTGCCCCCAGAAGCGCGGTGTGTGTACACGTGTGTACACGACCACCCCCAAGAAGCCCAACTCGGCGCTCCGCAAGGTGGCCCGCGTTCGGCTCACCAACGGGATGGAGGTCACCACCTACATCCCCGGTGAGGGGCACAACCTGCAGGAGCACTCCGTGGTGCTGATCCGCGGCGGTCGCGTCAAGGACCTGCCGGGTGTGCGCTACCACGTCGTTCGCGGCGTGCTCGACTGTGTGGGCGTCGAACGGCGCCAGCGACGTTCCAAGTACGGCGCCAAGCGTCCCAAGAAGTAGGAGACAGCGATGCCCCGCCGACGTGAGGTGCCCAAGCGGCAGATTCTGCCGGATCCCAAATACAACGACGTTCTCGTCGCCAAGTTCATCAACAATTTGATGCACGGTGGCAAGAAGTCGACGGCCGAGACGATCGTCTACAACGCGTTCGACGTCATCCATGACAAGACACGCGACGATCCACTGAAGGTCTTCAAGAAGGCGCTGGAGAATGCCCAGCCCCAGGTCGAGGTCAAGTCCCGGCGAGTGGGCGGTTCGACCTACCAGGTGCCGGTGGAGATCCGGCCCGAGCGGCGGATGGCGCTGGCCATGCGCTGGCTGCGGAATTTCGCCCGCAAGCGCCACGGCCGTGCGATGGAAGACAAGCTGGCCGCCGAGCTGATGGAAGCTTCCATGGGCCGCGGCGAGACGGTCAAGAAGAAGGAAGACGTGCACAAGATGGCCGAGGCCAACAAGGCCTTCGCCCACTACCGCTGGTAAGGAACCCTACACCGGGCCACGAACCAGGAGCAGAAAGCGCCGAGCGGCGGGGTATCGGACGACAGGTCGGCTGACCCCGTTGGTGACGGCAAAGACGGAACCAGAGCGATACCGTCCGGGAACGACTCCCCTACGGGCGCCGATGAGGCAATGCGGAGCTAGTTCATGTCCATTCCGCTGACCCGCCTGCGCAACATCGGCATCATGGCCCACATCGACGCGGGCAAGACCACCGCGACCGAGCGCATCCTCTTCTACACCGGTGTCTCCCACAAGATGGGCGAGGTCCACGACGGCACCGCCGTCATGGACTGGATGGACCAGGAGCAGGAGCGCGGCATCACCATCACGTCCGCTGCCACCACCTGCTTCTGGGACGACCACCAGATCAACATCATCGACACGCCCGGGCACGTGGACTTCACCGTCGAGGTCGAGCGCTCCCTGCGGGTCCTCGATGGCGCCATCGCCATCTTCTCCGCCGTCGAGGGGGTCGAGCCCCAGTCGGAGACCGTCTGGCGCCAGGCGGACAAGTACAAGGTCCCCCGCATCGCGTTCGTCAACAAGATGGACCGCGTCGGCGCGGACTTCGCCGCGGTGCTGGATCAGATCGAGAGCAAGCTGGGCGCGCGCCCGGTGGCCTTCCAGCTGCCCCTCGGCGCCGAAGCGGGCCACCGGGGGGTGGTCGACCTGCTGGGCATGAAGGCCGTCGTCTACGACGATTCGACCCTGGGCGCCCGGTACCGCGAGGAGGCCATCCCGGTCGACATGCAAGCCGAGGCCGAGGAGCGGCGAGAGATCCTGCTCGAGGCCATCGTCGAGGACGACGACGACCTGGCCGAACGCTACCTCGAGGGGGAGGAGATCGGCGAGGACGAGCTGCGCGCCGCGGCCCGGCTGGGCTGCATCGAGATGCGCTTCGTCCCCTGCTTCTGCGGGTCCGCGTTTCGCAACAAGGGCATCCAGCCGCTGCTGGACGCGGTGATCGACTACCTGCCGAGCCCGCTGGAGATCGCGGCCATCGTCGGCTTCGCCCCCGGCGACCCGGACGAACCCCTGGAGCGACCGGCGGATCTCAAGGCGCCGTTCGCGGCCCTGGCGTTCAAGATCATGCACGACCCCTTCGTGGGCAACCTGACCTACCTGAGGGTCTATTCGGGGACGGCGGAGAGCGGCACGCAGGTATTCAACTCCACCTCGCGCAAGCGCGAGCGACTGGGGCGCCTGCTGCGAATGCACGCCAACAAGCGCGAGGACGTCAAGCGGATCGCCGCGGGCGACATCGTCGCGGCCGTGGGCATGAAGAACTCGGTCACCGGCGACACCCTGTGCGACAAGCGCGAGCCGGTGGTCCTCGAATCGATGCAGTTCCCCGAGCCGGTGATCTCCATCGCCATCGAACCGCGAACCAAGGCCGACCAGGACAAGCTGGGAGCGGCTCTGCAGACGGTGTCGGTGGAGGATCCGACCTTCCGGGTGCGCAAGGACCCGGAGACCGGTCAGACGCTGATCTCGGGCATGGGAGAGCTGCACCTGGAGATCATCGTGACCCGGTTGCTGCGCGAGTTCCGGGTGGAGGCCGCCGTGGGTAGACCCCAGGTGGCCTACCGGGAGTCCGTGGCCGCCCTCGGCAAGGGCGAGAGCATCTTCGAGCGGGAGATCGGCGGACGCGGCCAGTTCGGACACGTGGTGCTCCGGGTGGGGCCCAACGAGCGCGGGGCCGGTTTCGAGTTCGAGGATGCCACCACCGCCGAGCAGATCCCCAGGGAGTACGTCCCCGCCATCCGCGAGGGGGTCGAGGAGTCCACCGAGCGAGGTGCCCTTGCGGACTTCCCGATGGTCGATCTCAAGGCGACCCTCCTGGGGGGAAGCTGGCACGAGGTGGACTCGTCGGAGATGGCGTTCAAGATCGCCGCGTCGATGGCGTTCTCCGACGCCGTGGAGAAGGCGACTCCCCAGCTCCTGGAGCCCATCATGGCCCTGGAGGTCACCATGCCCGAGGAGTACCTCGGAGCGGTGATCAACGACCTGAACGGGCGGCGGGGCAAGGTCTCGACCATGGAGATGCGGGGTCCGGTCCAGGTGGTGGACGCGGAGGTCCCCCTGGCCACCATGTTCGGGTATGCGACGGACCTGAGGTCGGCGACCCAGGGCCGAGCCACGTACACGATGCAGTTCGACCATCTGGAACCGGTCCCGGCGAACATCGTCGACGACCTGGTGAAGAAGATTCGCGGCTATTGAGGGCCCCGAAAAGGAGAATCCCGGGTGTTCCGGGAAGAAAACAGGACGATCGGCCGGAAAAGCGGCGATTTCGCTTGAGTAGCGTGTCGCGAATTGCTATATAGCCCCGGCTTTTTCGTAGGGTTCCCGGCGCGGCCGGGATCGAAGGGTCGAACGGAAACGTCGACCGCAGACATCGGGAAACAAGAGCGATGGCCAAGCAGAAGATCCGGATCCGACTGAAGGCCTACGACCACAAGCTGCTGGACAAGTCCGCGCGGGAGATCCTCGATACCGCCAAGCGGACCGGCGCCGTGGTGCGGGGTCCGATCCCGCTGCCGACGAAAATCAACAAGTACTGCGTCCTGCGCTCGCCGCACGTGGACAAGAAGAGCCGCGAGCAGTTCGAGATCCGGACGCACAACCGTCTGCTGGACATCCTCCAGCCGACCCAGGCAACCGTCGACGCATTGATGAAGCTGGACCTCTCGGCCGGCGTCGACGTCGAGATCAAGCTCAACTGAGCCAGCGAAGCAGGCGGAGAGCAGAGCGATGCCGAACGTCGCCGTGTACGACATGAACCATAAGCAGGTCGGCGACCTGGACCTCCCGGACGAGATCTTCGCCCAGGAGAAGTACGCCCACCTGCTGCACGAGGTCGTGCGCTACCAGCAAGCCAAGGCTCGCTCGGGCACGGCCAGCACCCGGGAGCGCTCGGACGTCTCCGGCGGTGGCGCCAAGCCCTACCGCCAAAAGGGGACCGGCCGCGCCCGGCAGGGCACCCGGCGCGCGCCCCAGTTCAAGGGCGGCGGCGTGGTCTTCGGCCCCCACCCCCGGGACTTCGGGTTCAAGCTCAACAAGAAGGTCCGGCGCAACGCGCTCAAGTCCGCGCTGACCCAGCGGGCCCAGGGCGAGAAGCTGGTCCTGGTCGACGAGCTGACCCTGCCCGAGATCAAGACCCGCAATTTCGCCCAGTTCCTGCAGCGCTTCGACGTGGAGTCGGCCCTGGTGGTGCTGGACAAGGACGACGAGGTCGTCGAGCTGTCGGCCCGCAACGTCCCGCGGGTGACGGTGCTGCGCTGCGAGGGTCTCAACGTGCTCGACGTGCTGCGTCACGAGCACCTGATCCTCACGGTGCCCGCGGCCGAGGCGGTGAAGGAGCGGCTGTCATGAGCGAGGTCTACGACATCATCATCGGCCCCATGATCACCGAGAAGTCCGCCCTGCAGCAGGACGAGAACATCTACGCCTTCCGCGTCGGCGAGACCGCGAACAAGGTCGAGATCAAGAACGCCATCGAGGCGCTCTTCGGTGTCGAGGTGCTGGGCGTCCGAACGGCCGTGGTGCGCGGCAAGGTCAAGCGCTTCGGGCGGCACTTCGGCAAGCGCCGGAACTGGAAGAAGGCCTACGTCACCCTCGCCGAGGGCGACGCGATCAACCTGTACGAGAACGTGTAGCAGCCGAGGCGAGAGAGCGATGGGTATCAAGAGGTTCAAGCCCACCAGCCCGGGACGCCGCTTCATGTCGGGCAACGACTTTGCCGACGTGACCGTTGGCAAGCCCTACAAGAAGCTGGTCCGGCCGCTGACGCGGATCTCGGGACGCAACCACCACGGTCGCATCACCCTGCGCCGGCGAGGCGGTGGTCACAAGCGTCGCTACCGGGTCATCGACTTCAAGCGGGACAAGCTGGGTGTGCCGGCCAAGGTGGCGACCATCGAGTACGACCCGAACCGCAGCGGCTTCATCGCCCTGCTGGTCTACCGGGACGGCGAGAAGCGCTACATCGTGGCCCCCCACAACCTCCACGTGGGTGACGAGGTGGTCTCGGGCCCCGACGCGGACATCCGGGTCGGGAACGCCCTGCCGCTGGCCCGCATCCCCCTGGGGACGCTGGTCTACAACGTGGAGCTGAAGCTGGGCAAGGGCGCCCAGATGGTCCGTTCGGCGGGTGCGCAGGCCCAGGTGATGGCCAAGGAGGGCAAGTACGTCCTCCTGCGGCTGCCCTCGGGTGAGCTCCGCCAGGTGCTGGAGCGGTGCTACGCCACCGTGGGACAGGTGTCCAACATCCAGCACAGCAACATCAAGCTGGGCAAGGCCGGCCGCAACCGGTGGCTGGGCCGTCGCCCCAAGGTGCGCGGCACCGCGATGAACCCCATCGATCACCCCCACGGTGGTGGTGAGGGTCGCACCGCGGGTGGTCGTCACCCGGTCACCCCCTGGGGCATCCCGACCAAGGGGAAGAAGACCCGCAAGAACAAGCGAAGTGACAAGTTCATCGTCAAGCGCCGGGGCCGCAAGTAGGTCCAGGTAGGACGACGGAGTCGAAGGGGACAGCGACGTGGCACGCAGCATCAAGAAGGGCCCGTTCGTCGACCGCCACCTGATCGAGAAGATCAACGCGGTGCACGAGGGCAGGGGTCCCAAGGTGATCAAGACCTGGTCCCGCCGGTCGGTGATCACGCCCGAGTTCGTGGGCCTGACTTTCGCGGTCCACAACGGCCGCAAGTTCATCCCGATGTACGTGACCGAGAACATGGTTGGCCATCGCCTGGGCGAGTTCGCTCCGACGCGGACCTTCTTCGGCCACGCCGCCGACCGCAAGAGCCGCCGCGGATAGGGAGCAGTCATGGAGTCCACGGCACTGTTGAGGCACGCGCGCGTCTCCCCGCGCAAGGTCCGCCTGGTGGCCGACCTGGTGCGCGGCAAGGATGTGAACGAGGCGGTGGAGCTGCTCAAGTTCACGCGCAAGCGGTCCGCTCCGATCCTGAGCCGGCTGATTCTCTCCGCGGTGAGCAACGCCAAGGAGAAGATGTCCTCGCTGGACGAAGACCGGCTGTTCATCAAGTCCGTCCTGGTGGACGGCGGCCCCACCTTGCGGCGCTGGATCCCCCGCGCACACGGCCGGGCGACTCGCGTTCGCAAGCGCACCAGTCACATCCGCGTGGTGCTGGACGAGAGGGAGTAGAGCGATGGGTCAGAAGGTTCACCCCGTCGGGTTCCGCCTCGGCACCGTCCGCACCTGGGACTCCCGCTGGTTCTCCGAGAAGAACTACAAGGAGTTCCTGCACGAGGACCTGCGCATCCGCGAGTTCCTCAACAAGCGGCTGTCGGGCGCCCAGGTCAGCAAGATCATCATCGAGCGCGCTGCCAACAAGGCCAAGGTGTACGTCTACGCCGCGCGCCCGGGCATGATCATCGGCAAGCGCTGCGCCGGGCTCGAGCAGCTGAAACTGGATCTGAAGAAGGTCACGGACACCGAGGTCTTCCTCAACATCATCGAGGTCCGCAAGGTCGAACTGGACTCCAAGCTGGTGGCCGAGAACATCGCCGCCCAGCTGATCAAGCGGGTCAACTTCCGCCGGGCCATGAAGAAGGCCATGCAGTCGACCATGCGCGCCGGCGCCCAGGGCGTGAAGATCATGTGCGGCGGTCGCCTCGGCGGCGCCGAGATGAGCCGGTCCGAGTTCTACCGCGAGGGCCGCGTCCCGCTGCACACCATCCGCGCGGACATCGACTACGGACAGGCCCTGGCCCGAACGACCTACGGCATCATCGGTGTCAAGGTCTGGATCTTCAAGGGCGAGGTCCTGTCGGGCGAGGAAGAGGAGCGATAGAGCCATGCTGGCCCCGAAGAAGGTCAAGTATCGCAAGCGGCAGAAGGGCCGGCTCAAGGGCCTGGCCCGCCGTGGATGCAACGTGGACTTCGGCGACTTCGGTCTCCAGGCCACGGAGCCCGGGTGGATCTCGGCCCGTCAGATCGAGTCCGCTCGTGTGGCCATCACCCGCGCGGTCAAGCGTGGCGGCCGGGTGTGGATCCGCATCTTCCCGGACAAGCCGCTGAGCAAGAAGCCCGCCGAGACCCGCATGGGTAAGGGAAAGGGCAACCCCGAGTACTGGGTCGCGCCGGTCAAGCCTGGCCGAATCCTGTACGAGATGGCCGGTGTCGACGAGACCGTGGCCCGCGAGGCGCTGCGACTGGCGTCCCACAAGCTGCCCGTGGCCACCCGCGTGGTGGTGAGGGAGGACTGACGATGCCTGGCATGGGAGAGCTCCGGGAACTGGACGATCGCGAGCTGTTGCTCCGTCGTCACGACATCGTCCAGGAGCTGGTGGCCTTCAAGTTCCAGAAGGCGACCGGGCAGCTGGACAACACCGCGAAGCTGCCGCAGCTGCGGCGGGATCTGGCGCGGATCAAGACGCTGATTCGTCAGCGTGAGGTCGACGCCAAGCTGCCCAAGGGCGGACTCGAGGCGCGCGTCGGTTCGCTCCAGGACGACATCGGTAAGGGCTACAGCAAGATCCGTGAACGCTTCGGAATGAAGGCGTAGCGGAGGCGAGGCAGCGATGGCTGACAAGGTCCAAGGAAATCGGCGTACGTTCGTCGGCGTCGTCATCAGCGATTCGGCCGATCAGACCGTGGTGGTCAAGGTCAACCGCAAGACGATGCACCGACGGTACAAGAAGTACGTGACGACCACCCAGCGGTACATGGCCCACGACCCGGAGAACCAGTGTTCGACCGGCGACAGGGTGGAGATCATCGAGTGCCGTCCGCTGAGCAAGCGCAAGCGGTGGGCCGTGAAGCGACAGATCCAGGTGGGACAGGGCTAGCGGCCGGTTGACCCCGGAGCACGGCCTGGAGAACACGCCATGATTCAGATGCAGACGATGCTGGACGTCGCCGACAACAGCGGTGCCAAGAAGGTCCAGTGCATCAAGGTGCTGGGCGGGTCCAAGCGCAGGTATGCGCGGATCGGTGACATCGTGAAGGTCACCGTCAAGGAAGCGATCCCCAACAGCAAGGTCAAGCGGGGAACGGTCATGGAGGCGGTGGTGGTCCGGACGGCCAAGGAGACCCGGCGGCCGGACGGCACCTACATCCGCTTCGACGACAACTCCGCTGTGCTGATCAAGGCGGACAAGGAGCCCATCGGGACCCGGATCTTCGGACCGGTGGCCCGGGAGCTGCGCCAGAAGAGATTCATGAAGATCATCTCGCTGGCGCCGGAGGTCCTCTGACCATGCAGCGGCACAAGACGTACCTCAAGGTGGGCGACACCGTCCGCGTGATCTCCGGAGCGGAGAAGGGACGCGTGGGCAAGGTGCTGCGCGTCCTCCACAAGCAGAACCGGGTGGTGCTGGAGCGGGTCAACGTGGTCAAGCGCCACCAGCGCCCCAACGCCCAGTACCGCCAGGGTGGAATCATCGAGAAGGAAGCGCCGCTGCACATCAGTAACGTGCAGCTGGTCGTGGGCAAAGACCAGGAGCCGACGCGCGTCCACCGCGAGGGAGAGGGCCGCGCAAAGGCCCGGATCGCGGTCAAGACCGGCGAGCGGATCGACTGAGCAGGCGGGGACCCGACGGGGCCAGGTGAAAGCAGGCCCCGGTCACTCGCGGAGAGAAGTCATGGCACGGCTCAAGACGAAATATCGGGAAGATGTCCTCCCGGCCCTGATGCAGGAGTTCGGGTACGACAACGTGATGCAGGCCCCGAAGGTGAGCAAGATCGTGGTCAACACGTCGCTCAAGGACGGGATCCGCGACATCAAGGTGCTCGAGACCGCGGCCCACGAGATCGGCCAGGTCACGGGTCAGAAGGCGATCATCCGGCGCGCTCGCCGCAGCATCGCCAACTTCAAGCTCCGGGAGGGGATGCCCATCGGCACGATGGTCACCCTGCGCCGCGAGCGGATGTACGAGTTCCTGGACCGGTTGATCACGGTCGCCATCCCACGGGTGCGCGACTTCCGCGGTCTGAACGGAAAGTCGTTCGACGGCCGTGGGAACTACTCGATGGGCATCGTCGAGCAGATCGTGTTCCCGGAAATCGATTACGACAAGGTGGCCCGGATCACGGGTATGAACATCACGATCGTCACCACCGCGAAGACCGACCCGGAAGCCAAGTCGCTGCTCAAGCATCTTGGGATGCCGTTCGCGAACTGAGGAGATTGGGGAGATGGCGAAGACTTCCTTGCGAGTGAAGGCGAAGCGCCCCGCCAAGTTCAAGGTGCGGGCATACAACCGATGTCCGCTCTGTGGGCGGCCGCGTGCCTACATGCGCAAGTTCGACATGTGCCGTATCTGCTTCAGGAACCTTGCCCTCGAGGGCAAGATTCCGGGCGTGATCAAGAGCAGCTGGTAGGAGGGCGCCATGAGCATGACCGATCCCATCGCGGACATGCTGACGCGGATCCGCAACGCACTACAGGCGGGGCACTCCGACGTCAACATCCCTACGTCCAGGCTCAAGAGCGACATCGCGCGGATCCTGAGGGACGAGGGCTTCATCAGCGACTTCGACGTCCGGCGGGAGGGCGCTCAGGGCAACCTGAACGTCAAGCTCCGCTACGACGGCGAGAAGAAGTCGCTCATCCTCGGTCTGGAGCGGGTCAGCCGCCCCGGCCGCCGGGTGTACCGCAGGCGCGACGAGCTGCCCAAGGTGCTCAACGGACTGGGTGTCGCGATCATCTCCACCTCCCGAGGTGTGATGACCGACGCGCAGGCCCGACGAGCCGGCGTGGGCGGCGAGGTCCTTTGCAGGGTCTGGTAGGAGGTAGCCATGTCGCGCGTCGGTAACAAGCCGATCGAGCTCCCCAAGGGGGTCTCGTTCGACCAGTCGAGCGGGCAGATGAACGTCAAGGGCCCCAAGGGTGCGCTCGCGCGCCCGCTGCCGGACCTGGTCCAGGTCGAGCAGCAGGGGACCACGCTGACGGTGGCCCGCGCCAACGACACCAAGCAGGCCAAGTCCAATCACGGGCTGTGCCGCGCGCTGCTGCAGAACATGGTCACGGGCGTCAACGACGGCTGGACCAAGCAGCTTCGCATCGAGGGCGTCGGCTACGCCGCCGATCTCGAGGGGCGCGAGCTGCACCTGCGGCTCGGCTACAGCCACCCGGTCGTCTACCCCATCCCCGATGGCGTGGACGTCGAGGTGGGACCCCGCGGCGCCGTGATCACCCTCACCGGGATCGACCGTGAGCTGGTGGGGCACGTGGCCGCTGTGGTCCGCGGATTCCGCAAGCCCGATGCCTACAAGGGCAAGGGTGTCCGGTACGCGGACGAGTACGTGAAGCTCAAGCCGGGCAAGGCGGGGGTCGCCTGATCCCCGGAAACCCTTGACCCTACAAGGTCTTTTGCTAGGATGGCGCGCCTTTGGGCGCCCTGTATGAGAGGTTGGAGATGGGCCGGACGAACCCGAGAGCGGTGGCTCGTCAGCGCCGCAAGAAGCACATCCGCAAGCTGATCCGCGGGACGGGTGCGCGTCCGCGGCTGTGCGTCTTCCGCAGCACCAAGCACATCTACGGCCAGGTCGTCGACGACGAGACCGGCAAGACCGTGGTCTCGGTCTCGAGCCTCGAAAAGGGCCTGGAGATCGAGGGCCACAAGGGCAACGTCGCCGCCGCGAAGGTCGTGGGCAAGGCCATGGCCGAGCGGGCGATCGAAGCCGGCGTGAAGCAGGTCGTCTTCGACCGCAACGGCTACCTGTACCACGGCCGGGTCAAGGCCCTGGCGGACGCTGCCCGCGAGGGCGGACTGGAGTTCTGACGATGGCTCGTTTCACCGAGAACGACATCGATCTGATCGACAAGGTCGTCGACATCAACCGCGTGGCCAAGGTGGTCAAGGGCGGTCGTCGGTTCAACTTCTCCGCGCTGGTGGTCGTCGGTGACGGCGAGGGGCGCGTGGGTGTCGGTCACGGCAAGGCCCACGAGGTCCCCGAGGCGATCCGCAAGGGCGGTGAGAAGGCCAAGAACGGCATGCGACGGATCCCGATCACGGCCGACGGCACGATCCCGCACCAGGTGATCGGTCGCTACGGCGCGGGCAGGGTCCTGCTGCGACCGGCCCGCCCGGGTACGGGCGTCATCGCCGGCGGTGCGGTGCGCGCGGTCATGGAGGCTGCCGGCATCCGCAACATCCTGACCAAGTGCCTGGGTTCCAACAATCCGCACAACGTGCTCAAGGCCACGATGCAGGCCCTGACCGATCTGCAGGATCCCGAGGCCTATCTGCGGCGGCGCGGCGTGTACGGCCGTGACGAGGCCGGAGAAGGGGCCCCGTCATGAGCAAGCTGAAGGTCAAGCAGGTCCGCAGCGTGATCGGGCGGCCCAAGGACCAGCGCGACACCCTGCGCGGTCTGGGACTGACCAAGCGCGAGAAGACCGTCGAACTGGAAGACACCCCCTCGGTTCGAGGGATGGTGAAGAAGGTGATCCACCTCGTCGACGTGGAGGAGATCGAGTAGCGCCGGCGAGAGGCAGACAGGCACCCTCCTGGGAGCGAAAGCGAGTCGTGGCCCCACCTTCGGACCACGGCGAAAGAGGAAGTGATGGATCTCAATAAGTTGCGTCCGAATCCAGGTTCGCGCCACAGCGCCAAGCGCGTGGGGCGCGGAGAGAGCTCCGGCTGGGGTAAGACCTGTGGCCGGGGAAACAAGGGGCAGAAGGCCCGCAGCAGTGCCAATGTGCCCGCCGGATTCGAGGGCGGGCAGATGCCGCTGCATCGGCGGCTGCCCAAGCGCGGGTTCTCCAACTACCCGTTCCGCAAGCGGTTTGCACTGGTCAACCTGCGGGACCTGACGCGGTTCGACGCCGACACGGTGGTCGATCCCGGTGTCCTGGTCCAACACGGTCTGATCAAGAAGCTGTACGACGGGGTCAAGATCCTCGGTGACGGGGAGCTGAGCGTCGCGCTCACGGTCAAGGCCCACAAGTTCAGCAAGACGGCGAAGGCCAAGCTCGAGGCGGCCGGTGGCACGGCCGAGGTGCTCGAGCGCGGCTGGAATACGCCGGAGACGTCGGAAGGCTAGGAAGACGGCCATGGCCAGCAGCTTCCTGAACGTCTGGAAGATCCCCGAGCTCCGCAAGCGGATCCTGTTCACGATCGCGCTGCTCGGAGTCTACCGCATCGGTGTGTTCATCCCGGTCCCCGGGGCGAACCGCGAGGCCCTGACCGAGTTCTTCAAGACTCAGGGCCAGAACACGATGTTCGGCCTGTACGACATGTTCACCGGGGGGGCGCTGGAGCAGTTCTCCATCTTCACCCTCGGCATCATGCCGTACATCTCCGCGTCCATCATCCTGCAGCTGCTGACCGTGGTCGTTCCCGCGCTCGAGCGGCTGCAGAAGGAGGGGGACGCGGGTCGACGGAAGATCACCCAGTACACCCGCTACGGCACCGTCGTGATCTCGGTGATCCAGGGGCTCGCCATCGCCTACGGGATGGAGAGCATGAGCCCGGCGGGCATGCCTGTGGTCGCCAAGGGCGGGCCCTGGTTCTGGTTCATGACCGTGGTCTCGCTGACCTGCGGCACGGCCTTCATCATGTGGCTGGGCGAACAGATCAGCGAGCGGGGCATCGGCAACGGCATCTCGCTGGTGATCTTCGCGGGGATCGTCGCGCGCTTCCCGGCCGGTGTGTACAAGTCGGCCACGGGCGTGTTCAGCGAAGACACCGCCGCCGGTAACCTCAACGCCGTCGGCTGGATGCTGCTGGTGGTCGGCATGGTGGCGGTGATCGCCTTCATCGTCTTCTGCGAGCGCGGACAGCGTCGGATCCCGGTGCAATACGCCAAGCGAGTCGTGGGCCGTCGTGTCTACGGCGGGCAGAGCACCCACCTGCCGCTGAAGATCAACACCGCGGGCGTCATCCCGCCGATCTTCGCGTCGTCGATCATCATGTTCCCCGCGACGATCGCGACTTTCTGGCAGAGCGACTTCCTCAACTCGGTCCAGAACGCGTTCCAGAGCAACACGTACCTGTACAACGTGACGTACGTGTTCCTGACGATCTTCTTCTGCTACTTCTACACCTCGGTCACCTTCAACCCGACCGACGTGGCGGAGAACCTCAAGAAGCACGGCGGCTTCATCCCCGGCATCCGCCCGGGCAAGAACACCGCCGAGTTCATCGATCGGGTGCTGACGCGGATCACCCTGGCAGGCTCCCTGTACATCTCGGCGGTCTGCGTGCTGCCGAACATCCTGATCGGCCGGTGGAACGTGCCCTTCTACTTCGGCGGCACATCCCTGCTGATCGTGGTCGGGGTCGCCATCGATACGGTGGCCCAGATCGAGAGTCACCTGCTCACGAGACATTACGACGGACTCATGGGTGCCGGCGGGACGCGCATCCGGGGTCGCGGGCGAAGGGGATGACGATGACCACCAACAACCTGGTCCTGTTCGGACCTCCGGGAGCCGGCAAGGGCACCCAGGCCAAGCGCATGGAGGGGGAGTTCGGCGTTCCGCAGATCTCCACCGGTGACATGTTGCGCGCGGCTCGTCACAGCGGCAGCCCCGTGGGTGAAGAGGCCAAGGGGTACATGGACGCGGGCAAGCTGGTACCCGATGACGTGGTGATCCGGATCATCGAGGAGCGGATCCAGGCGGACGATTGCGCCGAGGGTTTCCTGATGGACGGGTTCCCGAGGACCGTGGCCCAGGCCGAGGCCCTCGACGGGATGCTCCAGGGTGCTGGCAAGGCCATCGACGCGGTGATCTCGATCGAGGTCGCGGACGGAGAGATCGTCAACCGCCTCGGCGGACGCCGGGTCTGCAAGGGTTGCGGGGGCACCTACCACGTGGCCTTCAACCCGACCAAGGAAGAGGGCGTCTGCGACGCCTGTGGCGGCGAGACCTACCTGCGCGAGGACGACTGCGCGGAGACGGTCCAGGCCCGCCTGAACACTTATCACGATCAGACGGCCCCGGTGGCCGGCTACTACGAGGGCCAGGGACTGCTTCGACCCGTCAGCGGCGTGGGATCGATCGACGAGATCTTCGAGTCGATCAAGGTCGCCGTGCGGGGCGGATGAGGTCCGAGGAGCGCGACGATGAAGGTCAGGGCTTCGGTCAAGAAGATGTGCGACAAGTGCCGCATCATCAAGCGGCGCGGCGTCGTGCGCGTGATCTGCGAGAACCCCAAGCACAAGCAGCGCCAGGGCTAGCGCTGGACGAAGGGGAGTAAACGGTGCCACGCATCGCTGGAATCGACCTTCCGCGGAACAAGCGGATCGAGATCGCCCTGACGTACATCTACGGCATCGGGCGGTCGACCTCGAACAAGATCCTGGCCGAGGCCGGGGTGGATGTGAACACGCGGTCCGACAAGCTGACGGACACCGAGGTTGCGTCCATCCGGGACGTGATCAACCGCAAGTGCAAGGTGGAAGGTGATCTCCGCAAGGAGATCGCCATGAACATCAAGCGCTTGATGGACCTGCAGACCTACCGGGGTCTGCGGCATCGGCGCTCGCTGCCGGTGCGCGGCCAGCGGACGCACACCAACGCCCGGACCCGAAAGGGACCGCGGCGGATCGTCCTCAAGCGGAAGGGCAAGCGCTAGGAGCGCTGACGGAGAAATACCATGGCGAATCCAAGGCGCGGTGGGAAAAAGAAGGTCAAGAAGAACGTGCCGGTGGGCGTGGCCCACATCCGTGCCACGTTCAACAACACGATCATCACGATCACCGATCCCCAGGGGAACACCATCTCCTGGGCCTCGGCGGGGACTCGTGGCTTCAAGGGCTCGAGGAAATCGACCCCGTTCGCCGCGCAGCTCGCGGCCGAGGACTGTGCTCGGCGTGCCATGGAGCACGGCATGGAGCAGGTCGCGGTGGAGGTGAAGGGGCCGGGTAGCGGCCGGGAGTCCGCGCTGCGGGCGCTGGCCAACGCCGGGCTGAAGATCACTCTGATCCGGGATGTCACCCCCATCCCGCACAACGGTTGCCGTCCGCCCAAGCGGCGGCGAGTGTAGGGAATCAGGTCATGGCGCGTTACATCGGACCCGTCTGTCGCTTCTGTCGCCGCGAGGGGCTGAAGCTGTTCCTGAAGGCCGAGCGCTGTTACACGGACAAGTGCGCGTTCGAGCGGACCAGCTACCCCCCGGGGCAGCACGGCACCCGCCGATCCAAGTTCTCCGAGTACGGCCAGCAGCTTCGCGAGAAGCAGAAGGTGCGGCGGCTCTACGGCCTGCAGGAGAGGCAGTTCCGGCTGACCTTCTCCCGCGCCGAGCGGATGAAGGGGGTCACCGGCGACAACCTGCTGTCCCTGCTCGAGCGCAGGCTGGACAACGTGGTGTACCGGATGGGATTCGCGAGCACCCGGCGCGAGGCGCGCCAGATGGTCTCCCATCGGCACTTCACGGTGAATGGCCGGCCGGTGAACGTGCCGAGCTTCCAGGTGAAGCCCGGTCACGAGTTGGCCCTGCGGGAGCGGAGCCAGAAGATCCAGCGGTTCCAGGACAATCTGGAACGCGCACAGGCGCGGACGACCCTGAGCTGGCTCGAGGTCGACCGTGACAACTCCAAGGGGACGATGACCGGTCTCCCGGTGCGCGAGGAGCTGACCACGCCCATCGAGGAGCAGCTGATCGTCGAGTACTACAGCCGCTAGGCAGCCTCTTCCAAGACGAGGGAGAAACCGATGTATCGCAACTGGCGTTCCCTGATCCGACCCCGCGGCGTCGAGGTTCAGTCCGGAGAAGATCCGGAAACTTATGCCAAGATCGTGGCCCGGCCGCTGGAGCGGGGCTTCGGAATCACGCTGGGCAATGCCCTGCGCCGGGTGATGCTGTCGAGCCTGCAGGGCGCGGCGATCACCGCGATCAAGGTCGAAGGCGTGCTGCACGAGTTCTCCACCATCGACGGTGTGGTGGAGGACGTCACAGACGTCATCTTGAACCTCAAGGGTGTCCTGCTGAGGATGGAGTCCGACGAGCCTCGGACCATCATCCTCGAGAAGGAGGGCGCAGGTCCGGTGACCGCCGGCGACATCACCGAGACCCACGATGTCGAGGTCCTCAACAAGGACCACCTCGTGTGCACCCTGGCCCGTGACGGCAAGCTCCGATGCGAGCTGACGATCAAGAAGGGCAAGGGGTATGTGCCGGCGGAGCAGAACGCCGACCCCGAGGCGCCCATCGACACCATTCCGATCGATGCCATCTTCTCGCCGATCCGCAAGGTCAACTACACGGTGGGCAACGCCCGCGTCGGGCAGCGCACCGACTACGACAAGTTGACGATGCAGGTCTGGACGGACGGGTCGGTGGCCCCGGTGGACGCCGTGGCGTTCGCAGCCAAGATCCTCAAGGAGCAGCTGCAGGTCTTCATCAACTTCACCGAGGAAGACGAGCCGCCCCCGGACGGCCAGGAAGAAGAGCAGCCGCAGTTCAACGAGAACCTGTTCAAGACGGTGGACGAGCTGGAGCTGTCGGTCCGGTCGGCCAACTGTCTGCAGAACGCGAATATCAAGTACATCTACGAGCTCGTCGAGAAGACCGAAGCAGAGATGCTCAAGACCAAGAACTTCGGTCGCAAGTCACTCAACGAGATCAAGGAGATCCTCGCCGACATGGGCCTGAGCCTGGGCATGAAGCTGCACAACTTCCCCCGCAAGCGCGACGAGGAAGAGGCGTAGTCGAGGCCGTCGGAGAGATCGGGAGACAGGACGATGCGACACCGGAAGTCGGGACGCAAGTTTGGGCGCACCTCGCCCCACCGCAGGGCCATGTTCCGCAACATGGCGACGTCGCTGCTGGAGCACGAGCGGATCACCACCACCGACGCCAAGGCCAAGGAGCTGCGCAAGGTGGTGGACCGGCTCATCACGCTGGGCAAGCGGGTCACCCCGGACGAGATCGAGGCGGCCGAGAGCGACGAGGCCCGCAAGGACCTCGAGGCCAAACGGCTGCACGCCGTGCGGCAGGCCCGGCGCTGGGTCGCGGACCGGGACGTGCTCACCAAGCTCTTCTCGGACGTGGCTCCGCGTTTTGTGGAGCGCAACGGCGGCTACACGCGGATCCTCAAGCTGGGTCACCGGCCCGGCGACAACGCGCCGCTGAGCATGATCGAGCTGGTGGAGGCGGACGACTCCTTCGTCTCCGCCGACGAGCCGGTCGAGGAAGAGGCCGCGGCGGCGGAGTAGCGGTCGAGCGAGCAAGCCGAGCGCCGGCACCGAAGCCGGATGGCTCACCGCGGAGAACACAGAGACCGCGGAGAGGGGAACGCGAAAACCCTCTCCGCGGTCTCTGCGTTCTCCGCGGTTGATATCGAGGACAGGAGACCCCAGGTTGGGTGGGAGCATGACCCCGAACGAATCGAACGGCGGAAGCCTCTCGAATCCCTGGGTGAGGGCAGGGTTGACCTTCGCGCTGGTCGCGGCCTTCGGGTACGTGCTCGTGCTCCAGGGGCGATCGCGCCAGCCCGAGGGGGCGGAACAGTGGGGGCAGAGCGGGGCATCCGCGGTTCCCAGCGCGGCTCCGGAGTTCCAGCTTCCCGACCGGGACGGCACCCTGCACGGGCTGGACGAACTCGACGGCCGGCCCGTCGTCCTCAACTTCTGGGCGAGCTGGTGCCCACCCTGCCTCGACGAGATGCCGGCCCTGCAGCGCATGAAGGCGGCCATGGCCGACACGGACGTGGCCGTGGTCGCGATCACCCTCGACGAGAGCTGGGCAGAAGCCGACGCCGCGATGAAGAAGGCCGGCTTCGGCGAAGGCATCCTCCTGCTGCAGGACGCCGATCGCAGCGTGGCCGAGTCCTTCGGCACGATCAAGGTCCCCGAGACCTACCTCATCGCCCGCGACCGCACGATCATCCACCGCTTCCAGGGCGCCAAGGAGTGGGACAGCGAGAAGTTCATCGCGGACCTGCGGGCGTTCGTCGAACGTTGATCCGTTCCTGGCAGGTCCAGCGAGGGTACGGACATCGCTCGCCTCGAATCTGAGAGCCGAGGAGTTCGCGCCAAGGCGCACAGTACGCAAAGGCGCTGAGAGGAGCGTGTTCCTCGTGCATCTTTGCGCCTTGGAGACCTTGGCGGCTTTGCGCGAGATCCCTTCTCGTGGTGCCCCGGACGGAGTGCGCCGTGACGATTCCGGGTAGGATCCACGGGGTGACCAGGGATGAGTGAGCTCCACAGACGAATCGCTCTGCTCGCCGTGGCGGCTGTGCTGGCCGGGGCCCTCGTGTTCCTGTGGATCCGGCGGGAAGACCGCCTGGGCCGGGGGGAGCCGGAGAGGATCCAGGAGCAGGCGTACGGGGAAGGGGAGGGGGAACCGCGGTTGATCCTCTTCGTTGTGCTGGACACGGTGCGGGCGGATCACACGTCGCTTTGTGGGTATGGGCGGCCGACGACGCCGTTTCTGGAGGAGCTGAAGGAGCTGGGGGCGAGCTGGACCTGTGACGCCCAGGTGAGCGGGTCGTGGACGGTTCCGACCCACGCGAGCTTCTTCACGGGCGAGGACGTGCCGTCCCACGGGGCCCACTACGCGGCGTCGGCGGAGGGGGTGGACTACGACGGGCTGGCGATGCATCCGCTGGACGATCGATTCCCCACGCTGGCGGAGCAGCTGGCCGAGCGGGGCTACCAGACCGTCGCCGTGGCTGCCAACTCGCTGGTCTCCAGCGCCACGGGGCTGCTGAGGGGCTTCGATCACCGGTCGTCCCCCGGTGAGCTGCACGCCTTCTACCGTGCGCCGGGGGTGCTGGCCGAGGTGACGCGGATCGTGGAGGAGGAGGTCCAGCGCGACCAGCCCCTGTTCCTGTTCGTGAACCTGATGGACGCCCACGACCCATGGCCCGCGATCCCCGAAGGGGCGGGCTGGGTGCCGCCCCGAGACTCCCTGCGCTGGGAGTGCGGACCCGAGCAAGAGTGCACACTGGACCGCTTCTTCAACGGCGCCCTGGCCGACGACCGCCGGGACGCCTGGCTGGAACACGTGACGGACCTGTACGACCACGGCATCGCAACCGCCGACGGTGGTCTGCGGGCTCTGGTGGAGCTGCTGAGGGAGAGGGGCTGGCTGGACGGCGGTTTTCGGCTGGTGGTGACCTCGGACCACGGCGAGCTGCTGGGGGAGCACGGACTGGCCTACCACGGCCGCTACCTCTACGAACCCATCACCCGTGTGCCGCTGATGGTTCACCAGAGCGGTGGTACCCCCGAGACGCTGCCCAGCCCGTTCCCGGGCACCGCCGTGTTCCACCTGGTCCGCGACGGCTCCGTCGTGCCGGGCGATGGCCCGGCGACTGCCGCGGCATACCCGGAACGGAGCTGGGTCCGCAAGTACGACGGCAAGGTGGGTGGTTCCACCTCCGCGGCGGTCTGGCGTAGGAGCGAGAAGCTGCTGTGGATGGACGGCTCGCTCCAGCTCTTCGATCTCGCCGAGGACCCCCTCGAGGAACGACCCACGGCGGTGGACGGACACGCCCTCGCGGGCGAGATGGACGCCCTGGTGACCCGGGTGATGGACTCCGGTGGAGCCGCCGCCCCCATGACTCCGGAGATGATCGAAGCGCTTCGAGCCGTGGGCTATGTACAGTAAGTGCGGTATCCTCTGCGGTTGCACGGGGCCGAGGGGGCGGATAGCGAGTTTCGTCGTTTGAGCGAACCAAGATCGATCCCGGATCTCCTCCAGCAGGCCACCCGCCGCTGGGGTCCCGCCATCGCCATGCGCCACCGCAAGGACCTGGCCCGCTGGGGGATCGTCACCTGGAGCGAGCTCAATCACCAGGTCTCGGAGGTGGCCGCCGGGCTGGTGGATCTCGGGCTGCGTCCCGGGGATCGGGTCGCCCTGTTCTCGGCCACACGCTCCGACTGGTCCGTCTGCGACTACGGCGTGCTCACCACCGGCGCGGTGAGCGTGCCGGTCTACCATACCTCCACCACGGGGCAGCTGACCTACATCGTCAACAACTGCTCGGCCCGGTTCCTGATCGTGGACAACGAGTCCCGCCTGCAGCAGGTGTACGACGCCCGGGAACGCATGCGCAGCGTCGAGCAGGTGATCGTCATGGACCGCCTCGACCTGCGCGGTCGGGACGACGCCTGCACCCTCGCGGATCTGATCCGCCGCGGCCGTCGGTACCTGAGACGCAGCCCCGATCTGGTCGCCCGCTGCGTGGAAGAGCTGACACCCGACCGCGAGGCGACCTACGTGTACACCTCGGGTACGACCGGCATGCCCAAGGGGGTCGTGCTGACCCACCGGAACCTGCTGGCGGCCGTCCGGGGTCTGGCGGAGGCGCTGGAGGTGACCGACCAGGACGTGACCGTGCTGTTCTTGCCCCTGAGCCACATCTACGGTCGGATTGGCCAGTTCCTGGCGCTGGCCACCGGGGTGAGCACGGCCTACGCCCAGCGCATCGACCGGCTGGAGGAGGTGTTCGTCGAGGTCAAGCCGACCTTCGTGTTCGGCGTCCCCCTGGTCTACGAGCGGATCTACCGCTCCATCGCGCGGCGATTCCGCGATCTGAGCCCCCTGCGACGCAAGCTCTACCACAGCGCCCTGGCCGCCGGCCTGAGTCAGGTCCGGTCGGCCGGAAACGGCAAGCCGCCCTTGGGGCAACGTCTGCTGGTGAAAGCCGCCGACGCCGTCATCTTCGATGAATTGCGGGGCGGTTTCGGCGGTCGAATGCGTTTCGCCATCTCCGGCGGCGCACCCCTGCACCCCAGCGTGGGTGAGTTCTTCCGGGTGGCCGGGATCGACATCCTGGAGGGCTATGGCCTCACGGAGACGGCCGCCGCGTCCACCCTCTCGCGCCTGCACGAGAATCGCATCGGCTCGGTTGGCCGCCCGATTCCCGGGATCCGGATCCGCATCTCCGAGGGAGACGAGGTCCTCATTCGCGGGGAGAGTGTGTTCCGCGAGTACCACCAACTCCCCGAGGACACCGCGGCGGCCTTCACCGACGACGGGTGGTACCGATCGGGAGACACGGGCTGGATCGACTCCGAGGGCCGGCTGATCCTCACCGGCCGGTCCAAGGACCTGCTGATCACGTCGGGTGCCAAGAACGTGGCCCCCCAGTACGTGGAGGGTGCGCTCAAGATGAGCCCGCTGATCTCCGAGGCCATGGTCTACGGCGACAGCAGGCCCTACGTGGTCGCGTTGCTGGACCTCAGCCGCGCCCCGCTGGCGGAGATGGCCGAGGATCTGGGGCTGGATCCCGACGACCACACCGCGTTGACCCAGCACCCCCGGATCGTCGAGCGGGTCCGCCAGGAGGTGGCCATGACCAACCGCCGCCTGGCGCGCTACGAGCAGGTGCGCCGCTGGGCGATCCTCCCCCGCTCGTTGACCATCGGTGAGGGCGGCCTCAGCCACTCCATGAAGCTGCGCCGGGCCAAGGTGGCCCAGCGGTACGGCGACCTCCTGGACTCCCTCTACGCCACCCCGTGACCCCGCCCGCCCGGCCCCCTCGCGCGCGCGTTGACAGCGCCCGTTTCAGGGGGCATGTTGGCCCATCGGAGGCGGCGTGACGACGCAGATCGGTGAAGGATCGACGGCGCTGGGGCCGGTCACGGCCCGCAACCTGGCCCGTCTGGTGGAGGTGTCGCCCGAGGTCGCGGTCTTCCTCGGGCTGGACTCGGAACCCGCGGGCCTCCCGACCATGGACCCCGAGGGCATCGCGACCAAGCTCCAGGTCTACCGGGACTGGATGGCCGAACTGAAGGCGCTGGATGTGGCCCACCTGGGCCCGAGCGAGCGGTTCGACGTTCGGGCGTTCTCGGCGCACCTGTCCCTCTACCGCTATGTGGTGCAGGACCTGGCCCGCTGGCGACACAACCCGGACGTGGTCAGCTCCCTGGGCGAGCTGTGCTTCGTGCTACTGGTCCGGCCCCGGGAGACCGAGGAGCAGCGATTCGAGGAGTTGCTGGCCAAGCTCGAGGACGTCCCCGCGTACCTGCAGGGCGTCCGCAGCCGCCTGGGAACCCTCGACACCGTATGGGCCGACACGGCGAACCGGGTCTGCCTCCGGATGGAGGGGCTCTGGACGAGCATCGCCGCAGCGGCCCGGCAGTCGGTGGGCGGCACCCTCGCCGATCAGGTCGCCCAGGCTGCGACCCGGGCCGGGGAGGCCGTCGACGCCTACCGGCGCTGGCTCGCCGAGGGGCCCGACCGTGAGGAGGGACTCTGGGTCCTGGGCGACGACCGATTCGCCGAGCTGGTGTCCCTTAAGGGGCTTGCCCTGACCGTGGCGGAGATCCGGGACATCGGCGAGTACTACCTGGCGCACCTCCGGAGCCAGCGCCGGATGTTGGCTCGGTCGCTGTGCGGAAGCGACGACGTGGCCGTTGCCCGGCGTCGAGCCCGGACCCCGGTCCCTGCGAGCTTCGAGCAAGCCCTGGAGCAGATCCGCGGCGTGGCGTCGGATTCCCGGGTCTTCGTGGAGCAAAAGGGCCTCGTCCCGCTCCCAGAGGGCGAGGAGTTGGTGGTGATGCAGACGCCGGATTTCCTGGCGCCGCTGATCCCGTTCGCGGCGATGATGGAGGCCGGGGTCTACGAGCGCCAGCAGCGGAGCGTCTACCTGGTCACACCACCACAGAGCGGTGACCTGTCCGACCTGGCGCTGACCCGCTTCGCCGGCATCGCGGTACACGAGGGATATCCGGGGCATCACCTGCAACATGCCCACGCCCACCGCAACACCAGCGTCTACCGCAACAACCCCTTCACCGGTTTCCCGGCCGATTCCTCGGTCCGCTACGGCCTCGACCTGGTCGAGGGGTGGGCCCACTACTGCGAAGAGATGATGAAGAACCACGGCTTCCACGACAGCCTGGAGAGCCGTTTCCTGATGGTCGAGGACCAGCTGTTCCGGGCCGTGAGGATCCTCATCGACGTGGACCTCTCCCGTGGCCGAATGTCCATGGCCGAGGCCCAGCAGTTCCTGATGTCCGAGGTCGGCGTCCCGGAGCCCGCGGCCCGCGCCGAGGTGAGGCGCTACACCACCAGCCCCACCTACCAGATGTGCTACCTGCTCGGGAAACACAAGATCGAGGAGTTCCGCAAGGAAGTCCGCACGCTGATGGGGGTGGGCTTCGACGACCTGGAGTTCCACCGGCTGATCCTGGATGCCGGTTGCGTGCCGGTGGAGATGATCCGCGAGTCCTTCCTGGCCACCCTCCCCCTGGGAGACGCATGAGCCGGGCGTCGTGGGACGAGTACTTCATGGCCATCGCACACCAGGTGGCCACCCGGGCCACCTGCGACCGCAAGCACGTGGGTGCGGTGATCGTGCGGGACCGGACGATCCTCTCCACCGGGTACAACGGCTCCATCCGCGGCCTGGCCCACTGTGACGAGGTGGGCCATATGATGGAGGACGACCACTGCGTGCGCACGGTACACGCGGAGGCCAACGCGGTGGCCCAGGCGGCCCGCAACGGCGTGGGCATCGACGGCGCCGACATCTACGTGACCGCCAGTCCGTGCTGGAACTGCTTCAAGCTCATCGCCAACTCGGGCATCCGCCGGATCTGCTTCGGCGAGTTCTACCGCGACGATCGCATCTACCAGCACGCCGTCCAGCTCGGGATCGCCCTGGTCGACCTCAGCCACGTCAAGGGTGGTTGACCGGACGGATACGGGGCGGTTCGGAAGCGGTGACATCCCGGACCGTGGGCGGAAGAGCCTCGCACAACGGCGCATGAGTCCGCAAAGGCCGTAAAGGGTTTGGAACGGCGAGCGCCTCTTTGCGCCTTTGCCACCCTGGCGCCATTGCGCGAACTCTGCTCGGACGTGAGGGCGTTCGGCTTCTCGGACTAGTCCGTGACGGACCGTCTCGAGTTGGGCTGGGTCTTCTCCGGATGGTCCAGGCTCCAGGCGAGTTTTCGCAGCGAGCCGCGGAGGAACCCGATCTCCTCGCGGGTGAGGGAGGTACGGGTGAGGATCTGGCGGGCGGTGGTGAGGACCTGGGTGGGGTTGCGGCCTCGGAAGAAGCCCACCCGATCGAGGACCCCCATGAGCTGTTCCAGGGTCCCGTCGATCTGGGAGGCGTCCGCGGGGACGCGCTGCCGCCTGGGGCGGGGTGCCGCGGCGTGGCGCCGGACCTCGTAGGCCATCAGCAGGACCGCCTGGGCCAGGTTGAGCGAGGTGTGGGCCGGGTCGGTGGCCACCCGGGCGATGTGGGTGCACAGGGTCAGGTCGTCGTTGGAGAGACCCTTGTCTTCCGGACCGAAGACCAGGGCCGCCGGCGCGTCGGCCGTGGTCCCGGCGAGAAGGCTCCCGGCCTCCCCCGGATCCAGCAGCGGCCAGGTCCGCCACCGGCGACGCCGAGCGGTGGTGGCCACGGCGGTGACCGTACCCTCCAGGGCCTCCGCCAGTGTGTCCACGGTCCGCATCTCCTCCAGCACCACCTCGGCGCCGTGGGCCATCCATCGCACCGGATCCGCACGTTCGATTCGCGGTGACACCAGCCACAGGTCCGTCAGCCCCATGTTCAACATCGCCCGCGCCGTCGCCCCCACATTCCCCTCGTGCTGCGGACGTACCAGCACGATCCGGACGTACCGGAGGTTGGTCCTGGCGTTCTGTCTACCGGACATGGGGGGCAAGAGAGGAAGACGCCTCTCGCAAAGGCGCGGAGGCGCAAAGGTCGGAAAGGGGAAAGGGGTGGGTCATGTCCAGGTGGAGTGCGAGCGTACCCGCGCGGACAGAGGGACACTCCGCTCCCTCTCTTCCTTTGCGTCTTTGCGCCTTTGCGAGAGCCATTCTTCCTGAAGAGATGGGGTTCGCCTCGAGTCGGTTCTCTCGGCTATCGCCCCAGCAGCCAGTCGACGAAGCGGCCGATGACGCCGCGCTTGGCGACGGGCTTCTGGGCGGGTTCGGTGGGCTTGGCGTCCTCGCCGGTGGGTGGCTCCGCCGGCTGGGCCTCGGTCTTGTCGGTGGGCGGGCCGTCGTCCTCGGGTTTGGCGTCCTCTTCGGTGACCTTGAGGTCCGGCTCGGTCGCCTTGAACTCCTGCGCAGTCGCGGTGTCCAGCGGCTGGACCGCGGAGCTGGCCAGGGTCTCCGGCTCCATGTCGTTTTCGTCGGTCTGGCTGGGCGCCCTGGGCTCCGGGGGTGGCGGCGGCGGTTCCTCGGCCTTCGGCTCCGGCGCCGGCTTCTCCGCCTCCGGCGTCTTGGGCGCGGCCTCTGGCGTGGCCTTCGGCGTGGCCTTCGGCGTGGCCTTCGGCGTGGCCTTGGGCGTGGCCTTCGGCGTGGCCTTCTCCGGCTGCTTGACCCGCCTGGCCTTGCGGCGGGAGCCGACCTCGATCTGCGTGGCCTTCTTGCCGCTCTTGAGCTTGATGTGGGCCTGGACCTTCTCGCCGGTCTGCTTGTCCTTGGCCGAGATGTTGAGGATGCCCTCGGAGTCGATGTGGAAGATGACCTCGAGCTTGACCTTGCCCTTCTTGTCCTGCCGGATGGGCGTGAACACGAAGGTACCCAGCAGCTCGTTTTCCACCGCGCGCTCGTTCTCGCCCTGGTAGATCTTGAGCATGATCGAGCGCTGGTTGTCCTTGCTGTTGGTCAACGTCAGCGACTTGTAGGCCGGGATCTCGGCGTTCTTGGTGAACAGCTTCAGGAACGAGCCGTCGACCTTGGCGATGCCGATGGCGATGGGCAGCACGTCCAGCAGGGTCACCTTCTTGGCGCTGGCGTGGGTCAACGAATAGGCCATGATGGCCGCGCCGACGGCCACGGCCTCGTCCGGGTGGACCCCCTTGCAGGGTTGGCGCTTGAAGTACTCGACCACCTTCTGCTGGACCAGGGGCATGCGGCTCTGGCCACCCACCAGCAGTACCTCGTCGATCTGGTCCGGTGTGCGCTTGGCCTCGGCCATGATCTGGTCGCAGACCTTGATGGTCCGCACGACCAGGTCGTCCGTCATCTCCTCGAGCGTGGCCCGCTCCAGGTCCATGTCCACGTTCAGGATGCCCTTGGGACCCCGGGCGATGAAGGGGATCTGGACCTGGGTCGCGCTGGTGGACGAGAGGTTGATCTTGGCCCGCTCGGCCACGTCGCGGATGCGCTGGATGGCCACACGATCCAAGGAGAGGTCGATGCCGTTCTTCTCCTGGAAGTCCTCCATGATGTGGCCCATGACACGGTCGTCGAAGTCCACACCGCCGAGGAAGGTATCACCGCCGGTGGCGATCACCTCGAAGACCCGGTCGTGGATGTCGATGACCGAGATGTCGAAGGTACCGCCGCCCAGGTCGTATACGGCCAGGGACTGACGTAGGTTGCGTCCCAGCCCGTAGGCCAGAGCCGCCGCCGTGGGTTCGTTGAGGATGCGCAGGACCTTGAGGTTGGCCAGCGTGCCAGCCTTGCGGACCGCCTGTCGCTGCCGGTCGTTGAAGTATGCCGGCACGGTGATCACCGCGTGGGTCACCTCGGCCTTGAGGTACTCCTCGGCGACCTCCTTGATCTTGCCCAGGATCTCCGCGCTGATCTGCTCGAGGGTGAACACCTCGTCCTGGACCTTGATCTGGACGTTCCCGGCGTCGTCCTCGATCATGTCGTAGGTGAAGACCTGGCGGATCTTCTCCACCGCTTTGGAGTGGAAGTTGCGCCCCAGGAGACGCTTGGCGCCCATGACCGTAGCCTGGGGATTGATCGCCGCCTGTTTCTTGGCGTCGTGCCCCACGAGGGTACGGCCGCTCTCATCGATCGCGAACAGGGACGGGATGGTGTAGTTCCCGCCCTTGTACATGATGATCTTGGGCTGGTTATTCTCGATGACAGCCGCGCACGAATTCGTCGTGCCAAGATCGATCCCGATGGCCTTGCCCATGTTGACCCGCTCCTCGATCAGCTGCCCGTCCTGTTGGGCTGGATTCCGCACAAGAGGGCCGTCCGGCTCGGTTGACCCGGCTGGACAAGGCTAACCGCCTGGACTACCCCTGTCAATCGGTGGAAGACCGCGGGATCCCGGGGAAAACCGGATATATTTCGCCCGTTTGGCCGCGTCGACACCCTCCGAGTGGGATCGCTACGATTCGCCACGTTTCTTCGGGGCTCCTCCAACCGTCACGAGGCGACGACGTTCATGTCCGGACGGATCCGGACGATCGCCACCGCATCTATGTTCATCGTCCTTCTCGCGCTTTCCTTGACGTGCCAGTTCGAGTTGCACGCCGAGACCTGGGTGTCCAGCTGCGGTTCCGCCTCTTCGCTTCGCTTTGCTGCGATGGCGATGGGAGGCGGCAGAATCAGCCGTAGGTCACCATGATCTTGCCGTCCAGGCGGGTCTTCGATTGTTCCAGGGCGTCGAGGACGCGATCGAAGGGGAAGCGGGCGGTGATCATGTCGCGCAGGGGGAGGCGGCCTGCTGCGGCGAGACGGATGAGGGCGGGGTAGATGCCGCCGCCGGCGTGGCCACGGGCGCCCACCAGGGAGTTGGCTCCGGTGACGAAGATGTCGGCCTCGAGCCGGGCGTGTTCGCCGGTTCGACCGAGGTAGACGATCTTCCCGGTGGGCGCGAGGCAGCGCTCGATTTCGGGGAAGGTGTGCTGGGCGGCCCCGGCGGCCTCCACGTGAACGTCGGCCCCGATTCCACCGGTGCGCTCGAGGATCACCTCGTGTACCGAGGTCCCCGTACCCTGCAGGTCGGCCAGGCAGAACGCCTCGTCGGCGCCCATCTTGCGCGCCAGTTCGGCCCGCTCCGGGATGGGGTCGAAGAGCCAGATCCGCGAGGCCCCGCCGGCGCGGGCGACGGGGATCGCCCCCAGGCCGATGGCGCCTCCCCCGTGGATCGCGCAGGTGGCGCCGGGGAGGAATCCACCGGCGGCCACGTAGAGTCCGTTGAAGGAGCAGCCAGCGGGTTCCAGCAGGGCGCCCAGCTCGTACAGGGCGTCCTCGTCCATCTGATCCCGCAGCGGCTCGAGGGACCAGCAGTACCGCTCGCGGGTGGCGATGAGGTCGGCGTACGCGCCCGGAGCGGAGAACCCGACCATCTCCAGGTCAGGGCACTGGTTGGGGTGGCCGCTGCGACACGCGGGGCACAGGCCGCACCACAGCATGCCCTCGGCGGCGACCGCCTCGCCGACCTTCAGGGTGGTCACCGAGTCGCCCACGGCCACCACCTCGCCTGCGTATTCGTGCCCGATGATCTCGGGAAGGCGGGTGGGGCCGGAGAACAGCAGGTAGCCCCGGTCGTCGCTCTCGATGCAGTGGGTGTCCGATCCGCACACGCCACAGGCGCGCACGCGGATGATCACCTCGTCCGGGGCGGGTTCGGGATCCTCGCGTCGCTCCATGGACAGGGTCGGGTGGCGCCAGACCTGGCTGGCGACCCTGGCCTTGCGTGAGGCGATCTCCGTCTCGCTGACCGGATAGCCCCTCCGCGGTGCCCAATCCCCCCGCAGCACGAGTGCCTTCACGGATCCTCCTGGTGTCTACGGGTTCTCGCCGCCATCCGGCACCGGCTCCACGGGGTCACCGCCGGGCTCGGGTGGCAGCAGTTCGGGCGGCATGGGCGGCGGGTAGACCTGGACGATGGCCTCCTCGGCCACCGACAGCAGCAGCAGGTCGCGCTGCATCTCCCCACGGTCGTCGTACCCGGTGGAGCCGACGATGGACTCCTGCGGCGTGGACGTCGCCAGGGCTCTGCGCAGGGACGGCCGGGAGTTGATCTCGTCGCCCAGCAGACCCAGCAGATCCCCCATGGAGTCGTAGCCGAAGGCCTCGAGGAAGCCCGGCCGTCTTTCGTACACGTCTTCGAAGTGGCTCACGAACCCGGAGATCCCGGGCTCGGAGCTGTCCACGAAGAACGCGTCCACGAACAGTGCGCCGCGCACGTACCGTTCCCCGCGTCGGACGAAGTCGGGGTGGTTGAGCCCCGCGCCGCCGAGCAGGGTGACCGGCATCTTGGACTGATAGGTGTCGGCCAGGTTGAAGTCCTCGTAGACCATGGCCGGCGCGATCATGCTCACCCGTTTGAAGCCGTCCGGGACGAACACCGCCTGGAAGTCCTCCCCCGGGACCAGCTCGAGGAACGACCCGCCGGGGAGCTGGGGCTTCTCCCGATCCGTGAGGTAGGGCAGCTCCAGATCCGTGGCCGCCACGCCCTTCTTGGCGTACTGCTTTCCGTACAGCCTGCGGAGCGGTTTGCGGTAGTCGGTCTCATCCGGATCGTAGGACTGGACGGCCACCACCTCGCCGCCAGCTTCGGTGGCCTGCTGCCAGAAGCGCTCGGCCATGGCTCCGCCCCGTTCCGTGGCGGGGTACAGGATCGCGAAGCTCCGCATGCCCTGGTAGCTGACCGCGTAGTCGACCACCGAGTCCACCTGGGCCGACGGCGTCAAGAAGTTGCGGAAGACGTACCGACCGGTCTCCGGGACGCCCTCCTTCTGGCTCAGGACGATGATCGGCACCCTGAGCTCCTCTGCCCGCTGGGCGACCTCGACGGCGTTCGCCGACGCCAGCGGACCGACCACCGCGATGACCTGTTCCTCGGTCACCAGCTGCTCCAGCGCAGCCACTGCGGTCTCGGGGTTGCCTTCCGAGTCCCTGAGCACCAGCTCGGGTTCGAAGTCGCCGGCGAAGCTGTCCACCGCCAGCTGGATCCCGTCGAGGACGGCCGTCCCCGGCTGCCGGTAGCGTCCGGACAGGGGGAGGATGACGCCGATCTTGGTGGGCACCGTGGGGTAGGAGAGGGCGTCGGCTCGAAGCACCTCGATCCGGCTGCGAAAGGGGTGCTCGGGGTATTCGTCTGCGAACAGGAAGACCACCGGGTCGGTGGTCTCGAGCACCTCGGTCAGCCCCCGACGTTCCAGGACCACGAACAGGGCCAGTCCACCCCCGCCGCTCCCCCTGACCTCACGCTCCCAGGACAGCAGCTCCTCCTCGGTCAGGGTGTCGGAGGCTTCGCGCAGGGCCAGGTCGTCCTCTTCGCGCCAGTTCCCCCCCTGGTCCAGCAGCATACCCAGCGACTCGACCACCCCCAGCGGGCGGCCGCGATCCCGCTGGATCACCGCCGCCTTGCGGTAGCAGTCCGCGCGATCACTGGTCCTCTCCAGGAGCGGGGCCACCGCCAGCAGCGCCGCCACGGCGTCCACGTCCCGCCCCTCGCCCGCCAGGCTCAACGCCCGGCCGTGCATCGCTCGAAGGGAGCTCGGCCCCTCGGGGAATTCGTCCAGATAGGTCTCGTAGTACCGGCGCGCGATGGTGAACTTCTCGATCGCGATGGCGCACTCGCCGGCGTAGAACAGTGCCTGTTGTCGGTAGCGGCTCTCCGGGAAGGCCTCCACGAAGTCCTCGAGCTTGCTCAGGGCCTTGCGGTAGCTACCCTCCCTGTAGGCGGCTTCGGCACCGATGAAGTCCCGATCTTCCTTCCCCGCCAGTGCGGGCAGCGCGAGCGCCAGACAGAGCACACCCGCCAGCAACGGCAGCGTCTTGCGGATCCTCTGTCCCATCATGTCCCTTCCTCGCCATCTACCCCGGTTCTCGATGCCCGCGCGCCGTGGCTGTTGCCCGACACGGTAGACGGCTCGCGACCCCCAGATCGTCGATTCCCTCGCGAATACCCCATCCACCGATCGTGGTTTAACTCATTCGTTCCAGCAGGTCGAGGACCTGTCGCCGCAACGGGGTCACGCCCGGATCGGTGAATCCAGCGAACCGTTCCAGCGCCTCCCGGCGCGCGTCGTCGAGTTCCCTCGGCACCTCGAGGACCAGCCGCACGCGCTGATCGCCGCGGCGGCCGCTGCGGGGCAAGGGCAAGCCGTGGCCCTTGAGCGTCAAGACCTGGTCGGGCTGGGTCCCCTGCGGGATGCGGATCACCGCCTTGCCGCGGAGCGTGGGGACCGGCACCTCGGCGCCCAGGGCGAGCTGAGCGAAGCTCGCCGGCAGCTTGCAGAACACGTCGCTCTTGTCCCGGTGGAAGTACTCGTGACGCCGGACGTCGCAGACCACGAACAGGTCGCCGGTCTTGCCCCCGCGACGTCCGTCGTTGCCCATCCCGCGTACCTTGAGGCGCTGCCCGACCTCGACACCCGCGGGTACCTTGACCTTCACGCCGGCGTCGCGGGGGACGCGCCCGTCGCCGGCGCAGGCCTTGCACGGCGTCGCGCTCACGTACCCCTCGCCCTTGCAGGTCCGGCAGCGGCCGGAGGGGCGCAGCAGGGTGCGGCGCCTCGCCTCGCCGCTCCCGCCGCAGTCCTTGCACAGCACCTTCTCCGCGCGCGCCTCCACACCGGCGCCCTCGCAGGACTCGCAGGTGACCTGCCGCTCGAAGTGGAGCTCGTGTTCCGTTCCCTCGGCCACCTCCTCGAGGGTCAGAGAGACGGTGTAGCGCAGGTCGTCGCCGTGGCGGCTTCGGCCGCGCTTGAAGGGGTTGCTGCCGAAGGCCTCGGTCATGAGGCGGTCGAAGACCTCGGCGATGTCCGCCGGCTCCTGGGCCCAGGACGGACCCCGCTGACCCGTGTACACCCGTCCCAGGCGGTCGTACTGCATCCGCTTGAGGGGATCCGAGAGCAGCTCGTAGGCCCAGGTGACCTCCTTGAAGCGTTCCTCGGCGTCGGGGTCGTTCGGGTTTCGGTCGGGGTGGTAGCGCAGGGCCCGCTTGCGGAAGGCGCGCTTGAGCTCGTCGGGACCGGCGCCCTTGTCGACGCCCAGGATACGGTAGGGATCGGCCACGGCTGTCCCGTGTCGGGGGGGCGCGGAGTCGCGCGTCCCCGGCGACGGTTAGTCTTCCACCTCGTCGCCGGTGTCCGAGGGCTCGCTGAGGCCGTCCTCCTCCCCGGTCTCCAGGAACGAATCACCGGCGTCGTCGCTCAGCAGGTCCTCGTCGATGCTCTCCATGGCCGCCGCCTGGGCCTCCATGTACAGCACCTCGGCGAGCTTGCGCGCCGCATCTCCAAGCTCCTGGTGCGCCTGGCGCACCTCGCGGACGCTGTTGGTCTTCACCGCCTCCTGGGCGTGGCTGATGGCCTCGCGGACGGCCATCAGGTCGTCGAAAGGCAGCTGCTCACCGTACTGCTCCAGGGAGCGCTCGGTGGTGTAGAGCAACCCCTCGAGCTTGGTACGCTCGTCCGCCAGCTCCCGGCGCAGCCGATCCTCCTCGCGGTAGGTCTCGGCGTCCCGCACCATGGCGTGGATCTCCCGCTCACTGAGACCGGAGGCGCCCTCGATCTGGATCTGCTGCTTGCGACCTGTGCCCTGATCGGTGGCCGAGACGTGGACGATGCCATTGGCGTCCAGTTCGAACATCACCTCGATCTTGGGCATGCCGCGCGGTGCGGGTGGGATCCCGGTCAGCTCGAACACGGCCAGGCTCTTGTTGCCCTGGGCCATCTCCCGCTCACCTTGGAGCACGTGGACCCGGACGAAGGGTTGGTTGTCCTGGGCGGTGGTGAAGATCTCGCTCTTCTTGCAAGGGATCGTCGTGTTCCGTGGAATCAGCGGCGTGAAGGTGCCACCGGCGGTCTCGATGCCCAGGGTCAGCGGCGTCACGTCCAGCAGCAACACGTCCTTGGTCTCGCCGGACAGCACGCCGGCCTGGACCGCGGCGCCCGCAGCCACCACCTCGTCGGGGTTGACCTCGGTGTTGGGGACCGTGCCGAAGATCTCCTGGACCTTCTCGCGGACGCGGGGCATGCGGGTCATGCCGCCGACCACCAGCACCTCGTCGATCTCGCTGGTCTGTACGCCGGCGTCGGCGATGGCCTGGCGGCAGGGCTCGGCCGTGCGCTCGACCAGGTCCTCCACCAGCTCCTCGAATCCCGAGCGCGTCAGCACGGTCTTCAGATGCTTCGGCCCCTCTTCGTCCACGGTGATGAAGGGCAGGTTGACCTCGGTCTCCTCGATGCTGGACAGCTCCTTCTTGGCCTTCTCAGCCGCCTCTTTGAGGCGCTGGAGAGCCATGGTGTCCTCGCGGAGATCCACGCCGGTCTCGTCCTGGAACTGACCCAGGCAGTGGTCCATGATCCGCAGGTCGAAGTCCTCGCCACCCAGGAAGGTGTCGCCGTGGGTGGACTTGACCTCGTAGACCCCCTGGTTGAGGTCGAGGATGGAGATATCGAAGGTGCCTCCCCCCAGGTCGAAGACCGCGATGCGGGTCGACGACCCGGGATCGCTGCCGTAGGCCAGGGCCGCGGCGGTGGGCTCGTTGATGATCCGCAGGACGTCGAGCCCGGCGATCCGGCCGGCGTCCTTGGTGGCCTGGCGCTGGCTGTCGTTGAAGTGGGCGGGCACCGTGATGATCGCCTTGGCGACCGCCTCCCCCAGGTACTCCTCGGCCGTGGCCTTCATCTTCTCGAGGATGATCGCGGAGATCTGCTGAGGGCTGTACTTCTGGTCGTCGATCCGGACCCAGGCATCCTGGTTGTCCGCCGCGACGATCTCGAAGGGCACCGTCTCGATCATCCGCTGGACCTCTTCGTCCTCGAAGCGGCGGCCGATGAGGCGCTTGATCGCGAACAGGGTGTTGTCCGGGTTGCTCACCGCCTGTCGCCGCGCAATCTGCCCCACGAGGCGATCGCCCTCGTCGGTGAAGGCGACCACCGAGGGCGTGGTCCTGCTGCCCTCGGCGTTGGGGATCACCACCGGGTCGGAACCCTCGAGCACCGCGACGCACGAGTTGGTCGTTCCCAGGTCAATTCCGATCGTCTTGGACATCCGCTAGTCCTCTTCGCTGTCTGCGTTTCCGGTGTCTTGCGTCCCCTCGTCGCCGTCGCCGGAGTTTTGCTTGTCGGCCCGCGCGCGCGCCTTGCTCGCGCGCTTCTTGCGCTTGGCCTTCGTGGCCGCCTTGGAGGGCATGCCGGCCTTGGCCTTCTTTGCCTTCTTCTTGGGCTTCGCCTTCGGTTTGGAGTCCTCGGGCTCGGGCTCAGTCTCGGTGGGGAGGCCCTCCGCCTCGGTCTCGGACTCGGTGGGGCGGCCCCCCGTCTCGGTCTCGGTCTCGGACTCGGTGGGGCGGCCCTCCGCCTCGGGCTCGGTCACGGGCTCGGTTTCGGACTCGGTGGGGCGGCCCCCCGCCTCGGACTCGGTCTCGGAGGGGCGGCCCTCCGCCTCGGTCTCTGCGCCAGCCTCGGGCTCCTCGCCCTCGACGGTCGCCTCGTCCTCGTCCTCCTCGTCCGCCCTGGGCGGCGGCTCGGCCACGGCGACCCGGGCCGCGCGCAGCAGCCGGTCGTCCATGAGGTAGCCGGTGCGCAGCACGCGGGTCACGCGGTTGGGATCGATTCCGTCCACGTGCTCACGCATCATCGCGTCGTGAAGGGCGGGATCGAACACCTGGCCGGGCTCCACCTCGACCTGGGACACGCCCAGCCCGCCGAGCGTCTTGTGGAACTGGCGGAGGATGAGTTCCACCCCCTCGAGCAGTCCGGAGCCCTGGGAACCGGCGTTGGCGTGCTGCAGGGCCAGCTCCATGTGATCGACCACGGGCAGGATCGCCCGGACCACCCGCTCGGTCTCCCGGCGGATGTTCTCCTTGTGATCGCGCTCCACGCGCTTTCGCTGCTTCTCCCAGTCCGCCTTCATCTTGAGCAAGCGATCCTGGTAGACCTCGTTCTGGGCCCGGAGGGACTCGTTGGCGTCCAGCAGCGAGCGGCGTTCGATGGCTGCTGCCTGCTCGGCGTCCGAGAGCTCGTCGACGCGGGCACGCAGGATCTCGAGCTCCTCGAGCACCTCGTCGGGGATGCGCGGTACCGACGGCTCGTCGGGTTCCTCGCTGTCGTACGCGTGGTCGGGGAAGGCCAGGTCCGGATCCTCGAGGGGCAGCATCACGCCGCCGCCCTCCGACAGCATCTCCAGTCCGTCGGCCCCGCCCTGCACCGGGGCAACCAGGTCGATGGGGATCTCCTCGAGGACGTCGTCGTCGCCGGTATCCGCGGAGAGGGATTCGTCGTCGTCCGAGTCCGCCTCGTCTTCGTCCACGCTCTCGCGCTCACGCGCCGACGCGGAGTCCACCGCCTCGTCGAGGGCCTCCTGGAGCAGGGACGCGACGGCGTCGTCGTCCAGGGCGGTGATATCCTCGCCGCTGAGATCCAGCGTGCTCGGAGGGGCCACCTTCTTGCGCTTTTCCTGGTCCTCGGTCAAGGTCGCGTTCGCTCCATCGAGCCCCGGGCCGTCTGATCGGGATCGCGTTGCCCGACAGCCCGATTGGACAGTCCCCCGTGGCCCATCTGAACCCGGAGCCGCCGCGCGGAATCGGCGTCCGTGTAGACTAGCACGACGGGACGTCAAAACCAAGGCGCGGTCATCCGAATTGAGGCCCGGAATTCATCAACGATCCCGGTGTGTTCCGGGATTTTCGACCTCGTCGCCGGCCCGGGTTGGCCGCCGGATGCTGCCCGGGCCCCTCCGACGGGGTAAAGTACGGCACCCGGAAGGGAATCCGCGGGGCATGTCGCGGGTCCCGATCGGGCAGAGCGCCCGCGCCCACGAGCGAAAACATGGACCGAAACCGCCGAGCTGGCCGAGCCCCCATCGCCACACCCGCACGCGTGACCGCGGTGTGCGCCCTGGCGACCCTGTTCCTGGTCACCACCTCCGGATGCCGTCACCGCCCTCCGTCGACCTCGGCCGACGAGCCCCCACCACCGCTGGCCGCGGAGGGGGTGCTCGGGGAGCGGGCCCTGGTGGTGCACGCGGATCCGGCCTCGGAGTCCCTGGCGCGGTCCCTGGCCCGTCACCTGAGCGTCCTGCCGCTCCGCATCGTCGAACCGGGGGACGTGACGGATCCGGAAGAATCGGAGGCGGACATGTCGTCCGTCGAGGACTGGCAGGCCCGGGCCTGGGAGCGTCGAATCCCCTACATCCTGGTCGTGTCCTCGGCGCCCGAGGACGACGGAGCCGGCGATGGCGTGGAACGCCCCGGGGGGCCCGCGGTGCGCCTGCTCCCCGCCCGGGATGGGGGAGATCTGCTGTCCTGGCGGGTGGACGTGGGCCCATCGCCGGGGGCCGCGGTGGTCGGTCTGCGGGGTCGAATCCGGGACGACTTCGGCCTCGAGGAGGTCCGGCCGGACGGTCACCCCACGAGCTGGATGGTCTGCCCGTCCGAGATCCTGGAGGGGCTGAGGATCTCGGTGTTGCTCTCGCCGCGAGCCTCGAGCCTGGCGTCGATCCGCGAGCAGCTGGACACCTTCCCCCTGGATCCCGCGCTCATCGAACTCGAGGGTGCGGCGATGCTGCTGGCCGGGGAGGAGTCGGAGGGCAAGAAACGCCTGCGCAAGGCTCAGGCCTATCACCCCCACGGCGGATCGGAGCTCCCGCGCCTTGCCCGTATGGCGGGCCGCGCGGGTATGGACGCTCAGCAGCGTCGCCTGCTGGGCTGGGCGGTCGAGGTGTGGCCGACGCGGCTGGACCTCGCGTTGACCCTGGCCGGTGTGCTGGACGGTGGTGAGCTGGAGTCGGAGGCCGCGGACGTCCTGCTGGCGTCCGCAGCCAGGGTTCGCCCCCTCGAACCCGACGCGATCGACCTGCCCGAAGGCGGGGTGGAGCGGCCCCCCCTGCGGGTCCGCGTGGGTCGCCGAGCCGACCTGCGCTACGGCCTGGGCTGGCTCCTGCACCGGACCGAGCGTCCCACCCTGGCGCTGGAGGCCTACTCCATGGCCCGGCGGCTCTACGAGGTCGTGGACGAGCCGGAGAACGCCGCGACCTGCGCCAACAATTCCGGAGTGATCCTCATCGAGATGGGCAGGCCGCTTGCCGCCATCCCATCCCTGCGCAAGGCCCTGTCGGCCCGGGTGATGGCCGGGGAGGACCTGCCCGCAGCCAACACCCTGTACAACCTCGGGGCGGCCTACCAGGAGCTCGGCCGCCACGACGAGGCCCTCGACGCCCTGGCCCGGGCCGCCGCCGGCTACGGCTCCGTGGGCGAATTCCAGGACCGCTACGACACCCTGCTGGAGATGATCGTGATCCGCGGGGAGATGGCCTCCCCCGAGGGTGTCGAGGTCGCCTTCGAGGAGGTGATCGGCGAGATCGGAGAGCGCGACGACTCCCGGGCGCTTCGCGCGCGCGCGCTGGACGCCGTGGGGGTGGCGCGGGCCCGCGTGGACCGCTTCGACGAATCCCTCGCTGCCCTCGAGGAGGCCCTGTCGGTCTGGATCGAGCTCGGTGACCGGTTGCACGAGGGGCAAACCCGGTACAACATGGCGATTCCCCACCTGGGCCGGGGTGACCTGGCCGGGGCGCTGGCGGCCCTCGAGCAGGCCCGCTCGATCGCGATCGAGCTGGGAGACACGGAGAGCGTCGTCGAGATCGATCGCCAGATGGAACAGGTCGAGCAGATGCGGTGAACACCGACCCACGTCGGTGTGCGAGGAGATGGAGTTGCGCACGAAGCTGCCGAACGGGTTCTCGCTGTTCGTGGAGGAAGTCCGCCGGTCGCCGGTGGTCGCGTTCCAGGCCTGGGTCCGGGTCGGCAGCGGGGACGAGACCCCGGAAGAAGCCGGGCTCAGCCACGCCCTCGAGCACATGTTGTTCAAGGGCACCGCCGAGGGCGGGGTCGGCGACATCGCCCGGGAGATCGAGGGCTGCGGGGGCGAACTCAACGCCTACACCAGCTTCGACCACACCGTCTTCCACTGCGTTCTCCCGAGTCGCTTCTTCGAGCGGGGCCTCGGGGTGGTCTACGACGCGGTGTTCGGGCCCGCGCTGGACCCGGGGGAGTTCGAGCGGGAGAAGCAGGTGGTCCTCGAGGAGATCCGCCGCGGGGAGGACGACCCGGGGTCCAAGCTCGGCAAGGCCCTGTTCGCCGAGATGTACCGGGTCCATCCGTACGGGCGTCCGGTGATCGGTACCGCGGACAGCGTGCGGGCGTTCACCGGTGAACGGCTCCGCGAGTTCCACGACCGCTGGTACCGTCCGTCCAACGTCACCCTGGTGATCGTCGGTGACGTGGACGCCGCCGAGGCGGAGAGGGCGGTGGCCGATCGCTTCGGGGATCTACGGGACCGGCCCCTGCCCGAACGCGGGCGATCCCCCGAGCCGACCCAGGACGGAATGCGGGTCGCGGTGCTGAGCGAGAAGGTCAAGGAGACCCGGGTCGAGATCGGTTTCCCGCTGCCCCCCGTGACGGACCCCGACATCCCCACCGCGGACGTACTCGCGGTGATCCTCGGTCAGGGAGAGAGCAGCCGATTCAACCAGGAGATCCGGCTCCGCCGGCGCCTGGCGAACCAGGTCCAGGCCTACTCGTACACCCCCTGCGATCCGGGGATGTTCCTGGTGGGCCTGGCCAGCCCCCCGGACACCATGGGCGAGGCTGTGGACGCCACCGCAGAGATCCTGTCGGACGTGGTCCGCGACGGGGTCAGCGCCGAGGAGATCCGCCGGGCCGTGGCCAACATCCTCAGCGATCGCGTGTACGAGCGCGAGACCGTCGAGGGCGTCGCCCGCAAGCTGGGCTACTTCGACGCCCTGTTCTCGGACCCGGAAGCCGAGGCGACGTACTACGCCGGCGTGGCCGCGGTGACCCCCGAACAGGTCCGCCGTTTCGCCGAACGCACCTTCCGCCCCGGGCGGGCGACCGTCGCCGCCCTCGTCCCCCGCGAGATGGAGGACCCCTCGGCGCAACTCGCCAGCTCCGTCGAGCGGCGGCTCGCACCGGCGACCGTGGTGGGGGATCGGGAGTCCCGTCCCCAGACCGAGCGTCGGGTGCTGGACAACGGAGCGGTCCTGCTGGTCCGGGAGGCACCGGGCAGCGGGATCGTGTCCCTGCGCACCGGGATGTTCGGCGGAGTCCGCTGCGAGATCCCGCGCAACAACGGAGTCCACAACCTGCTCGCCCGGGTCTGGCCCCGGGGGACCCGCCACCGGTCCGCACTGGAGATCGCCGAGGCCATGGAGGAGATCGCCGGTCGCTGCTCCGCGTACTCGGGGCGCAACAGCTTCGGCGTCAGCTCCACCTTCCTGTCCACCGGGATGGACCGGGGCCTCGAGCTGTTCCGCGAGGTCCTGCTGGAGCCCGCCTTCGATCCCGACGAGGTCGAGCGGATGCGGGCGCTGACGCTGGAGGCGATCAAGAACATCCCCGACAACCCACTGAGCCTGGGATTCCTGCACTTTCACCGGGCGCTGTACAGGAAGCACCCGTTCCGACTGCCCATGATCGGGACCGCGGCCTCCGTAGCCCGACTCACCCCGGGCATGCTGCGCTCGGCCTATCGCCGAGGGCTACGCGGCGGGAGCCTGGTCACGGTGGCCGTGGGGGACTTCGACGGCGAGACCATGATGCGCCGGCTGGAGCGCTGCGTGGGGGGGCTGCCCGGAGGGGCGGGCGCGGCTGGTGAGGTCCCCCAGGAGCCCCCCCTGGAGGGGATCCGCAAGCGCCGCGTGTCGGTGGACAAGGAGCAGGCCCATCTGCTGCTGGGATTCCTCGGCGCGCGGGTCACGGATCCGGACCGCCACGCTCTCGAGATGATCTCCGCCATCCTCGGCGGCCAGTCCGGTCGCCTGTTCATGGACCTTCGGGACCGGCAGGGGCTGGCCTACTCGGTCACGGCCTGGAGCCAGGAGGCCCTGGATCCCGGGTTCTTCGCGGTCTACATCGGCACCGAGAAGGGCAAGCTCGGCCAGGCCCGGCGGGGCATGCACCACCACCTGGAGCGGATCTGCGACGAGCCGGTGCCGTCCGACGAGATCGACCGGGCGGCGCGCTACCTGGCCGGTTCCTTCGAGATCGGCCTGCAGCGGGGCGGGGCCGTGGCCACGCGGATCCTGTTCGACGAGCTGTACGGGCTGGGACACGATTCCCTGCTGAGCTACCCGGACCGGATCCTGTCCGTCGACGCCGACGCGATCCAAGAGACGGCGCAGCGCAGGCTCACCCTGGGCAAGCACGTGGATCTGGTGTTGATGCCGAAGGGGGAGTGAGGCTTCAGGCGTCAGGCGTCAGGCGTCAGGCGTCAGGCGTCAGGCGAAGCGGCCGTCTCGCTTCGCTCGACATCGGATCCGGATTACCTCCGGACGAATCCACGACATGTCTGATGGAAACGGGCGATGCTGCCGTGGGCGGCGTGGGCTGTCGATCCCTCCCGGGAATCGGGCACGGGCACGGGCACCGGCCTACTGCCTGGGCACGGGAGGAGCCCGCCGTGGATCTATCCCCGACAGGCTCCTAATTCGCCTTGTCGAGGATCTCCTTGCACTCGTCCAGCGTGTCGATCTGGTACCAGCCGAGTTCGTCGATCCAGTACTCGCCCTCGAAGGGCCAGGACTGGTGGCCCGGGGGCTCGCGGAAGCCCCGCTGACGGAGGCGAATCATCTCCTGGACCCGGCCCGAGGCCGCCGCCTCGAGCAGCCGCCGCTTCTTGGACAGCATCTCCAGCTTGTAGAGCTCCGACTGGCCCAGGTAATCGATCAGCTGGCGGTTCATCCCGTTGAGCCGCGACAGGACCCGGTCGGTGTGGAAGCCCCGGATGTCGTAGATCCGCTCCTCCAACCGGTCCCGGATGTCATAGCCGGCCGAGCTGGTGCCGAACCCGGTCGCGTCCCGCTCCAGCCGCTGGAGTTCCGCCTCGACCTCGGCCACGAAGGCGCCGGCGCGCTTGATGCTCTCGTCGCGGATCCACAGGTGGTGGATCGACTCGGGGAGGGGGATCCCCTCCCGCTCGCCGTCGGTCACGTACGCGACCATGGTGTCGAACAGCAGCTTGGGATCCCGCCGGGCCTCCTGCACCGACTCGTTCAGCTGCTGCTGGACGGGCAGGTGGGTGGAGGTGAAATCCTCGAGCATGGTGGAGCCGTCGTCGTACTTGCACAGGTTGTAGTAGACGAGGATTCGCAACAGGCGCGGCTCGGGGATGTACCAGTCGTCGAAGAACGGCGCCGTCACGCTGTGCAGCTCGGCCAGGCTCTCGTTGAGTCGGCCGATCATGTAGTACGCCCAGGCCATCTCGAAGCGGGCCTCGTGCCAGTCCAGGGACTCCCGCGGGACCGCCTTGTAGTGCTCGATGGCCCGCTCGAAGTTCTTGGTGGCGTAGTAGGTCCGGGCCAGGTTGAGGTTGGCCAGCTGCGCCACCCGAGCCTCTTCCGGGTCGTCCTTGGAGACCTCGTAGGCGATGGTGAACGGGGCGATGGCCTCCTTGGGCTTGTACTGCTTGGTGAGGACCACCCCTTCGACCAGCTTGGCCCGGGGGTAGAACTCGCTGGAGCGGGGCACGGCCTGCAGGTAGGCCCGTGCCTCGGCCAGTCGATCCGCCTCGAACAGGGTCTTGCCGACCCAGTACAGGGCGCGCGGTCCGCCTTCGCGGCCGAACTTGTCGCTGCTGTGGTACGACAGCCCGTCCGCGAGCAGCCATCCCGCGTCCAGCTCGTCGGCAAGGGCGACGGCGTGGTCGAAACCCTTGCGGAAGTTGTCCGAGTCGCCTCCCACCTTGAGGAAACGCTGGTACTCGTCCAGGGCCGCGTAGGGGTACCCCATCATGTCCAGGGAGCGGGCCAGGTAGTAGCTGGCGTCCCCGTGGTAGTAGGCGAAGTAGTCGTCGTCGACCACCTGCCACAGGTCCAGGGCGGCCAGTCCGTACTCCTTCTTCTTGTACTGCTCGATGCCCCGGAGCAGCTCGCGCGGTGGCGGCGGGACGCTCTCCTCCTCCACCAGGATGTCCGTCTCCTCCTCGGTCTGCGCCGCGGCGCCGGGCGCGAGCACGGCCAGGGCCAACGAGGCGAGGAGTGGGATCGCGATCGTCCTCATCGATCCCCTCCTAGTCCAGGGACGGGCTCTTGGCGTCGCCAACGAAGCCGCCGAGCCTCACCCCGAGAATCACGTTGTTCCGAACGCCCAGGCTGTTGCTGAACGACCGGGCCTCGAAGGAGATGCAGTCGCGGATGTCGATGGACACGTTGAGCTTGGGACCGGTGAAGACCCGGACGCCGATGCCGAACATCGGCCCCGGGATGGCCCGCAGCCTGGAGCCGTCTCGGGAGCCCTCCATCAAGCCGTGGCCCAGGTAGAAGGTGCCTCCCACCAGCACGTACAGATCGTTGTGGAAGACCCGTTTGCCGAAGAAGTTGTACTTGGCGTATGCCGGGATCAGCTCGGCAGCCACCGTGACCCCCGCGAGGATCCGTCGGGCATCGTTGCCCAGCCAGTAGCTGATGCCGATGATGTCGCTGCTCAGGTCCTGGTGGTGCTGGTTCCCGCCCCCGTAGCCGCCCGCGATCTGCACGTGCAGGCCGGCGTTCTCCGTGAAGAAGTGGGTCAGGTCGAAACCGGCCAGCACGCCGACCGCGTAGGGATCGAAGAAGTGGCCGCCCAGGTGGAAACCGATCTCCGTGCGTCCTTCGTGCGGATAGAGGATCCGCTGGACGACGGCCACGTCCTCGTACTTGAGGACCCCGACCTCCTCGGGGCGAACGACTTCCTCGACGCCCTTCTTCTTGGCCGTCTTGCGCTTGGCAGCCTCGGCGGGCAGCGCGAGGGCCATGGCGGCCACCAGGACCAGACTCAGCAGTGGGATCGTCTTGCGCATGGCGACTTCTTCCAGCTCGTGTTGACGATGTTTTTTCTCGCTAGGTGTCCACGGTCTCCACGACTCAGAAGGGGAGCGGCCGTCCGGCCCCCGATTCCGGCAGGTAGAGCACGTCGACCACCTGGTTGTAGTCGGGCAAACAGTCCCCGTGCATGCGGATGCTCTGCCCCAGTTCGTCGTAGGTCCAGCCGTTGAGGCCGGACGAGGGGGAGTCCGTGCAGGAGGGGTGGTAGCTGCTGGGCACGCAATCGGTGTCGGCGGGCAGGCACTCCGCAGGAGGCACCTCGACGCCGTCGACGAACACCAGCACGGTGTTCACGTCCGGCACCTTGGACAGGGGCCAGCCGCTGGCCAGGTTGCTCACCAGCCGGCCCAGCTCCCCCAGCGCCTCGTCGAAGTTGGCGTCCACGCACTCGAAGTTGTCGTTGCGCACGTTGATCGGCTGGTACATGCCGTTGGTGAGCTCGGAGGCCCACAGGTAGAACTCGATCATCGTGGTCGACGAGTTCTGGTCGTTGCAGAAGACCTCGACGCTGCGATTGCCCTGCTGGTCGGTCACCAGCTCGGCGCCCGGGCCGATGACGGCGAACACGACCCGCCGGTCCACGGCCTCGAAGAACTCCAGGAAGTGATCGAGCTTGCAGTAGTTCTCGCACAGGGTGGCGGGGTTGCCCTCGCACACGTCCTGCAGGTCGGTGGGCCAGGGGCTCCCGGCCCGGGAGAGGTCGCAGTCACCGATGTCCCACGGCCAGTCCATGGCGCCCATCATGGGGGTGAAGTCGCCCTCGTCCGTGACCAGGATCACGACCATGGTCGAGTCGTCCCGCAGGAAACGCTCCCCGCCGCCGTCGGTGTTGTAGTCGTACAGCTCCTGGGGCATGCAGCGGCAGAATTCGTACCAGGGGTGGTTCTCGTTCCAGTTCTCGCCGTGGCACTCGTTGTAGATGGTCCCGCCGAGGTTGGACTCCTCCTCCCACCCCAGGAAGTCGCTGGACGTGGGCATCTCCAGGCTGTTGCAGATCACCTGGGCCGTGACATAGAGCCCGTACTCCTCGGTGGCGCCGTAGATCCCCACGTCCACCAGGGTCTGGAAGTCCGGGATCAGGCTCTCGGTGTCCGGCTTGAGGAAGGTGGGGGGCGACGAGACGTTGTTGCCGACGTTTCCCAGTCCGCGCAGGCGGCCGGTGTTGCCCTTGGAGTCCTCGCAGTCCGCGAAGGCGGTCGGGTCGTGCTCGCAGGGCCGCGACTGGGTCGTGGTGACCCCCATCTGGTAGTTGAGGAACTGGGTCCGATTGCCCAGGAACTCCTGATAGACCAGCAGGGCGTCCGAGAGCGTATCCAGGGTCAAATCCTGGTCGCCGTCTTCGCCGGTGGAGGGCGCCGCCAGCTGGTTGATGAACTGGCCGAAGCTGAGCTTCAGGTTCTCCTGGTCCTGGTGCATGGAGTTGGAGCTGTCCACCAGCCACAGGATGTCGACCTTGTTCGAGAACGACGCCTGGGCGAAGTGGTCGTGGATCAGGAGATCGTAGCTGTTGCAGCCGACACCGGAGATGCCCAGCCCGATGACCGTGCCCAGCGCCAGAGCGATCGCGTGGAACACCAGCGTTCGTCGAGACACGAGGACTTCCTCTCGCGACCGGCCCCACCGACTTGATTCCGAGATGGGTCGAGGGGGCCTATCTACTTGAAATCTTTTTGACAATTTCAAAACAAAAAGCCGCGCGAATCATAAACCAGTGCGTGGGAAGGGGCAAGGGAAGCCAAATGGATTGAAGGCGGGCCTGCGCGTGGGCGAGATCTCCGCACGAGGGCGCGTCATCCCAGCCATCTTCTCCGGGGGGCGGGCGGGTGGGGGAGGGTGTGGGAGCGGGGCGGCCTACTCCGGGATCTTCCGCTTCGCCATCTGGATCTGCTGGAACTGGTGGGTGACGGGGTTGGAGATGTAGAGG
>CAZITQ010000043.1:0-47040 GCA_964542165.1 uncultured Rickettsiales bacterium
GTCCACGGACGCGTTTCAGTGGTTGTCGACGCCGTTGCAGAACTCGGTGGCGCCGGCGTGGTGGGCGGCGTCGCCGTCGTCGCAGTCGTCGCTGTTGTCCACGTACCCGTAGGGCTGCCAGCAGTAGTCCTGGGTGATCGAGGCGTCCCCATAGCCGTCGCTGTCTCCGTCGCGGTACCAGGTCAGCAGGTCCACGGCGTCCACGTCCACGTCGCCGTCGCAGTCGTCGTCGATCCCGTTGCAGACCTCGTCGGCACCCGGGTTCACGTCGGGATCCGTGTCGTCGCAATCCTCCTCGGCCCCCTCGAGGCAGTTGGCGTCGCCCGGGGCGCCGTAGCCGTCCCCGTCGTCGTCGTCGCAGGTGTCCACCACATCGGGCACGCCGTCTCCGTCCGCGTCGGCGGCGTAGATGCCCAGGCGGATGCGGGTGATCTCGCTGTTGAGCGAGCAGGTGCCCTTGCCCCCGGGGGGACCCCAGGCGGCCTCGTACTCGTCGTTGGTGCTGTTGCCCCCCACGTAGAAGATCTTCGTGTTGCTCGAGTTGGCGCTGTAGATGTCGTCGCAGTACCCGTCGCCCCCCCCCGGACGGCCGCAGCCACAGTAGTGCGTGTCCGTCTCGAACCAGCCCAGGGTGACGCCCGCGCTGTCCGCGCAGTTGCCGTTGTTGGCCAGCAGCCCCTCGCCCTCCAGGTCGTCCGTGTCGTAGGTCAGCATCGAGGCGCCCCACGGGCAGCCGCTGACCGGGCTGTGTAGCCGCGCAGCGGCCAGCAGCGAGCCGGTGTCGTCGTCGACCAGGCGTACGTAGAGCACACCCTGGTTGTAGGCGATGCAGTTGTTCTCCCAGTTGAACGCCACGTCGTCGTCGACGGTGTTGATGAAGCCCGCGCACTGGACGTAGCCCGCCGGGGGGGTGGGATCCACGTACTGCGCGGCCGCGTTCAGGGTCGCTCCCGCCGGGTTGCAGTCCACCAGCGAGCCGTTGGTGCAGACCTGGGCCTCCGCCGGCCGCGGGGCGAGCCAGGCGACGAGGGCGACGAGGAGTACCGGGGCGATTCGAGCTGGGGTGCGGGTCATGGGACGCTTCCTCCACCTGGAAAAGGGATCGCTAGCACACCACGATTCGGCGGGGGGGGCCAGTCGAGACCCCGGGAGAACGCTCTCAGCGCTTCCATCGCAGGACGCGGGACAGCCGCAGGAGGGTTCCCTCGCCGACCCGCAGTGCGCCGTCCGGGCAGACCTCCTGGCAGCAGAAACAGCGGATGCAGAGGTCCAGGTCCACGAACACCGCCTCCCGGGAATCCCGGGGACCGGGGTGGCGTCGGCGGCGCCGGTCCAGGCGCATGGCCTCGGCGGCGCAGTGCTTCATGCAGATCCCGCAGCGGGTGCATCGATGGTCGTCGAACACCGGCCGGGTGGTGAGCTGGTGCTTCAGGGGCTGGGCCAGGAAGCGGGGCAGGAAGATCTCGTTCATGGCGGCCGGCCGGGCGGGCTTCCAGTCCCGCACCCGGAAGGGGTCGAGGGCCTCGCCTCGCAGGTCCACCTCGTCCAGCCTCGCCCCCGGCATCCCCCGCCGCCTCGCTTCGAGCTGAATCGGGAGCTCCTCGGAGGGGAAACCCAGGGCCTCGGCCAGGACACAATCCAGGGCGACGCCGCTGTCCGAGGCGGCGATCAGCTCCAGGGTCCGCGGGACCCCGGACGCCGGACCGTTGTCCTCCATCCCGACGACGCCATCGGCGATGTGGAGGTCGGCGCCCACCCGCGTGGCGGTCTCCAGGACCATCCGGGCGAAGGTGGCGTAGTCGGTGCCGCAGGTGAGGTGGAGCCGGGGCTTCTCGAAGCCGACGAAGGCGCCAAAGAGGTTCTTGACCGCCAGGGTCAGCCCCATCTGGCCGTGGGTCTTGACCTTGGGCAGGTTGACGACGACGTCGGCCTCCATCAGCGGGCGGGCCAGGTCGAAGGCGCCGAACCCGTCGCCGCCGCTCACCGGCACCGTCTCGGAGAAGTCCACGAGCTCCGCGTCCAGGGGGGCCAGCAGGGCCGGGAGGCCCAGGGTGCGCGCGACCATCCGCGTGGTCCCGATGGCCGGCCCGTCACCCACCAGCAGGCGACCGCCGTGGACCCGGCGGACCACCCGGGCCACCGAGGCGATGAACCGCGGGTGGGTGGTGATGGCGGTCTCCACACCCCGGGGCGCGAGGAGGTTGGGCTTGAGCAGCACCACCGGGTCGCCGGCGAACCTCGCCGACCAGTCGTCCAGGCCCTCGAGGGCGGCGGTCACCGCACGGTCCAGGGCCCCGTCGTCGTAGCGGGCGCATCGGGCCAGGGAGACGGCCGGAGCGGGCGTCCGTGGAGGCGGCTCCTCCGGTGATTTCGAGCGAGACATCAGCCCTCCTCCGGGCCCTCCTCTGGGGTGCGTCGGCGGTCCGCGAAGGATAGCGCGGATCCGGCGATTTCGGGCGTCTTCGCGCGCGCCTTACGCGGGCGTATGACGGGCGCGGATCCTGTGGTAAGAACACCCATCCTCACGGCGGATCGGGGAATCGGATGGCGACCATCGGCGAGCGACTCGGCTACAAGCTCGACAACTTCCTGGCCCGGGGCAGCAAGGCCCTGTTCCAGGCCCTGCTGCTGACCTTCCTGCTGGTGTTCTGCACCATCGCGGTGGTGCGGTTCGCCTTCACGGGCGTGGACGTGCTGCTGGGCTGGTTGGGGATCGGCGGGGCCACGCTCCACACCGAGTCGGCCGGGGGGATCTGGGCCATCGTCAACGCCTTCCTCCGGGGCCTGTGGTTCACCTTCTTGCAGCTCACGGACCCGGGCAACATGGCCCAGGACAACGAGACCTTCCGGTTCTACAAGGTCCTCGCGGTCACCGCCGGCATGTCCGGGGTGGTCATCTTCTCGGCCCTGATCGCCTTCCTCACCACGGCGCTCGATCAGGCCATCGCGAACCTCAAGAAGGGGCACAGCCGCGTCCTGGAGGAGGGGCACGCGGTGATCATCGGCTGGAGTCCGCGGGTGGTGGAGATCCTCCGGGAGTTCGTGGAGGCCAACGAGAGCGAGAAGGACCCGGTGGTGGTCGTGCTCTCCGAGCTGGAGAAGGAGGAGATGGACGACTTCCTGCGGGACCACTTCACCGACCGGCGCAACACCCGGGTGGTGACCCGCTCGGGGCCCACGGCGTCCCTGCTGTCGCTGGCCAAGGTGCGCGCAGAGCACGCCCGCTCCGCCATCGTTCTGGCCGAGTGCGGCGAGGCGGCCACCCGCGAGGAGAAGCTCGTCAGCGACGCCAAGGTGATCAAGACCGTCCTGGCGATCACTCAGCACGTGGACGAGGACCACGAGATCAACGTCGTCGCCGAGATCTTCGATCCCAAGAACCGGGACGTGGTCGAGGACATCGACCCCGACCGCATCTCGGTCATCGACGCCCAGGAGATCCTGGCCAAGGTCATGGTGCAGACGTCGCGGACCAGCGGCCTGTCGGTGGTCTATGCCGAGCTGCTGAGCTTCGAGGGCTGCGAGATGTACTTCTTCGGGGCCGACTGGGGCGGGATCGCCTTCGGCGAGGCCCAGTTCCACTTCCCCGACGGGGTCCCGATCGGCATCCGCAGACCCGACGGCAGCCTGGAGATGCGTCCGCCGGTGGACCAGACGATGCGTCCAGGGGACGAGGTCCTGATCATCGCCGACGACGACTCGACCATCGACTTCCAGCCGGAGGCGGTGATGGTGCCGGACCGATCCCTCCCGCTGCGACCGGGCAGGATCGAGCCCAAGGCCGAGCGGCAGCTGATCCTCGGCTGGAGCCCCAAGGCGCCGATCATCATCGCGGAGTACGCCGACTACGTGCTCGACGGCTCCGAGGTCCAGGTGGTGCTCCGGGGGGCGTCGGACGACATCCTGGCGGAGATCGCCGAGCTGGACGCCGAGCTGGACGGCCTGAGCATCGTCCACGTGGACAAGGACCCGCTGAACGTGGACGAGCTCGCGTCGATCCACCCCTTCAGCTTCAACACCGTCATCATCCTGCCCCAGAAGCCGGACGAGCAGTTGAGCCCCGAACGGGTCGACAGCGAGACCATCATCGTCCTGCTGCACCTGCGGCGACTCCAGCGCCAGGTGGAGGAGCAGTACGGCAAGAAGGTGGGGACCAAGCTGATCACCGAGGTCCTGGATTCGTCCAACCAGGAGCTGATCGCCCGCGCCGGGGTCAACGACTTCATCATCAGCAACCGCATGGTGTCGATGATGTTCGCCCAGATCAGCGAGGAGCCGGACATCCAGGACGTGTACGACGACCTGTTCCAGGAGGACGGGTCGGAGATCTACGTCAAGCCCGCGTGGCTGTACTTCAACGACCTCCCGGTCACCCTCCGCTTCGGGGACCTGATGGCCCTGGTGCAGGAGCGAGACGCCGAGATCTGCATCGGCTACAAGCTCAAGGAGCTCGAGGGGGAACCGGAGGACAACTTCGGGGTCACGCTCATCCCGCTCAAGGACAGTGAGGTCACCCTCACCGCCGCCGACGGGATCGTGGTCGTGGCCGAGGACGACATGTGATGTCGATACTGGACTGGCTGGGCATCGGAAAATCGGCCCCCGAGGCGCAGGGCACCGAGGGGGACACCCGGACGGTGCGAAAGATCGTGCGCCGTCTGGAGTCCCTGGAACCGCAGCAGGCGCGCTACCTGGCGGCCTTCGCCTACATCCTGGGTCGGGTGGCCCACGCCGACCGGGACTTCCACGACGACGAGGTCGCCGAGATGGAGCAGATCGTGGTCGAGGTGGGCGGGCTCGCCGAGGACCTGGCGGTCCTGGTGGTCCAGATCGCCAAGAGCCAGAATCTGCTGATCGGCGGGACCGAGGACTATCTGGTCACCCGGGAGTTCGGCAGGGTGGCCACCCCGGAGCAGAAGCGGGATCTCATGCGCTGCCTGTTCGCGGTGGCCGCAGCGGACGGCGTGGTGGCGGTGGTCGAGGAGAACGAGATCGCCCGCATCGCCAGTGAGCTGAAGATCCCACGCAGCGAGATGATCGCCGCCAAGGCACCCCACAAGGACAAGCTGGAAACCATCCTCAACAAGCCTGGTTCTTGACGTCATGACAGACACCGACTCCATCGCCCGCGCCCTCGCCGCGCGAATCGGCGACGCACGCGTGATCCAGGTGCCCCACGAGGTGGCCCAGATGGCGCGCGACCTGGGCGAACCCCCCGCCCTGTTCCAGAAGCTGCTGGACAGCCAGCCACCGGAGCTGGCGGTCCGCCCGGAGACCCCCGAGGAGGGCGCGGCGGCGGTGGAGATCCTCCACCGCGAGAAGGTGCCGTTCACCCCCCGCGGGATCGGGTCCACCGGCCTGGGCGGCGCGGTGCCCGTCTCCGGCGGCGTGGCCGTGGACCTCTCCTACCTCAAGGGCGTCCCGGAGGTGGATCCCGGGGAGGGGTTGGCCCGGATCCGCGCCGGCTCCACCTTCTACTTCGCCCAGCAGGCCCTGGACCCACACGGGCTCGAGCTCCGGTCCCGGCCCACCAACGCCTTCGGGACCCTGGGTGGCTGGGCTGCGGCGGGTGGGCTCGGGCTGGGTAGCCTGGGGGCGGGCCCCCTGCGCGAGCAGGCCCGGGAGATCCAGGTCGTCCGGCCCGACGGCACCCTCGAGCGGCTGGCGGCGGGTGACGAGGGCTTCGACGAGCTGTTCGACACCGAGGGGCAGCTGGGGATCTTCACCGAGCTGACCCTGGAGCTCGACCGCACGGCCGGGGGCTCCCGTGTGGCAGGGCTGCTGTTCGCGGACCTGGATGGGGCGGTCGATCACGCCCGCCGGTTGATGGGCGAGGGGCACCGCCCGCGGACGGTGATGCTCGCGGGGCGGACCTCGGAGCACGAGGGTCTGGAGGAGCTGGCCGAGGGGGAGCTCCTCCTGGTGGAGGCCGCACCGGGGGCCGAGCTTCCGCCCGCGGTGGGTGAGGGCGTCACCGGACTACCCCCGGGGATCGTGGGGCGGCTCTGGCAGCGACGCTTCTTCCCGATGGACAACCCCCTCGGGCCGGTCTTCCTGGCCAGCGAGGCCATCTTCCCGGCGGAGAAGGTGCCCGGCTTCGTGCGCTCGGCGCGGCGACTGACGGGCCGCTACGGGGTGCCCCTGCACGGCCACAGCTACGCCGTGCGCGCCGGTGACGAGCCGTCGATCCTGGTCCTGCTGACCTTCCCCGCGGATCCCCGCCAGGGATGGCATCACCTGATGCTCACCCCCCTGGCGGCGGCACTCACCGCGGCGGCGGTGCGGCACGGGGGCAAGCCCTACGGCGTGGGTATCTGGAACACCCCCTTCGCCCGCCGCACCTTCGGCGACGACCGGTTGCGTCGGGTGGAGCAGGCCAAGCGGACCCTGGATCCCGAGGGACTGTTGAACCCGGGCAAGTTCTTCCGCGTCGGCACCGACGTGGCGCTGCTGCCGGCGCTGATGACGCCGGGGCTCTACCCCACCTCCCTGCGCATGGCCGGGCTGGCCACGCCGATGCTGATGAAGCGCCACGATCCGTCGGCGCTACCGTCGGCCACCGAGGAACGGTGCATCGCCTGCGGGGCGTGCGTGCCGGTGTGCCTGGCCGTGGCTGCGACGGGCGCAGAGAGCGTCTCGGGTCGGGCCAAGCTGGCGCTCCTGAGGAGGCTGTCGGCCGGGGACGACCTGGACGAGGATGAGCTGCTGGGGGCCATGCGCTGCCTCAAGTGCGGCCAGTGTGCCGAGGTCTGTGCCCGGAGCCTGGATCTGCTGGACGCCTGGGAGCAGCTGGAGGGGAAGGTGCGGGAAAAGGTCGATCCGGATCGCTTCCGCGGGACCATCGAACACTTTGCAGCCCAGGTCGACGAGAACCGCGACGAGCTGGTGCTGCCGGTGGCGTTGCCATGAAGGGCGGCAAGTTCGAACTGCACACCGAGCGGGCCGAGCCGGCCCGGCCGACCCCGGGCAAGCACGTGGTGCAGCGCTCCGAGCGCTGCATCTCCTGCGGCGAGTGCATCCGTCGGTGCATCTACGGGGTGCATCGTCGCCAGCCCGACGATCCCCGGCTGATGGACGAGCCCCTGTCCCACCTCTGCCGGGCCTGCATCGTCTGCCCCCAGCAGTGCCCCCGGCGGGCACTGGACGTGGAGTGGAACCCGGACCTGGAGCGGATCGGCGGCCCGCCCTACGACGCGGACGCGGTGCTGACCCTGTGGCAGGAGGCCCTCGACGGCAAGATCCCGGTGCGGGGCGCCGGGTACGCGGGCCCGTTCAAGGGCCGGGGCTTCGACGCCATCTGGACCGACATGTCCGAGATCGTGCGGCCCACGCGGGATGGGATCCACGGCCGGGAGTACATCTCCACCGAGTTCGACCTGGGCCGCAAGCTACCGGACATCTCCGGCCTGCGCTTCGACCGTGAGGGGAGGCTGCTGGACCGGATCCCGCTGACGCGCGAGATCCCGGTGCCGGTGCTCTTCGGGCGGCTACCCCTGGGGCCGGGTGGGCTGCGGATCGCCGCATCGCGGGTGCGCGCGGCGATGGAGCTCAAGACCTTCGCGCTGATGGACCTGGACGAGCTTCGGTCGCTGAGGGTTCCCGCGGAGCCGGACGAGGCCGATCTCAAGGCCATCCGCTACCTGCGCGAGAACCACAACCACATCGCACTGCGACTGGACGACGACGCCTTCGACTCCGATGGCTCCCTGCGGCCGCTGGACCGCGGCGATGGCGAGGGGGTGCTGTCCCTGAGCGATCCCACGTCCTGGACGGCCGTCATCGAGCTGGCGGGCAGCTCCCTCGTCGAGCGGGCGCTGCGACTGCGCGAACGCCAGCGCGACCTGATCCTGATCGCCGAGGTCCCCGCCACACCCGACGCCCCCGCGGCGGTCGTGGAGCTGGCCCGGGAAGGTCTGGACGCGATCCACCTGGCCTGCGGATGGCGGGGCGAGTGGGCCGACGGCCAGGGGGACGAGACCGCGGTCGTGGCGGCCGTGAGGGCGGCCCACCTGGCCCTGGTCGATGCCGGGATCCGTGACCAGCTGAGCCTGCTGGTCTCCGGTGGCCTGGCCCGTGCGGAGCACCTGCCCAAGGTGATCCTGCTGGGGGCCGACGCGGCGGTGCTCGACGTGCCCCTGCTGGTCGCCATGGGGTGCCACGTCTGCCCCGACTGCGAGAGTGATCCCACCTGCCACCGCGAGCTGGCGTCCCTGGATCCGCGCTGGGGCGCCCGGCGGGTGGTCAACTTGATGGCCGCCTGGCGCAACCAGCTGCTCGAGGTGCTCGGCGCCATGGGCATGCGGGAGGTACGGCGGCTGCGGGGCGAGGTCGGGCGGGGCCTGTTCGCCGATCAGCTCGAGGCGGCGTTCTTCGACGACCTGGTCCCGGTGAGCGATGTGGACGATCCCCTGGCCGTGGACGCGGACGTGGCGACGACCCACGAGCCGTCATACACCGCCACCGAGCGAATGAGGAACCGCCACGGCCTGTACCTGGTGAAGCGGGGACCGGACTGCGTCTCCTGCGGGACCTGCGCCACGGTGTGCTCCCGCGGGGTGCTGCGCTGGCCGGGTGGATTGCTCCACCCGCCGCCGCCGGTCTCGGAGGCCTGCGTCGGACCCGACTGCGCGGACGACTGTGTGGGCTCCTGCCCCGAGGGGGCGATCCGGGTCGAGGACGACGACCGCCTGGCGGTGGTCGACCACCTCCGCTGGACCCACCGCTTGATCGTCGAGAACTGGCATCGAGCCGAGGGTCTGGCGCCGGTCGTCCACGGCGAGGCCACCACCCTGGGCCGCTCCGACGGGGGCTTCGACCGGCTGTTCGTGGTGCCGGGCGCCGACCCGGTGGACCCGGACGACGTGGACCTGTCCCTGGAGTTGAACCGCCGCGAGTTCGGTCCCCGGATCACCATCCCCTTCCCCTGGTACGGGGGTGGGATGTCCTACGGCTCCATCAGCGACTACGTGATGCTGGGCCGGGCCATGGCGGCGGCGGAGACCGGCACCTTCACCTGCACGGGGGAGGGCGGCTACCCCGAGCCCCTGTTCGACTATGCCGACCACATCGTCACCCAGATCGCCACCGGCTACTTCGGCGTGCGCGAGGAGACGGTGCAGTGCGCGCGGATGGTGGAGTTCAAGTACGCCCAGGGGGCCAAGCCCGGACTCGGCGGCCACCTCCTGGGGGACAAGAACACCCCCATGGTCGCCAGGTTGCGCGAGGCCGTGCCGGGCACCGCGCTGTTCAGCCCCTTCCCCTTCCACTCGGTGTACTCCATCGAGGACCACCGCAAGCACGTGGACTGGGTGCGCCAGATCAACCCGGACGTGCTCGTCTCGGTGAAGGTGTCGACCCCCGGGGACGTGGACATGGTGGCCGTGGGCAGCTACCACGCCGGCGCCAACGTGGTGCACCTGGACGGGGCCTACGGGGGCACCGGGGCGGCACCCGAGGTGGCCAAGAAGAACATCGCGATGCCCATCGAGCTGGCGCTGCTGCGGACCCACCGCTTCCTGGAGCAGGAGGGGATCCGGGACGAGATCGTGCTCATCGCCTCCGGTGGCGTCCGCGGCCCGATGGACATCGTCAAGTCCATCGCCCTGGGGGCTGATGGGGTGGTGATCGGCACGGCCGACATCGTCGCCGTCAGCTGCCTGCTGTGCCGGAACTGCGAGAAGGACCAGGGCTGCCCGCGGGGCATCGCGACCACCGACGCGACCCTCGTGGAGCACCTGGACGCGGACTGGTGCCGCCGCCGGATCGTGAACCTGTACCGCTCCTGGGAGGCCGAGCTGCGCTGGATCGTGGCCCGGCTGGGGGTCCGGAGCGTGCGTGATCTGCGGGGGCAGACCCAGCTGCTGCGCTACCTGCCCCGGGACGGGAGGGCGGACCGATGACGAACCGCCGGGAACTCGTCGACAGGCTGATCGCCTCCCGCCGGCAATGGCTGGACCGGGACCACCCGGACGCCAGGGTCAGGGGAGGGGAGGCCAAGCAGGACTGCGAGGGCGGCTGCGGGGTGATCGGGACCATCGCCTCGGAGCCGGTGGCCGGACGCTACCTCTATCGGCCCCTGGCCCAGATGAACAACCGGGGCAACGGCAAGGGCGGCGGCATCGCCGTGGCCGGCTGCTTCCCGCGCTACCCCGACCACTTCGCGCTGCACGTGGCGTACATGGATCCGGACGCCCGGGGGGAGCTGGAGCGGCGCTTCATCGAGCCGACCTTCCTGCTGGCCGAGAGCGAGGAGCTGCCCCACGTGGACGACCACCGGGACGTGGGCCGGCTCGAGATCCGTCCGCCGGACGTGGTGCGCTACTTCGTCCGCGTCCGCTCCGAGGCCATCGAGACGATGGCCGCCGAGCTGGGCGTCGAGCCCGGGGAGCGGGCGGAGCTGGAGGTGGTCAACCGCAACAGCTTCGAGCTGAACCGGACCTTCTACGACGCCGCGAATCCCCGGGCCTTCGTGCTCTCCCAGGGCCGCAACCTGATGATCCTCAAGGGGGTCGGGTTCGCCGAGGACATCCTGCGGTACTACGAGCTGGACGACTTCGCCGGCCACGTGTGGATCGGTCACCAGCGCTACCCCACCCGGGGCCGCGTCTGGCATCCCGGAGGCGCTCACCCCTTCGCGGGGGTCGACGAGGCGCTGGTCCACAACGGCGATCTGGCCAACTACCAGGCCATCGTCGAGTACCTGGGACAGAAGGGCATTGCGCCCATGTTCCTGACGGACACCGAGGTCGCGATCCTGCTGTTCGATCTGTACAACCGAGACTACGGTTACTCCCTGGAGTACATCTGCGAGGCCCTGGCCCCGACCACGGAGCGGGACTTCGAGATGCTGCCCAAGGACCGCCAGCGGGTGTACCGGGCCCTGAGGGCGAGCCACCTGCACGGCAGCCCGGACGGGCCGTTCTTCTTCATCATCGCCCGCTCGCTGCCCGGCGTCCGGGGTGCGGGGGCCGACGCCTTCCAGCTGGTGGGGATCACCGACACCTCGATGCTCAGGCCCCAGGTGTTCGCCATGCATGCGGGCGAGGTGGAGCTGGGACTGATCGCCAGCGAGAAGCAGGCCATCGACGCCTACCTGGAGGACCTGTCGGCCGACGACGGGCGCGTCGCCCCCCTGGCCGACCGCTACTGGAACGCCCGGGGCGGCTCCTACAGCGACGGCGGCGCCTTCGTGTTCACCACCGGCGGCCCGACGGCCGGGGGCATGGTCCACTGCGCGGACAAGTTCGGCCAGCCCGTGGAGCTGGCCCGCGACCGCCGACAGCCCCGCTACCCGGTTCGCATCTCGCCGGTGGCTCCCGCCACCCGGGGCACCAGCGTGGACTGGGCCACCGTGCTCGAGGCGGCGGGCGCCGAGGCGGCGTTCGACAAGGCGAGCCGGCGGGCGAGGGAGTGGGATCTCGGCGCGGCCGAGCGGATCCTCGGCGGTGTGGTCGGCTGGAGCCGGCAGGACCCTGCCCGGCGCGGTCCGGCGCTGGAGTTCCTGACCCTGCTGCTGGACCAGCGCTACGACCCGGGGGGCAAGAAGCCCTCGGCCATGCGGGCCATGGCCCAGGCCGCCGTCGACGCCCTGCTGGAGACCGTACCGGTGACGGGGGGCGCCAACGGCGACGGAAGCCGCCGGGTGGTCCGGGAGGCCGCCGGGAAGTTGTCTGGACCCCCGCCGCGGGCCGGAATGCTCGCCGTGGACGCCCGTGGATTCGACATCGAGGGCCCCGACTCCGTGGCGCGCCTGGTGGTGCGGGCCTGCGAGCTGGGCTGGAAGCACGTGGTGGTCTTCGGCTGCCAGGGGCACCGCTTCGTGGGCTGTGGCCTCGGACCCGACTCCTCCGGCATCCGCCTGGACGTCTATGGCTCTTCCGGGGACTACCTGGGCAGCGGCCTGGACGGCGCCGAGATCCACGTCCACGGGGACGCCCAGGACCAGGTGGGCCAGATCCTCAAGGCCGGCCGGATCGTGATCCACGGCAACGCCGGGCAGACCCTGCTCTACGGGGCCAAGGGCGGCGAGGTCTTCATCCGCGGCAACACCGCCGGCCGTCCCCTGATCAACGCCGTGGGCAACGTCCGGGTCGTGGTCAACGGCACCTGCCTCGACTACGCCGCCGAGTCCTTCATGGCCGGCCGCCACATCGACGGCGGCTTCCTCGTGATCAACGGCATCACCAACCTGGACGACGGCCGCGTCTACGGCCTGGAGACCAAGTACCCCGGGACCAACCTCTTCAGCCTGGCTTCCGGCGGCTGCTGCTACCTCAACGACCCCTACGGCACCGTCTCCGACGGCCAGCTCAACGGCGCCCGCTTCGACCCCTTCCTCCAGGAGGACTGGAACGTCCTGGAACCCTACCTCCAGGAGAACCAGCGCCTCTTCCGCATCGACTCCCGCTACGACCTCCTGATGGTCGACGGCGTCCTCCGCTGGCCCAAGGAGGTCTTCCGCAAGGTGGTGCCAAGAACCGCCCCCGAGCCCGTCGAGTAGCAAGCCTGTCCCCATCTCGCGGGGCGAGATGGGATGAGAAGGCCGAATTCGTGGACTGATGTCTGTGTGAACTCGGGGGCTTTCCCCCGCGATGACCTCGTAGCGGCATCGGACAGCTGCCCCCCGGTGAGCGTCACGACCAGATACAACGCCACCGTCGCCCAGATACGGGTGGTGAGCCCTCGGTCGGTGGGTCTTTGCGCCACGGGATCCCCTCGGGAGGCGGGCCTCCCGGGTCGACCTTATCCAACACCCCACCCGCCTTTCCAGGGAGATCTCGGCCGGGCTACTCCCAGGGGATTCGAGTACGGCGCGCAACGAGGTATGCTGCCGGTCATCGTTCCATGGAGGTGCTGGGATGCTGAGTACACGGACATCGATGCTGCGGACGGTGGCGCGGGCCGGCTGGCTGGCGGTCATCCTCATCGGTCTGGTCTGGCCCGTCGGCCCGGCGGAGGCCAAGCGTAAGGGGAAGAACAAGAACAAGGCGGCGGAGCCGACGCCCGAGGCGATGTCCGTGCTGGACAAGAGCGGGGGTGGGCTGGTGATGGGGCGGCTGGAGAAGGGGGACCTGACCCTGGACAGCGGGGAGTTCGCCGACCTGCACACCTTCGAGGCCGAGGTGGGGCAGGTGTTGACCCTCGACCTGTACTCCAACGACTTCGACACCTTCCTGATCGTGATGTCTCCGTCGGGGACGCCGTCGCGCAACGACGACCACGAGGGCGCCAAGAACCACTCCAAGCTGGACCTGCAGGCGGACGCGGCCGGGACCTGGGCCGTGACGGTCACCAGCTACAAGCCCGGCGAGGCCGGGGCGTACACCCTGCACATCGACAAGGGCGACATCCTCGCGCAGCACCCCTCGGGTGAGATGCCGCTGGTTCCCGGGCTGGCGAAGCGCGGACGCCTCGAAGCCGGGGACCCGACCCTGGAGAGCGGGGAGTTCTACGATCTACATCCCATGGAGCTCACCGCCGGCCAGTCGGTGACCGTGGATCTGCGCTCCACCGCCTTCGACACCTACCTGACGGTGTTCTCGCCCCGCCAGGTGCCCCACCACAACGACGACTTCGAGGGCAGCAAGGACCACTCCCGCATCGCCCTGGTGGCCGACGAGACGGGCACCTGGGCCGTGGGGGTGACCAGCTACGGCCCCGGCGAGACCGGCGACTACGAGGTCCACGTGACCCCCGGCGAGGCCCAGCCCGAAGCGCAGCAGGTCGAACGGCATTCGGGACGGCTGGAGCCCGGCGACACCACGCTGGAGAGCGGCGAGTTCGTGGACTCGTACACCTTCGAGGGCCGCCAGGGTGAGTTCGTGGTGGTGGATCTGCGCTCGACCGAGGTCGATCCCTGGCTGGAGGTCTGGTCGCCGGCCGGGGAGGGCTTCGTCAACGACGACCACGAGGGTGAACGCAGCCGGTCACAGCTCGCCCTGACCCTGACCGAGACCGGGACCTACGTCGCGAACGTGACCACCTATGCGGGGGGGGCTTCGGGCGCCTACGACCTGGCCATCCACCGCGGCGGGGAGTCCGCCCCTGCGGCCGGTGACGTGGTCACCGAACAGGGGACCCTGGCCGAGGGGGACGAGAAGCTCGACAGCGGCGAGTTCGTGGACACCTTCACCTTCGACGGTCGCCCGGGCCAGCAGGTCTACATAGACCTCGAGGCCACCGCCTTCGACGGCTACCTGGTCTTCCTCACCCCCAGCGGTGAGACCGTGCACAACGACGACGCGGAGGGGCTCGCGGGCCACAGCGTGATCGAGGCGCCGCTGAGCGAACTGGGCACCTACGGTGTCATCGTCACCAGCTACCGGGCCGGCGAGTCCGGCGCCTACACCCTCACGGTCCGGGTGACCGAGGGCGCGGGCTACTCCCGTCAACGGGACGCCGCCACCCTGATCCCGGGGACACCGGTCAGCGGCACCCTGGAGGAGGGCGACACCAACCTCGAAGGGGGCGAGTTCGTCGACATCTACGCCTTCGAGGGCACGGCGGGTCAGCAGCTGACCGTCGAATTGACCTCGACCGCCTTCGACCCCTTCCTCGGCGTTCAGCTGCCGTCCGGGGGGACGCCGGTCGAGAACGACGACCACGAGGGCCGTCGCGACATGTCCCGGATCTCGTTCCAGCTCCAGGAGACCGGGCGCTACCGGGTCTTCGTCACCTCCTACGGCGCCGCCGAGAACGGCGCTTACGACCTGAGCGTGGGCCTCACCGCCGGGGGCGCAGCACCCGCACGTTCCGCCGTCGCCGGCGGGCGGATCTACGGCGTGTTCGTGGGCCTCGGCGACTACCCCGGCGACGAGGACGACCTGCCCTACACCGCCGAGGACGCCAACCTGCTCCAGGCCGCCTTCACCCGCGGCGCGGGCATGCAGCCGGGCGACAGCGTGACGCTGATCGACTCGGCGGCCACGATGCAGGCCATCCGGGACGCGGTGAGCGAGGTGGGTGCCAGGGCGGGCGCCGACGACACCTTCGTGTTCTTCTTCTCCGGCCACGGGGCGCGGCACAAGCGCGACGACACGCCGATGACCGATCCCGACGGCATGGACGAGACGATGATGGCCTATGACGGCCACATCAACGACGACGAGTTCGCGGCCCTGCTCGACGGGATCGGCGCCGGCACGACGTTGCTGATCCTCGACGCCTGCTTCGCCGGAGGCTTCGCCAAGGACGTGATCAGCGTGCCCGGTCGGATGGGGATGTTCTCCTCCGAGGAGGACGTGACCTCCGGCGTGGCCGCCAAGTTCCGCGCCGGCGGCTACCTCGCTCGCTTCGTCTCCGACGCGGTGGGCGACGGTCTGGCGGACGACGGGGACGGCGGGCTGACCGCCCTGGAGCTGTGCCAGTACGTGCACGAGCGCTACCGGGCGGACGTGAAGTCCGGCGGCATGGGAGACGTGTCCGGCATCGTGCTGATGGGCCGCGACCACGGGTACCAGCACCTGGTGGTGGATCGGGGCAGCATCGGGCCGTACCAGGTACTGTTCGGGGTGAAGAAGTAGTCGCCACAGGAGGGGGCCATGTTTCGACGGTACCGGTTCGCGCTGTTGGCCACGTGCGCCATCTGGCCGCTGGTGGGCTGCGTCATGACGCCGCCGATCCAGACCGCGGGGTACGGCGCTCCCGGCAACGCGGAGCCGGACGAGATCGCCATCGGCGTGGGGCACGACGCGTGGATCCGGGGCTCCGGCGACGTTCCGGTCGACGCCGGACTCCTGGGCGCGTCCCTCAGCATCCCGGTGGCTCGCAAGGAACGGGATCGGGGCACCTCCAGCCTGCGCATCGAGGTCGGCGGGGCCGGCAACATCGACGACTGGGGGATGGTCTGGGCCGACGGCTGGGGCGGGATCCGCTATGGCAACGCGCCCACCCACGAAGGTCGACCGGGCTTCGCCTGGGACCTGGAGGTCGGCGGAGGCGGAGGCTCCCACTGGGGGATCGGTTACGGGGGCGCGTTCGCCGGGGTCGGCCTGGGGTACTGGATCCACCCGGTCGTGGCCCCCTTCGGCCGCGTCCGCGCCCAGGTCACCGAGGGGGGCGCCACCTTCACCACGTTCTGGTGGGACGTCCGCGGTGGCGTCGGCCTGGCGGCACCGAAGGGCATCTCGGGCCACGTCCTGATCGGCGGCGGTGGGTGGATCGCCATGGGAGAGACCGAGGCCGACCAGTGGCTCTCGCTGGAGCTGGGTGTGACCTTCCGGATTCCGACCAGACCCAGGCGCTGAGATCCCAGGCCGGGGCCCGCCCGCCGTGGCACCCCGGGATCATCCGTCGACCGTCAGTGCACCTTGCGCGTCAAGAATGCGTGGACCACACCGGCCATGCCGCGGGCGCGCTGGGTGAGGCTCTCGCCGTTGAAGACCCGCATGAAGCTCTTGAGGAAGCCACTGAGCTGGTCGTCGTAGGGGTACCACCACAGGTTCTTGGTCCGGGGCATGGAGTCCACGCTCACGTGTACGGGCCGGACCATCGCCATCAACCCGATCTCGCCGTGGGTCCGGCCCACGCCGCTGTTCTTGACCCCGCCCCAGGGGGCCTCGGCCACGCCGTGGGCGAAGGTCGCGTCGTCGAGGGTCACGGTGCCGGTCTCGAGTCGCCGGGCGATCCACCGCGCGAGCTTGCGATCCCGGGTCCAGACCGACGCCGTCAGGCCGAACTCGCTGTCGTTGGCCAGCCCGATGGCCTCCTCCACGTCGGAGAAGGGCAGGATCGGCAGCAGGGGCCCGAAGGTCTCCTCCCGCATCAGCCGCATCTCGTCGTTCACATCGACCAGGACCGTGGGTTCGTAGTAGTGCCCGTCCGTGCCCTGTACGCGGCGTCCCCCGGTCAGGACCTGCGCCCCCAGGGCCAGGGCGTCCTCCACGTGTTCCTCCACGAGGCGCAGCTGGGAGAGCTGGGTCATCGTCCCCACGTCCGCACTGCCGAGGCCGTCCGGACCCACGCGCAGGCGCCGGGTCTTGTCCACGACCCGGGCCACGAAGTCCTCGTACACATCCTCGTGGACGTAGACCCGTTCCACGGACGCGCAGGTCTGGCCCGCGTTGCTGAAGGCGCCCCAGAGCGCCCCCGACGAGGCGGTGTCCAGGTCCGCGTCGGCCAGCACGATCATCGGGTCCTTGCCCCCGAGCTCCATGGTCGTGGGGATGAACCGTTCGGCGGCCAGTCGGTTCACGTGGCGGCCCACCTCCACCGAGCCGGTGAAGATCAGGTGATCGACGCCGCCCTCGATCAAGGCCTCCCCGATCGCGCCTCGACCCTGCACCAGCTCGAACACGTGCTCCGGGAGCCCGGCCTCCTCGAACACGCCTCGAATCGCCTCGCCGATGAGGACGGTGGCGCTGGAGGGTTTGAGGACCACCGCGTTTCCTGCCGCCAGCGCCGAGGCGATCTGGGGCACGGGGATGCCGAAGGGGTAGTTCCATGGCGAGATGATCCCGATCACCCCCAGGGGCACGTAGGTCAGGTAGCTGCGCTTGCCCATCAGGCGCCACAGCGGCATGGAGATCCAGCGGTCTCGCAGCTGCCGCTCGGCGGTGCGCGCGGCGTGCTGGACGCCGTAGGTCGCCGGGACGATCTCGGTCACCAGCGCCTCGACCCTGGGCTTGCCGTTCTCCCGGTGGATCAGATCGGCCAGCTCGTCGGCGCTGCGTTCGATGATGCGGGCTGCGCGCAGGAGGATCCGTCGCCTTTCGGCCGGGGGCGTCGCCGACCACAGCCTCTGGGCCCGGCGCGCACTCTGGACCCGCTCCAGCGTCTCCTCGTGTGTCAGGGCGCGGACGCTCCCGATGACCTCGCCGTCCACCGGTGACCGCGATTCGATGGGGTCGGCTTCCCTCGACTCGGGCAGGTTCGCGTACATGAGGTTCTCCTCCTGGGCCTCAGGCCCGACCGTTCCATGCCCGCTGGGTCTTGGCGGCGAGGATGAAGTCGCTCTCGCTCAGGCCCGCGATGGCGTGGGTCCAGATCTCGACGGTGCAGCGGCCCCAGGCCACGTGCAGGTCCGGGTGGTGGCCCTCCAGATCCGCGATCAGCCCGATCTCGGAGGCGAATCCCATGGCCTGGGTGAAATCCGGGAAGCTGTAGGAGCGTTCCAGGTGGCCCCGTTCATTGAGGTCCCAGTCGTCGCCCAGCTCCCCGAGGAGGTCGCGGATCGCGGGGTCCTTCAAGGGCTCCACGTCCCCCGTGCAGGGCACGCATTTTTTTTCTGCCAGGTGCATGTTCCCATCCCGTTTCTTGGTTCGGCTATTCAAATAAGTCCCGCCTAACTGTTAGTCCAGAGGGGCATCCGTGCGAACATTCCCCCAGGGGCCCGCCGACCGGTTTCACACGTGAAGCAGGGGTGCACACAAGGGAGGAAGCCATGACTTCGATCGCAGTGCGGATGGGCCACATCGTCGGGATCTCGGCCCTGTTGACGTTCGTGGGGTGCCCGGTGCACACCGACACGATGGGGCCCGATCCCGTCGACGACGACGATGCATCGGGGGATGACGACACGGCCGGGGACGACGACACGTCCGGCGACGACGACGCCACGGGGGACGACGACACGACCGGGGACGACGACACGGCTGACGACGACGACAGCACCGGGACGGGGGGGTACAGCCTCGAGATCCAGTACAGCTTCGTGGGATTCTACGCGCCCACCGGGACCTGCGAGGAGGCCTGGGTCGAGCAGCTGTGGGTCGATCTGACCCTGGACGGGGTCGCCCAGCCCCAGCAGGTCTTCCCCTGCGACAACACCCCGTTCCTGCTGGACGACGTGACCCCCGGGGAGTGGACCCTGACCCTGACCTCGGTCACCGACATCGAGGCCTGGGATCAGCCCTACTCCGCGTCGGATCCGGTCACGACCACCGTCGACGACGGTACCCCCAACCCGACGGTCTCCGTGGAGCTGAGCTGCTTCGAGAACGGCTGGGACGACGGCTGCGGAGGGGCCTGATCCCCCGGGGCGTCGGCGGGAGAACCCGCACGCAGATCACAGCGGTGGGTTTCGTACTCAACGGTCGGCTGGGGAGCTGCTACGATCCCGTCCACAGGAGCTGTGGGGCCCAGGATGAGGATCGCAACGGCAGTCGTATACCTGTTCTGCCTGCTGGTGGTGGCCTGCGACCCCGCGGGTGGGGAGCCCGACGACGACGCCGCGGATGACGACGACACCAGCGGCGACGACGACACGTCCGGGGACGACGACGTCACCGGGGACGACGACACCACCGACATCACGGACGACGACACGACCTCGGCGTTCGCTCCCGAGGTCAGCTGGTCCATCGCCATCAACCCGGCGAATCCCTTCTCCGCCCTCGTCACCGTCGAGGCGGATCGGATGCTCGAACTGACCGTCGTGTACGGGGACGACGGGGAGTTCAGCGGCTCCACACCCCCGACGGTGCTGCAGACCGACACGCCCGCCGAGGTCCTGGTCCTCGGTCTGAGGGGGGGGCGGGAGTACGAGGTCCAGCTGGTGGCCACCTCCGAGGGTGAGACCTGGATCAGCGAACCCGAGACCCTCTCGACGGCCCCCCTCCCCGAGACCTGGCCCTCCTGCCAGGCCATCACCGATCAGGATCCGGCCGTGTTCGACGAGCGGGAGGTGTTCTGCACCAACGTCGAGAACAACGAGGCGTACTGGATCTACTGCGTGGACCGCGAAGGCGAGCCGGTCTGGTCCCTGACCCACCCCGACGGTCACCGGATGATGGTCTTCCAGCCCCTGTCCGACGGCACCGTCGCGGCCACGGGGAGCTCGGACGACTTCCTGGTGTTCTTCGACGCCAGCGGTCAGCGCGTGGCCGAGTACCCGTCGATCTGGTTCGAGGACCGGACGCGGTATTTCCACAACTGGGTCAACCCCCACGAGGTGATCGAGATCGCCGAGGGCCCGTGGGCCGGCGCCGTGGCCTTCATCGCGGTGACCGAGGACTGGCCGGACGGGGTGACCCACTTCGGCGCGGGGATCGTGGTCTTCGATCCCATGACCGAGACCGTGCTGTGGGACTGGGCGTCCCACGCCGAGCGGATGGACGGCCTGCCCATCGATCCCCTGCTGCCCTACCACCGCTACGGGCTGGGGTACGAGGGGGAGACCTGGCACCACGCGAACGCGGTCGTCCACGAGGTGGATGACCTGGGCCAGGAGTACTTCTGGCTCAACCTCCGCAACCAGGACTGGATCGTCAAGATCGACATCCAGACCGACGAGGTGGTCTGGCGGCTGGGGTACGAGGGCGACTTCGAGCTGGTCGACGACCTGGACGCCCCCGACCCGGCCCCCCTGGACCCCCGCCAGTGGATGTTCCGCGCCCACGCCCCCGAGATCCTCGACAGCGTCGGCGGCCGGACCCGCTTCCTGATCTTCGACAATGGCGTGTACCGACCCGGTCCGGACGGCGAGCCGGACCAGTCCGAGCAGTACAGCCGCGTGCTGGAGATGGAGATCGACGAGGGCAGCCGGCAGGCGACGGTGGTCCGGTACTTCGGGGACCCCGATCCCCTGGCCCCCGGCCACTTCTATTCGGACTACTACGGCGACGCGAACCTGCTGCCGGGGGGGCAGTCTCTGACCTACGTCAAGGGCGAGGAGGGGCCGTACATCGCCGAGCTGAGCTACCCGGACGGCGTCGAGCTGTGGAGGCTGGTCTGCGAGCCCGAGTGGGACATCTACCGGGCGCTGCGCTTTTCCTCGGTGTACGCCCTCGCCGGGCTGGAGTGAACCACGCCCGGGCGCGGCCGGCGGTCTACCAGCAACCCTCCAGGTCGAGCAGGTCCGTCAGCAGCCCGTGCAGCAGGGTGTGGTGCTGCTCCACGTCGCGACGCCAGCCGCCGATCTCCTCGCGGGCCTTCTCGATGGCGGCTTCCCGCTCCGCGGTGGTCAGCGCCTTGAGCGTGCACTCGGGGGGGATCCCGTCGTTGTGGTACTCGCCGTATTCGCAGCGCTGCACCTCCCCGGCGTCGATGGCCCGCTCCACCTCCACGAGCAGGGCGTCGAAGCGCTCCAGCGCCGTGTCCCGCAGGGACTCCGGTGACGCGAACAGGCGTTCCAGCTCCTCGTCCTGAGCGCCGGGCGCGATCACGGTGAGGTGGGCCTCCTCGACGTCGTAGGCGTACGCACTCCCCAGGTGGATCGACCCCTCGACCCGGGTCTCTCCCAGGCGGTGAAAGTTCACGTGCGTGGACGCTCCGGTGATGCCCTGGCCGCCGGCGTAGTAGGCGATGGACGCTCCCCAGTCGCCCTCCGCGGGCAGGTGCCCCGCCCCCACCCCCAGTCCGAACACGTCGGGCCAGCTGGACTCGTAGTGCAGGGTGTGGAGTGTGCGCCAGTCCACGTCCCGGGTCTCGCGGAAGTTACCGCCGGCACACCCGGTGTGGGAGCCTGGGCCGCGGCACCAGTCCTCCTGGATGAAGTTGCCCAGCTTGCGAAGCGGATAGTGGCTCCAGCCCTCCCCGGACCCCAGGCCCAGGAAACAGGCCCGGAGCTTGTGGAAGCGGGCGCCGGTGGCGCCGTCGGTGAACCGCAGGGTCCCTGGGGACACCAGCGCATCCTTGCCCACGAAGTCCCGGTCTTCCATTGGCGGGGTCTCCTCGTCGTCGTCGTCGGTGACGGGGGGCGGGGCGCCCCCCCCCCCCCAGGGCCGGCCGAGGACGGGGGGGGGGCCCCAAGCGCGCCCCCAGGCGGCCCGGGCTGCCCGGGGCGGGGGCGCCGGGGCGGCGGCGGCGGTGCCGGGGGCCGGGCCGCCCCCGCCGCCGCGGCCCCGGACGAGAAGGAGGGGGGGCCAGAAAGGGAGCCTCATGGCGCCATGGTAGCGGATCGACCGGTCGCCGCGCCCGGCGCTACTCCCACTCGATGGTCCCCGGGGGCTTGGAGGTCAGGTCCAGGGCCAGGCCGGAGATGCCGGCCATCGGCAGGATGATGCCGCGAAGCTCGTCCAGCAGCGCCGGCGGCAGGGGGGCGGCGGTGGCGGTCATCGCCCGCTCCGAGTGGATGGGCCGGATCACGCACAGCTCCGCTCCCCGCCCGTCGATCCGCAGGGGAACGAGGACCGTGGGGCACTGCCAGATCCGATCGTAGAGGCCGTGACGGCGCAGCCCCGACATCACCGCATCGTCCACCCGCCGCAGCAGGTCCAGCCGCTCGCGGGTCATGGTGGCGCCGAGGGGTTCGGCGGAGGAGGGATGGTCGGGCCCCAGGTTCCACAGGCAGCGGTTGATGCCCTCCACCCGCTTGAGGATCTCCCCCGCCGAGCTCTGGAGCGCCTCCCATCCGCCCTCTCCGCTGAGCAGCACGGGGCGTTCGTAGGACCGCAGGTCGGCCTTGACCCCCACCGAACGCGCCGGGAGGACACGGGCCCGCAGGCCCAGGGACGTGGCGATGCGGGAGACGCGCTCCCGGAGAACCCGCTCCACGTCGACCTCGGCGCCCTCGGGGGCGCACAGCAGGCGGATGCCCAGCCCCGGGCCCGGGAAGGGGTGCCGCCAGATGGCCTCGCGGGACACCCCCAGCTGTTCGCCCAGCTCCCGCACCTCGACCTTGTACAGCTCCGCCAGGGGCTCCACCACCCGACCGGCGGCGATCATCTCCTCGATGACCGGCACCCGGTTGTGGTGGGTCTTGATCGTGTGGGCGCGCTGGGTGCCGCCGGTCTCGATGGTGTCCGGGTAAATCGTGCCCTGGCCCAGGAGGTGGTCGCCGATGCCGAGCCGCCGAGCCTCCCGATCGAATACGTCGACGAAGGTCGTGCCGATGATGCGACGTTTCTCCTCGGGCTCGGTCGCGACCCCGAGCGCGCCGAGGAAGTCGTCGGCGGCGTCGACGAAGTGCAGGTTTCGGTCCAGTCCCAGATCGGTGAAGCGCGCCATCACGCGTTCGCTCTCGCCCAGGCGCATCAGGCCGTTGTCGATGTGCAGCAGATGGAGCCGGTCGGGCCCCAGCGCCTCGCCGAACAGCCGGGCAGCCACCGTCGAGTCCACGCCGCCCGATGCCAGCAGGAAGACCGATCGCTCGCCGACCTGCGCGCGGATCTCGTCCACCTGCTGGGCCACGTAGCGCTCCATGGTCCAGCTGGGTTCACACCCGCATACCTCCAGGGCGAAGTTCCCGATCATCGCGTCGCCGTGGACCGTGTCGTCCACCTCGGGGTGGAACTGGAACCCGTAGCGGCGGAGGCGGTCCGACGCGATGGCCGCGTTACGGTGGGGCGCCGCCCCGCCGCCGGAGATCGAGTACCCCAGCTCCTCGAAGTCCGGCCCGAGGGCGGCCACGGTGTCGAAGTGGCTCATCCAGACCTGCTCCACCGGGCCCAGCCCCTGGAACAACGGGTGCGACCGGTTCAGGTGCAGGTCCGCGTGACCCCACTCCCGGCCCCCGTGCACCACCTCCCCGCCGTAGTGCTTGGCGATCTCCTGGTGGCCGAAACAGAAGCCCAGGATCGGGACGTCGAGGTCGAAGATCTCCCGGGTATAGGCCGAGTCTTCCCCCTGGGAGGAGAGGGAGGGGCTGCCCGAGAGGATGATCCCCCGGTACCCCTCGAAGGCCTCCAGCGGATCTTCGGGTTGTCGGATCTCTGCCAGGACCCGCTGTCGACGGACCTTGGTGGCGATCAGGTGGGCGTACTGGCCGCCGAAGTCCACCACAGCGATGGCGTCGTGGCGCGGTCGGGACATGGAACCCTCCTCCCGGGTCGGGGGTCGTCGCACACCGCTATACCAAAAAAAACCGTCTTCGGCCCTGCCGCCGCCCCCCGCGCGCCCCGGGCCGCGGGGGTGTCGGGCTGCCCGGCTTGGGTTACCCTGAGATGGGAGGCGAGGGATGGCCAGGCGGCGCCGGCGCAAGCGCTCGAACACCGGGCAGGGCATCGGCATCGCCGTGCTGGCCCTGGGCATGTTCGGATTCGTGGGCCTCTTTGGCTGGCAGCAGTGGCGGACCTCGAACGTGGGGGACGCCCGGGTGGCGCCTCTGACCGAGGTCCTGGCGACCATGCATCGCAACGAGAACGTCGAGATCGCCCAGCGACTACTCCACTACGCCGAGACCGCCGAGTCCAACGACATGCTGCCCCGCCGGTCCATCACCGCCCTGGACAAGGCGGTCCGCGGTGCGGCCAAGGACGGCCGCATGTCGGATCAGGAGCTGGTCGTGATCGCCAACGTGGTCTCCGAGGCCGCCACCGGCGTGTCGGTGACGACCCGCGCCGACATCGACCGGATGCTGGGCCTCTGACCGCCCGCCCTACGGGCTCACTCCAGGATGTACTTCGGCTGCGGGCAGAGTTCCTGCTGGTTGCAGTCGTCGGGATCGCAGCAGGTCTTGCAGACCCGCTTGAATCCGTGGAATCCCAGCAGCTCCACGTCCGGGGAGAGGTACGCGTCCTTGACCGGCTCCTCGGCGAGCAGGTCCGTGCTCAGGTACTTCTTGTTCGAGTCCGGGAACACCGTGGCGACCACCGCGTCGGCCCCGAGCTCGTTCTGGATCTTGAGCGCGCCGATGAAGTTGGCTCCCGACGAGATGCCCACCGCCAGCCCCAGCTGCCCCGCCAGCTTCTGGGCCATGAGGATGGCGTCGCCGTCGTCCACCGCCACCACCTCGTCCAGCTCGTCCAGGTCCACGATGGCGGGGATGAACTCGTCGGAGATGCCCTGGATCCGGTGCTGGCCCACCTTGTGGCCGGTGGAGAGGGTGGGGGAGTTCGCCGGTTCCAGGGGATGGAGCCGGACGTCCGGGGCGCACCCCCGCAGGTAGCGGCCCACCCCCATGATCGTCCCGCCGGTGCCGACGCCGGCAACGAAGGCCGCCGGCGCCAGGCCCTGGAAGCGCAACTGCCACCAGATCTCGGGTCCGGTGGTCAACTCGTGGGCCGTCACGTTGGCCTCGTTGGCGAACTGGGACGGCAGGAACACGTCGTCGTGCTCCTCGGCCATCTTCTCCGCGAGGGCGATGCTGCCCAGGAAGCCACCCTGCTCGCGGGTGACCGGCACGATGTTGGCGCTGAGGCTGCGGATGAGGTCCACGCGCTCCTGGCTCATCCAGTCCGGCATCATGATCGTCACCCGGTGCCCCAGGGCGCGGGCGATGGCGGCGAACGAGATGCCCGTGTTGCCGCTGGTGGCCTCCACGACCCGGTCGCCGGGCGAGATGGCGCCGCGGGTGTAGGCGTCCTGCAGGATGTGCAGGGCCATCCGGTCCTTGATGCTGCCGGTCATGTTCAGCTGCTCGGACTTGGCGAACAGGACCCGCCGCTTCCCCCGGTAGCGGAACTCGATGCCGAGGAGGGGCGTGTTGCCCACCAGCCGCCAGAGTCCCTTGAATCGCCGCTCCTGGTCCTCGGGAACCACCTGTCGCATGGCCGCCTCCGGTTCGGGCGGCAAATTACATGATTTTCGTGGGGTTCACACCCTCGTCGTCATCCCATGCGCAGGGAGATGCGCTGGATCCGGGGTGGACCGGGCGGCGGGATCACGTCGATGGCCAGCTCGCCGCCGATCCGGCGCACGCTGACCTGGGCCGTGGACAGGCCGTGGCGCGCCAGGACGCCTCGCACGGCCATGCCCACGTCGCGCTCGAGGGCGGCGTTCAGTGGCTGACCCAGGGCCACCGCCGCCACCGCCGTGCGGATCTCCGATTCGAGGTTCACCATCCGCCCAGCTTACCCCACCGCAGGAGATAGAATCCGGACCCACGAAGGGTTCGGGATGCGCGCGGGACGCTTGACCAAACGGATCGCCCTGGCCGCGGTGACGCTCGTCCTGGCGGTGGCCTCGGCGGAGGGGATCGGCCGACGGCTCTGGCCCCGGCCGGATCCCGGGCCCGGGATCGTCGAGGGATGCGGGGACTGCCCCTACCTCTTCCAGCTGCCGGGGACCGCCCGGAGCGAGATCGCCAGGGACGGCGGATCGGCGGAGTGGGCAACGCCGGCGGCCGGTTCGGAGCCGCGGATCCTGGTGCTGGGGGACTCGGTGATCCACGGGATGGACCTGGATCCCGCCTCGCGCGTCACCGAACGCCTCGAACGGCGCCTGCGCCCGCGATGGCCCGGCGTCGAGGTGATCAACGCGGGCGTGCCCGGGTACTCCACCTACAACGAGCTGGCCTGGTACCGGGCGCGGGGCCGGGGCATGGGCGCCGATCTGGTGGTCCTGGGCGTCTGTCTGAACGACGTGGTCGATCCCCTCCTGCACTGGACCCACCTCGAGCACCGCCCCTGGTCCGAGATCCGGGAGGTGGAACGGTCGATCCCCATCGCCGCCGTGCCCGACCCGGACTACCACCGTCGCCACGTGCTCGATCCGCTGCGACGGCAGCGTGTGCGTCTGTGGCTCGCGGACCACTCGGCGCTGCTCCGCCGCTTCGGCGCCGTGGGCGGATGGGCTGGACCCCTGGGCGGGGTGGAGCGACCCCACAGCCGCTCGGTGTCCGTGGACGGCCGGGCCTGGCCGGTCCAGCTGACCGCGGAGGACGAGCTGCCGATCACCGTCTGGACCGACGCGGACAGCCCCCAGTGGGCGTGGTTCCGTTCGACGATCGAGGACCTGCAGGCGGCGACATCCGAGGACGGCACGCGGTTGGCGCTGGTCGTCTTCCCGCTCGCGTACCAGCTCGATCCGCAGTACCCCTACCTCCCCCAGGAGCGGATGGCCTCGCACGCCCTGTCCAGCGATCTGGCCTTCCTGGATCTCCTCCCGGCGCTGCGGGCTGCCGACGCGCCCTTCGTGGAGGGGGACGACTGGCACCTGTCTGCCGAAGGGCACGCGGTGGCGGCCGCTGCCCTGGAGTCGTTCGTCGAGTCGCTGCTGCCCGGGGAGCCAACGGCGTCCGGTCAGAGTTCCTCCACCAGAACGGGGATCCGTTCGGAGGAGTAGCACCCTGCCCGGCCGCCGTCGTTGGGCGAGAGCACCTCGACCTGCCAGGCCTTGTCCCCGGCCGCGGTGACCTCGAAGATCCGCGAGAGTGTGTCGAAGGGCACCACGCTGCCGGAGGTGACCAGGGTGTTGCCGTTGTCCAGGCGATCCGCGTCCCCCCAGAACTGGGTGAACCAGTGGTCCTCCGCCAGATCGCCGGGGTACTCCCAGACCAGCTCCGCGGTCATCGCGTCCTCGTCGAGGGTGTACTCCACGACCCGGGAGACGTCGTGGGCGCCCTGGCCCCCGTTGTCGTACAGCAGGATGTTGCCATCGGGCTGGATCTCCGGGGCGTGGGCGAAGCCGATCCACGGCCACTCGTGCTCGGTGAGCATCGTGAAGTCGCCGTCCTCGCCGAAGCGCCACAGGATCTCGCCGTTGTCCCGGTCGATCTTGTACAGGGAGCGGGTGAGCAGGGCGTTGAGGTAGACGGCACCGCGGTCCAGGTCGGCCAGGACCATGTTGCCGTGGATGTGCTCGATGGTCGCGTCGGGGATGTGGTCGGCGGCGTGCCACTCCCAGACCACCTCGCCTTCCGGGGTCAGCTCCAGGATCACGTCCTCGAGCACGGTGTGCTGGGCCTCGAAGGCCAGGGTGAGGTGGTTGCCGTTGTCCAGCTGCCGGTACACGTGGTGCAGCGCCCCGGGGGCGAGCATCTCGTCCGGCTGGACCGGTCCGAGCCAGACCCGCTCACCGGCCATGTCCACCCGCATCGCGGACTGCCCGGGCGCCAGCCCACCGCCGATGAGCACCGTGCCGTCCTCCAGCAGGGTCGAGTCCACGTCCGCGAAGGCCGGTTCCTCACCGACCTCGTGGTACCAGACCACCCGCCCCTCCAGGTCGAGCATCACGATCACCGGGGGGGACAGGATGCTGTCGACCATCACGTTGGTCATCGTCCAGCCGGGCTGGGCGAGGTCGGGATCGAGGGTGGTGACCTGGAACACCGGATTCTCGAAGGGCAGGGGATCGGTCTGCACCTCCAGCGGCTCGGCGCGCACCTCCCGGCCGTCCTCGTCCACGGACACCGGGTGGAGGGTATAGCTCGACTCGGCGTGGAGACCGAACACCAGGACCTCGTGCTGGGTGACCGCATCGTCGCTCCCGACCCGGTAGGCGGGGCTCTCTCCCTCGCCGAACTCCACGTGGGACGAGGCGGGCTGGGCCGTGGTCCAGCGCAGGGTCCGGCTCAGCAGGTTCGCGGGATGGTCCGCCACCTCCAGATCCTCGATCTCCCACGGGAGGGTGTCCGTGGGGCATCCGGAGCCGAGGGACAGCACCGATGCCAGGACCGTCGCGGTGAGCGTGCGCGTGCAATAGCTCCCGCGCTGGCGCGTAGAGAAACCCGAACCGGATACCGCGGAGGGAAACATCATGAAGACCGTCTTCGAGCTGTTCGGGTTCTTCCTCTGAGCGGGCCTGGTGTACGCAGGCTGCGTGCACTGGCCGTTTCACTTCTCCAGCTGGGTCGGCATTGTAGCGGCGGCGGCGATCCTGGTCATCGGTGGGATCCAGACCACCGCCAAGCTGCTGAGGACCCCGGCGAGGGCGAGCTGACCCCGCCTACCAGCCGCGCACCGGCGTCCAGCGATCCACCACCCGATCGCCGTCCACCACGTGGAGGACGGGGAACAGGGCCGCGGTCAGGCAGCTGTGGTTGGGGAGGATCCGCAGGCGCGAGCCCACGGGGATCTCCCCGGGCTCGAGTCCGCCCGACACGTGGACGTGGCCGTGTTCCTGGGACAGGGTGGTCAATCGCAGCCGCGGGTCGACCCGGCCGTCCACCGTGGCCAGCACGCCGAAGCCACAGTCGCGGGTCACCTGGACCGGGCCGGGATCCTTGCTCAGGGCGAGGGCGCCGGCGTCGACGACCAGGGCGTCCCTCTCCGGGTAGCGGCCGGTGACCGTCGTCAGCACGGAGAGGGCGACGTCGCCGATGCCACAGCTCCCGATGGCGGCCTGGAAGGCGTCGAAGAACGCGTAGTTGCCGGGCCGGATCTCGTGGATGCCCTCCAGGTGGTCGACGGCGGTCACCGTGGGTGTGGATCCCACGCTCCGCTCCGGGGCGGGTGTGCCCTGGGCGGCCAGCCGGGCCGCGAACCCGCGCAGGATGTCCCGCTCGACTCCCGCGACACGGGCGACCTGCTCGCGGTGGGCACAGGCGTAGGCCTGGCCCGCGTGGGTCAGCAGTCCGGCCCAGCGGACGATCCGGGACTCGAACAGGCGCGCAGCCAGCGAGAGGGCCCCCTCGCTGGCCGGGTCCACCCCCGCCCTGTGGTACCCGCAGTCCACCTTGAGCCACACCGAGGGTCGGTCGCCCCTGCGCCGCGCCCTGTCCTCCAGGGCGTCGATTGCGTCCCCGTGATCCACCAGCAGGTGGAGTTCCTCCATCCCACGAGCGAGGTCCAGGGCCTCGTCGATCCGCGGTGGGGGGAGCGGCACGGCCCAGGTGACGTCGCCGAACCCCGCGTTCGCGAAGGCCCGGACCTCGGCGAGGGTGGACGCGGTGATCGGCCCCGGCGCTCCCCCGCACTGCAGTCGACCGATCTCGACACACTTGTGGGTCTTGACGTGGGGCCGGAGTCGGACACCCAGGCCCGCGGCCCGGGTGGTCATGGCCGCGCAGTTGCGTCCCAGTCGATCCGGATCGACCAGCGCCGCGGGGGTGGGGAGGTCGGCGAGGACGCCGGGCGGGGTCACCGGGACTCCTCGGCCTCGAGCATCATCAGGGCGATCAGCGGGGTCCAGACGTAGTTGGGCATGGACTCGTTGGGACGCTCCTCGCTGTCCGGGTCGTAGAGCTCGCGGAACTGGTGGACGGAGGACAGCTGTGCCTGCACCGCCGCCAGATTGCGCTTCAGCAGCTCCTCGGCGAGGGCGTCGCGGTGGTAGCGCTTCAGCGCCCGGAACAGCAGGTACTGCCACTGGATCCACACCGGCCCGTCCCACAGGCAGCAGCCCGTCGCCCGGGGGGCGTACGAGGGATCGTCGGCGGCCAGCGACGGCACGCCGAACTCCCGCCAGAAACGTCCCTCGTCGGTGAGGTGTCCCAGCAGGATCTCCAGCCGCTCTCCGGTGACGATCCCGGCCCACATCGGCATGAACCCCGCGATCTCCATCCGCTTGAGGTCTCCGGGCTCGGCGTAGTCGAAGCCGCCGCCGTCACGGACCACGTGGTAGTAGAAGCCGGTCTCCTCGTCCCACATGTGCTGGTTGATCAGCGCGGCGCGGGTGTCCGCAGCCGCGTCCCAGGCCAGGGCCTCCTCGTCGCGACCCAGGGCCCGGGCCATGTCGGCGAGGGTCCGCTCCTCCATGGCCAGCCAGCTGTTGAGATCTACGGCCTCCACCTCCTCCGGCGGAGCGACCTCCTCCCAGATCACGTTGTTGAGATCGCGGACCGATTCGGTCATCGCGAACCCGCCGAACTCGCACAGACCGTCCCCGTCCTGATCCCGGTTCTCGACCCAGAAGTCGCGGAAGCGGGCCGCCGCCTCGTACGCGTCGGCCAGGAAGACCGGATCGTCCAGCAGCTGGGCCAGCTCCCACCCCTCGTAGGCCAGCAACGGTGCCGTGGTGGTACCCAGGGTCGTCTGCTCCACGACCGGGCCCACGTTGTACGGCAGGTACCCGTCCTCCTCGATCCGGTCGAGCCAGATCCGGTGCGAGGACTCCGCGAGCTCCGGGTGCAGCCGGGCCAAGGCGAGCGTGGCCAGGCTCTCGTGGGTGTGCTGTCCCAGGCGGGCGAACCACCAGGTGGGCTCCCGGGAGAACAGGTAGTAGGCGCGGTCCAGGTTGCCTTCCGGGGGCATGACCAGCTGGTCCAGCAGGACGAAGCTCGAGCGGTAGACGAGCGCCTCGTCGCGTCCGAGCCCCGCGATCTGTGGCGTGCCGGTCAGCCGGCCGTAGCTGCGCTCCAGGATTCCCAGCGAGTCCAGGGCGCGGGCGGTCTCCACCGCGCCCTCCAGGTCGTCAGCCTCCTCCGCGGGCACGAGCGCTCGGTGGATGTGGACGGTCGTGTAGGACTCCGGCGGCACCGTGACCGACGTCCTCGCAGCGAGCATCGACACGGAGTTGCTCGGCCCCGTGCCACCCGCCGCGAGCGCGCTCACGTCCGCCCGCAGATCGTGGGAGCAACTCTCCAGGACCGTCCAGCCCTCGCTCTCCCCATCCAGCACCAGCCCATCGGCGGCGCTGTCCACGAAGGTCCCCGGGGCGAACAGCTGTTCCTCCTCGGAGATCTCCACCAGGTGACTCGCGCCCACGCCCCCGTCGAGGGAATGCACGTTGGTGTAGGGGGCATAGCAGCGCCGCAGGTAGGGCAGCACCGCGACCTCCCGGTCCCGGTCGGTTCGGTTGCGCAGCCACAGCTCGATGCTGGCGACCCGCGACGTGACCGCGAGGAAGCGGATCTCCAGTTCCAGTGAGAGCTCCGGGGCCAGGTCCAGGACCAGCGAATCGCTCCCGGCGTAACGGATGGTCGCGGGCTGGGAGAGGGTGTCGTCCAGCAGGACGATCTCCCCATCGAGCTCCAGGGCGAGGCCGAGGTCGCCGGCCGTGTCGGTCGCCAGGGAGAGCACACCGTCCTCGTCCCGGGTCAGCGTGTAGCCCTCGTCGACCCGGTACTCGGTCGTCTCCCGGGGCGCCGCCACCGTCAGCAGGATCGGATCGTCCAGGTCCGCATCCAGGGAATCGCCCAGGTAGGGCTCCACGTAGGGGACGGGCTCCCCCGGGGAGCAGGCGGCCAGGGGTAGGACGAGAGAGACAACCAGGACGTACGGCCACCCCGGAGACCGCGGAGTGCCGCGTCCTCGCCGGGCCGGCGTCACGCCGTCGCGGGTCAGCCTCTCGCCCATTCCTCCTCGGTGCGGTACTCGGTGCTCAGCTCGTCCCGTTCCACCACGAACGCCGATCCCGTGTGCGCCCCGTCCGGACAATATCCGGAATGGGGCGCGGTGACGAGAATCGGCTGGTTGGGTTGCAGCTCGATCTCCTGGACCTCCCCCTCGACACAGCACACCAGCGTGAGTCGCCCCCCGAGCAGGAGGAACAGCTCCGGGCAATCATGGAGTTCCAGCTCGTCCAGCTCCTCGCGGGAGGACTCCGGGGGCGAATAAACCCCCGCCCGCCAGTGGCCTTCGTCCCCGCACAGGACCTGCCAGCGGAGGTCGGGAACGACCGACAGCGAAGCGTTCGTGGGCGCATCCGGGAACGACGGCGGGGAGACGGTCACGGTTCGCATCGAGATCCCTCCAGGATCGGTTTTGACTTCGGCAACGTTATCCCCGAAACTACCAAGCCGCTCCCCCAGACTGGGAGGGAAAGGGAAAACAGATGAAGAAGATCATGTTGTTCGTCTCGCTGATCGCGCTGGCCGCGTTCATCTGGGGGTGCTGTGGTGGCAGTGCGACCTCGGATGCTGAACTGGAGGCGGCCCTCGACGACCTCGCCGCTGAGCTCGAGAAGGAGCCCGATGCGGAGCTGGAAGCCGCGGGTGACTCCGGCGGCGGCGGTGCCTGTGGCCAGTACGAGGCCTGCTGCACCGCCTGGGCCGACTCGCTGGGAGCCATCGACGGCTACCCGCAGAGCGCCATCGACACCCAGAAGGAAGCCTGCAAGTCCATCGAGAGCATGAAGGGCATGCCGGGCGCCGAGGAATCCTGCCAGACCGCGCTGGACGCGATGAAGCAGGGCGCCGCTGGTATGGCTGCGTACCCGGACTGGAAGGTCCCCTCGGCCTGCGAGTAGTCCCGCAGAGCTGAACTACGAGACGCGGGCGTCGGCAGGTGGATTCCACCTCCGGCGCCTGCGTTTTTCTGTTCTGGGATCTGCGCCCTATCCAGCGGGCTCGTAGCGGCGGGGTTTGCCTTCGCGGATCACGCTGACCTGGTTGCGGCCGCCCTCCTTGGACGAGTACAGCGCCGTGTCCGCGGACTCGAAGAGGTGGGTCCGCGTCTCTCCGTGGGTCGGGCAGCTGGCCAGCCCGACGGACACCGTCACCTTGAGGATCTGCCCCTCGTACTGGAACTCCGCCTCCTCGATGCGCTGGCGGTAGTCCTCGAGCACCGGGGCCGCGTCCACGAGGCGGGTGTCGGGCAGCACCATGCAGAACTCCTCCCCCCCGTAGCGGAACGCGGCGTCCAGGCTGTTGTCCCGGACCATGTCGCGCAGCATCTCGGCGGTCTTCTGCAGCACGAAGTCGCCCGCCTGGTGTCCGTAGGTGTCGTTGAACTTCTTGAAGTGGTCGATGTCGGTGACGGCCAGGGAGAGGGGTTCCGCGGCCTGCAGGGACTGGAGGATGCAGCCGTCCAGCCGGGCCTCGAAGTGGCGGGCGTTGTACAGCCCGGTCAGCCGATCCGTGATCGACTCGCTGTAGAGCCGCGCCTTGTGCAGGTTGACCGCGGCGTTGTCCGCCAGTCCCAGCAAGAGCTGCTCGTCGTCTTCGCCGAAGCGTCCCAGGGTGTCGATGATCAGCTTATCGGACTCGCCCTCTTGCTTGACCTTGTTGGTCAGGGTCATCACCCCGACCACCTCGCCGCCGTAGATCATCGGCACCGAGAGGATGCAGAACACCAGGTTGCGTCCGACCTGCTTGATCTTGGTGCGGTCGTTGAGCCGCTGGGGCTTGCGGAGCTGGGCGGCCCGGCCGGCAACCCCCTCGCCGAGGGCGAAGGCCTTGGTCTCCATCCGGCCGTCGTTGATGGCGTCTCGGGTCTGTTTGGGGATGTTGCCCCACACCACCTTGATCTCCAGCTGCTGGGCCTCGGCGTCGTACAGCATCAGGTTGGCCTTCTGGGCCTTGAGCGCGTGTACGGCGGTCTTGAGCGTCTCGATGGACAGCTGCTTGAAGTCGTTCACATTCGCCAGCTGCTGGTTGACGTTGTACAGGGTGCGCAGGTTGCTCAGGATGCGCGCGTTCTTCTCGTACTTGAGGGTCGAGTCGATGTTGGTGGTCGCGACGGCGGCGATCTCCTGGAGGAAGTCGTACTCGCTCTCGGGGACCTGGGAGCCGTCCTCGCAGGCGCCCAGGGTCAGGACGCCCAGCACCTCGCTGCCGCGGATCAGGGGGATCCAGACGTCCGAACGCAGAACCTCGAGGTTCCAGTGGTCGAAGGCGGTCTTGAAGCGCGGATTGCCCGACATGTCCCGGACCGAGAAGACCTCGCCCTGGTGGATCACCTGCCACAGCATCCCCGGGTCGTGGGGGAGGCGGAACAGCAGCAGCTCCTCCTCGTGGCCGTCCCGGTCCACGTAGGTCTCCGGCAGCCCGTGACAGGACCGGACCCGGTAGAACACGTTGTCCGGATCCAGGTCGTCCAGCAGCAGGACGGCGGAGTTGACCACTCCGTAGCGCTCCCGACAGACGGCCATGAATGCCTCGAGCAGGGCGGGAATGCTCAGAGCCTCGGAGAACCCCTTGCCCGACTGGAGCAGGGTGCGCATCTGGAACACCCGGTTGTCCAGCTTGGAGGCCTTGTTCCGCCAGTGGTCGAGCTCCGCCTGGAGCGCAGTCACGTCGTCGGTCCCCTCCGGCGCGGGCGCGATGGGCTCCGACTCCGCGCCGATCTCGGGCGCGGGCATGTCCGCCGTGGTCAGGGGAGCATCGATCGAGATGTCGTCTTCGTCGGGCAAGAGCGCCTCCGGTGTCGCGTCGTTGCGGGCTGGACCCCCCACGATTGTAGGGTCCTCTTGGCCCCGGCTTCAATCGTCCGCGGTCCCTTCGAAGGGGGTTGGCATCCCGCGCGACGCACCGTATATACGCCCTGCGACGTCACCCACGGGGAGGAATGACGATGAGCGCGAGACGCGTTGTGGTTGGAATCGTGACCGGCCTGTTCCTGGCGGCCGCCACCCAGGCCGCGGCCATCACGGCCCGGCATCCGGGCTCGGAGCCGGGCTGTTTCGGCACCGAGAACACCAAGAAGATCGCCATCGCCAAGGAGAAGCTGCTCGACCCCAAGAAGGTCAAGGGCGGGCTGAACACCCTGCGGATGCAGGGGGACGCGGGCTGCCGCGAGATGGTCGACTGGTTGTCCCACGGCGCGGCCCACGCCTACCCCAACCAGCTCGAGGACGTGATCGAGTGGGTGGGCCGCTCCGACGTTCCCGGCGCGCTGGAGCAGGTCCTGATCTTCGCCAACAGCGACGTCGAAGACGTGCGGGACACCGCCCTGGCCATCCTGGAGGAGCGGCTGGTCGAGCTCACCGCCGAGGAGGTCGACACCCTGGTGGCCAGCTCCTACGCCGACGTGCGCCGGGAGGCCGTGGGCATTCTGGCCGGGCACCACAGCGTCGGCGCGATCGAGATGGTCCGGCCCGCGGTGGTCGTCGGTCCCGAGATACCCATGTGGGTCGAACAGGAGTTCTGGGGGGCGAACAGCGTGCCCCGGGCCCACGAGGACGGGCTGGCGATCCTGGTCGGGGACGAGGCCCCGGGTGTGCGGGAGCGGCTGGCCGACGTGATCGGGCGCATGATGTGGGAGGACCTGGGGACGGCGCCGTCGTACGAGGGGCACCTGCTCACGCTGGCGGCGGATCCCGAGGACGACGTGGCCGAGGACGCGGCCAAGAGCCTGGGCCTGGGGAGCCCCGCCAACTCGATGGAGATCCTCGACGCGCTGCTGGCGCGGACCGAGGGCGACGTGGACGAGGTGTTCGACGAGCTGATGGACGGGCTCGACGAGGCCGTGGACGAGGGCAAGATCGACGAGATCACCGTCAAGGTGCTGCGCAAGCTGGAGACCAATGGTCCTTCGGGCGTCCAGAAGAGCGCGGGATCGATGGCCAAGAAGGCCGAGAAGCAGCTGGCCAAGCGCAACAAGTAGCGCGCTGTTCATCATGCCGGACATTGATCCGGCTCCACCTCCGATAGGGTCCGCTTCAGACATCCCGATCTGGAGGTGGCCGTGCGTTCGACAACCCTCATCCCCGCTGCCGTTCTCGCGATCCTGCTCGGTGCGCTGCTGGGCTGTACCCCCGCCAGCGGACCCGGCGGCGGTGGGCACCGGCCGGACGACGACGACGCGGGCGACGACGACACCTTCGGCGACGACGACGACGACGACACCGGGGGGCCGGACGACATCGACCTCACCGGGATCTGGGCCCAGCGCTTCTGCCAGAACGAGCACTACGACACGGCGCTGGGCTCGGCCGAGGGGACCCGGGTGACCATCGCTCGGATCGACATGGTGCACGCGGGCCGCGACCTGCACGAGACCTCCGAGGTCTGCTCGGTCTCGGTTCCCCCGGTGGCCGATGTCGCGGTCACCTTCCCGCCACCGCTGATCGACGGCATCCCGATCCTGGAGACCTCCCGCACCCTGGAGGCCAACGAGGTGGGGGTGGCCTACGAGAACCTGGACGATCCGCTGATCCAGCTGATCGCCTGGCACCCCGACGGCAACGCGTCCAGCGAGCCGCTGCCGTCCGATCCGGGGGACCCCCGGGTCTTCGACATCGACCACGACGGGCTGCCCGGCGGGACCGTGGAGGTGGACGCCGGATTCATCGACGGGCAGATGTACGTGGTGGCGCGGACCATCATCTGGATCGACGGCGTCGTGGTCAGCGAGGTCGAGATCAGTGGGGGTGTGGAGGCGGCCTCCGAGCAGGTCACCATCGGTGCGTCCAACGCCCTGTTCGAGCAGACCGCCACGGTGACCCAGATGCCCGGCAGCACCTTCCAGAAGGTGGCCATCGACGCGGGCATGAACTGCGACGCCATCGTCGCCCAGGCCAACGCCATCTTCGGCGCGTGTCCCGCCTTCCCCTGAACCCCGGGGGCCGCCGCGGTCAGTGACCGTGGCAGCCGCCGGCGCCCGAGCCCCCGGGACCCCCACCGCAGACCTGGGCGGGGCTGAACTCCTGGGCCTTGCCCTCGGACAGCAGCTGCACGGCCTCACCCACGGTGGCGGCTTCGCCGTTGTGGTACACGCGGATGCCCACCTGCTGGAAGCCGGCCAGGGGCCGCATGCCCATGCCGCCGGCGATCATGGCGTCGGCGCCGGCCTGCCTCAGCATCATCACCGGGGCCATGCACCCCCCCTGGGCGTGGCCGGTGTTGGCCAGCACGGACACGTCCGCCACGCCCGTCTCGTTCAGATCGACCAGGGTGAAGGCGGCGCAGTGGCCGAAGTGGTCGGCCACGCCGGCGTCGAGCCCTCCGGGAGCCTGGCTGGGAATAGCGACGATCATCGAAACCTCCTTCGGCGGCACCTCGACCCCCGACGAGAAACAACACGATATTCCCCTGGGAGTTGAGGGCAATTGCTGTGCGAAGGGGACTGCAACATACTCCCTCCATGCGCGTCGCCCTCGTCGCCACGCCCGTGTGGGCCATGCAGACCCCGCCGCTGACGACCGCCTACCTGGCCGGGTGGTTGAAGCGTCACGGTCACCCGGTCCTGCAGCTGGACTGGAACATCGAGCTGTTCCGCGACGCCCCGGCGCAGCTCAAGGACCGCTGGGATCGCACCCACCTCCACCTGTGGCAGGACGAGGAGGCGTACCGGCGGGAGATCGCACCGGACATCACCGGTCCGTCCCTGGACGTGACCGCCCGGAGGATCCTGGCCTTCGATCCCCAGCTGATCGGACTGTCGGTCTACTCCACCCGGGCGACCCTCGACCTGGCGGCCAAGCTCAGGGAGCTGGCCCCCGACGTTCCGCTGATCGCCGGTGGGCAGAACTGCGATCCCGGGGTGTACGGGTACCCTCTGGCCTGGAGCGGATTGTTCGAGGTGGTGGTCTACGGCGAGGGGGAGGGGCCGCTGCTGGACGTGATGGCAGCCCTGGACGATCGGGAGCCCGACTACCGGAGCATCCCCGGTCTGTTGATCCCCGGCCCCCGGCGTCAGGTCCACGACACCGGTCCCAGGGAGCCGGTGGCCGACATCGACTCTCTGGCCCACCCGGACTTCGAGGGCCTGCCGATGGAGGCCTACACCCAGGCCGTGGAGCCGCCCTTCGATCCGTCCCGGATGGTGTCGACTCTCCTGTCCCGGGGGTGCGTCTGCCGCTGCGATTTTTGCCTGCAGGCGGAGATCTGGCGGACCTTCCGCTGGCGCGATCCGGCGGACGTGGTGGACGAGATGGTGGCCAACCGGGACCGGTACGGCCTGGTCCGCTACCACTTCAACGACCTGTTGATCAACGGATCGGTGCGACAGCTCGAGGGGCTGTGCGACCGGCTGATCGCGGTGGGCTGGGACCTGCCCTGGGCGGGGAACGCCACCGTCACCCGGACCCTCACGCGCCCCCTGCTCGACAAGCTCAAGCGCGCGGGGTGCGACAAGCTCGGCTTCGGCTTCGAGTCCTTCGACGACACGGTCCTCGAGGCCATGAACAAGCCCTACCGGGCGGCCGACGTGGCCCGTCTGCTCGCCGACCTGCAGGCGGTGGAGATGGACTTCTTCTCCAACCTGATCATCGGCCACCCCGCGGAGGGGCGGCGCAAATTCGCCAGCACGGTCCGCTTCCTGATCGAACACCACGGACGGTTCACCGAGCCGCCGACCTCGTCGCTGCTGATCATCCAGCGCAATACCCCGCTGCACCGGGAGCGGGCTCGCTGGGGGGTGGAGATGGAGGACGGAGACGCCCTGGGCTGGCGCCTGCGGGACGGCACCAACGATCTGCCGGAGCGCAAGCGCCGGGCGCAGGTGATGGACTTCTTCTACGACGCGTTCTTCGGGACGCGGATCAAGATCACGGACATGGACCTGGATCGGGATCTGACGGTGTCCGAGGACGACTAGTCGTCTTCGGCGAGCAGGACGTCCACGTGGGCCTCGTAGGCCACGCGCTCCGCCGGACTCGGGAAGTCCATGATCTGCAGGCCCATCCCCCGTCCACGGGCGAGGTCGTCGTCCTCGCCGTGGCGCCAGCGGACCTCGGCGGTGAAGCGCACCGGCGACGGGCCGTCCGGCCGGGGTACGGCGAACTTCACCCGCACCACGGCGCCCTCCGGGGGGAGCACGTCGGTGGGGGCGATGGCCAGGAACATTCCCTGGCGGCCGAAGTCCTGGACCGTGCCGTACCGTTCCTTGCCCGCGGTGTGGTAGGTCGCGGGTGCCTCGGCCAGGATGCGCGCGGAGCGGCCGACCCGTCCCTCGGCGGCGCTGCTGGGGGAACTCCAGGGGCTGTCGACCGATGGCCGCCGAGGCACGCCGTCGGCGACCTCGCCGTCCCCATCCACATCACAGAACGGCCCGGCCATCGGCGGCGGGGTGGGCAGGTCGTCCAGCTCCCAGGGGGGGAGGGGGGCATCCAGGGAATCCACCGTGGGTTCCTCGGGGGTGTCCATCCCGGTGAGTGGCGTTTCCGCAGGGAGCTCCTCCTCGGCGGACAGCACGGCCTCATCGGGGGAGCCGTCGCCGGCGGCGGTGGGCGCCGTGGCCCAGCCCGGGAAGGGGGGCGGGGCCTCGTCTTCTTGGTTCCCGCTCGCAGGATCCTCGATCGGCCGCGGCACGAGGGGCGCGGTCCCCTCCTCGCCGTCGTCGCTCTCCCCCTCTCCGTCCGCGGACTCCAACGTCGCGAAGATCTGGCCGATCCACGATCCGGGCGGCAGGGACTCCTCCGCCCCGCCCGCGACCTCCTCGCCTCTCTCCTCCGGCTCCCGATCCCCTTGCTCCTGGACCTCTTGCGCTTCTTCAGCACTCTCGTCCTGCTCCGGATCATCCAGCGGAAGCGGCGGAGGTGTCGGGGGGCTGAACGTCCCGGATGGCGTGTCGAGGGACTCCTGGGGATCCTCCCCGGGGGTCGGCGGCCCCGGGTACACCGGCACGTGTTCCTCGGTCAGGGGCGAGCAGGCGTCGAGTCCGCGGTCGAAGCGAAGGTGGAACGCGGGCTTCCAGCCCCACTGGGCCCCCTCACGGTGGACCCGGGTCACGGCGAAGGCCACCCGCACCCTCCGGGCGTCCGTGGGACGATTCAGCTCCAGCTGCCCGCCGTCCCCCTCCTCCATGGGCAGTTCGCCCGAGAGCTGGGCCCGGTCCCTGCCGAGTCGGGTGAGGGTCACGTCCAGAGACACGTCCTCCAGCAGGACGCGCGCCGGGATGTAGCAGGGGGTGAGCTGAGTCGGTGGATCGGAAGCGCTCATCGGCCGTCGGCCGAGGTTAGCACGTCCCGCCGGGCAGGGTTCCCCGGAGCTCGGCGAGCTGCCGGCGGACCTCCCGCCATGCCGTGCCCCCGGCCGATGTCCGGCGCTCCACCGCGCCCTCGGGATCGAGCCAGTCCAGGGCGTCCTGCCCGAAGGCAGGGTGGTGGGCCTGGAGGATCTCCAGGGACAGGGCGTCGAACCCGGTGTCGTGCTCCTCGCACCAGCGCACCAGGCGCCCAGCCACGTGGTGCGCCTCCCGGAAGGGTACGCCGCGGGTGACCAGGTGATCGGCCAGCTCGGTGGCCAGCGCGAAGTCCGCTCGCATCTCGCTCGCGTAGCGGTCCCGGCGGACGGTCATCGTGGCCCACATTCCGGCGGTGATGGAGGCGCAGGCCGTCGCGGTGACCACCGCATCCATCAGGGGTCGCTTGTCCTCCTGCAGGTCCCGGTCGTAGGCCAGGGGGAGGCCCTTGACCATCGTGAACAGGGCCTGCAGGTCCCCGACCACCCGGCCGGACTTGCCTCGCACCAGCTCCGCGGCGTCGGGGTTGCGCTTGTTGGGCATGATCGACGAGCCGGTGGTGTAGCCGTCCCCCAGCCGGATCAGGTCGAACTCCCGGGTGGACCAGAGCACCAGCTCCTCGGCCATCCTCGACAGGTGGGTCATGGCGATGGCGCAGACCGAGGCCACCTCGAGCAGGTGGTCCCGGCAGGACACCGCGTCCATGGCGTTGTCCAGGACCCGCGAGAAGCCCAGCAGCTCGGCGGTCCGCGCCCGGTCGATGGGGTGGGGCGTGCCGGCCATCGCACAGGCGCCCAGGGGGGAGGCGTCCACCCTGGACAGGGCGTCCGCCAGCCGCTCCCGGTCCCGCGCCACCGTCCACGCATGGGCCAGCAGGTGATGCCCCAGCCAGATGGGTTGACCCCGCTGCAGGTGGGTGAACCCGGGCACGAGCGTCCTGCCGTCGGACTCCACCCGGTCCAGCAACGCGGCCAGCAGCCTGGCGAGGGCCTTGTCGAGCAGGGGGAGGCGGTCGAGCAGCCAGAGCCGCACGTCGGTGGCCACCTGGTCGTTGCGCGACCGGGCGGTGTGCAGCTTTCCGCCCACGTCCCCGGCGACCTCGGTGAGCCGGGCCTCGACGGCCATGTGCACGTCCTCGTGGGCGATGTCCGGCGTCCAGGCACCGGTGCGGAGCTCCTCGCGCACCGCGACCAGCCCGTCGCGGAGCGCGGCGGCCTCCTCGTCGGAGAGCAATCCGACCTCGCCCAGCATGGTCGCGTGGGCGATGGAGCCGGCGATGTCCTGTTCGTAGAGTTCGAGGTCGTCGGTCAGGGACTCGGAGAAGCGCTGCATCTCCTCGGTCGGGCCCCCCTCGAAACGCCCGTCCCAGAGTGCCATCGGTTCCCCCTCACTTGTCGTTGGGTTCGGGATTCCCTGCCCGCCGCCGCACCTCGGCGACGGTCTTGGCGGACAGGCCGTACAGCTCCACGAACCCGTGGGCCGTGGAGTGGTCGAAGGAGTCCTCGCCGGAGTAGGTGGCGAGCTCGTCCGAGTACAGGGAGTAGGGAGACCGGCGCCCGGTGATCCGGGCCAGCCCCGCCGAGACGCGGATCCGGACCTCGCCGCTGACCGGGCGCTGGGACTCGGAGATGAAGGCCTGCAGGCTCTCCCGCAGGGGACTGAACCACATGCCGTCGTAGACCAGGTTGGCGAAATCCTGTGAGATCCTGCGTTTGTAGTTGAAGGTCGGCCGGTCGAGGCAGATCCGCTCCAGCTCCGTGTGGGCCATCAGCAGCAGGGTGGCCGCCGGCGCCTCGTAGACCTCCCGGGACTTGAGACCCACGACCCGGTTCTCGACCATGTCGATCCGGCCCACGCCGAAGGTGCCTGCCAGGTCGTTGAGATACTCCAGCAGCTCGACACCGCCCATCCCGCGGTCGTCGATGGCCACGGGGACGCCCTGCTCGAAGGTGATCACCAGCTCCACCGAACCCCGGGGAGCGTTGGACGGATCCTTGGTCATCCGCCACGCGTCCGGTGGCGGCTCGGTCCACAGGTCCTCCATCTCGCCGCACTCGATGGCGCAACCCCAGATGTTCTCGTCGATGGAGAAGGGCTTCTCCAGCGTGATGGGCAGGGGGATGCCCCGCGCCTCGGCGTAGTGGAACTCCGCCTCGCGGGTGGTCAGCTCCCAGTCCCGCAACGGGGCGAGGATCTCCAGCTGGGGCGCCAGGGACCGGAACCCCACCTCGAAGCGAATCTGGTCGTTGCCCTTGCCGGAACAGCCGTGGGCCACGGCGTCGGCTCCCTCGGCGAGGGCGAGATCGACCATCTTCTTGGCCAGCAGCGGTCGTCCCAGCGCCGTGTGCAGGGGGTACATCCCCTCGTAGATCGCGTTGGCGCGCACGGCGGGGAAGATGTAGTCGCGGACGAACTCCTCCCGCAGATCCTCCACCACCGCCTGGGTGGCGCCGGTGGCCAGGGCCTTGCTGCGGATCGCAGGCAGGTCCTCCCCCTGGCCCAGATCGCCGGTGTAGGCGATGATCTCCGCATCGCCGTGGTTCTCCTTGAGCCAGGGAATCATCACCGAGGTGTCGAGCCCCCCGGAGTAGGCCATCACGATCTTCATGACGTCACCTCTTGGACATGTCGCTGGCGGCGGATATCGCGGATCCCGGGAGTGGATGCAAGAAAGAAGGCTTCGGCTGCCTAGAACGCGTCGAATACCCGGATGACGACCGTATCCGCCGGGACTTCCCAGGGATCGCCGGCGTTGGCCAGCCCCACGTCGTTCCACAGGCTGAGCACGTTGCCCGCGGTGAGCAGCTCCACGGACGCGTCGAGGACCGCGAGCCCCTCGATGGAGTGGAAGATCCGCAGGCGGGCATTGCCCGGCTGCGGCGTCGTCACGTCGTCCACGGTGCGGACCAGCATCCTGCCGCCGGGGCCGCCGGTGAGGACCACCGAGTAGAACGTGCCCGGGTTGTAGGACTCGATGAAATCGCCGACCACCGGGGTGTCGATGCCGTACGCGGCTCCCGGCGGATAGACGTCCACCTTGTAGGTGCCGCCGTCCCCCGGGTTGAAGTAGCCCAGCTGGTCCTGGGGCGGGTAGACGGAGCCGGGGACCATCCCGGACATGCTCGCGTCCAGGATCGCCCCGTCCACGTACCAGTCGGTGGGACCCTGGCTGGCGGCTGCGGTGACGAAGCGGAGCGCCGGCTGGGCGCCGGTGACCACCCAGTTCTGGTCCTCGACCTGCCAGGCCCCGATGGGCGGCGTGCCGGTGACGCTGCCGATCAGGTAGACCGTGTACACGCCCCCCTCCTCGAGGATGAGCGGACCGGACTCGTAGATCGAGTCGACGGTGTCGTCGTCGCCGGTGTCGTCGTCGGCCGTGTCGTCGTCGCCCGTGTCGTCGTCGCCCGCGGAGTCGTCATCCGGGAGGGGCTCGAACTGGGCCTTGCAGCCCGACAGCCCGATCCAGGCCGTCGCACCCAATAGCAGCAGCAGCAGCACAGAGGTCTCGCGCCAGCTCATGTCTCTCGTCCTCGCACTCGCCCGTCCAGCTTGCATGCAGCGGGCCAGCAGCCGGGGTCGCTGGAGACCCGCGGCGCTATGCTAACATGCCTTCCCCCGCTCGAAAGGGTGGTCGAAAATACGTCCCGGAGGCGCAGATGGGAATCTTCGATCGGACGGTGGCCGGCTCGGTCAAGTTCATGCCCAAGGCGCTGGTGCGCAAGGTGGCGATGCACTACGTGGCCGGCGAGACCCTCGACGACGCCGTGGCCCAATCCAAGGAGCTCAACGACGCCGGGTGCATGGTCACCATCGACCTGCTCGGCGAGGCCATCGAGACCGAGGACGAGGCCAACGCCTCGGCCGAGACCTACCTGCGGGTCCTCGACGCGATCCGTGAGCACGGGGTCGATGGCAACGTCTCGATCAAGCCGACCCACTTCGGCCTCGACATCGATCCGGCGCTCTTCGAGGCCAACGTCCGGCGGGTCGCCGACCACGCCGGCGAGCTGGGCAACTTCGTCCGCATCGACATGGAGGACTCGCCCACCACCGACGCCACCCTCGCCGTGTTCCGCAAGCTGCGCGAGGAGGGGTACGACCACGTGGGCACGGTGCTTCAGACCATGCTGCGCCGCACCCTGGACGACGTGAAGGCCCTGGAGGACCTGTCCCCGAGCTTCCGCATCTGCAAGGGGGTCTACCGGGAGCCTGCGGAGGTCGCCTGGCAGGAGTACGACGAGGTCAACGCCTCCTTCCTCGAGATCCTCGACTACACCCTGCCCCGCCGGGCCTTCTACATCGGCATCGCGACCCACGACGACCCGGTGCTCGAGGGGGCGGAGAAGCTCATCGAGGAGCACGGCCTGCAGCGGGATCAGTACGAATTCCAGATGCTGCTCGGCGTGCGGCCCGAGGTCCGCGACGCCCTGGTCGAGCGCGGGCACCGGGTACGGATCTACGTGCCCTTCGGCACGTCGTGGTACGCCTACTGCGTCCGCAGGTTGAAGGAGAACCCCAAGTACGCGGGGTACATCACCAAGGACGTTCTGCGGAACCCCGGGATGCTGTTCGGGGGCAAGAAGTAATCCCGTCCGAGTCCGGGTCCGGGGCCGAGTCCGACGACACATGGAGCTCGCTCTCTGGGCCCTGGGGCTCGAACCCCACCCCGAGAACGAAAAACCCCCGCCGGCCGGAGCCGACGGGGGTTCGTTCGCTCTGTCGAGCTGCGGGCCTACCAGCGATCGCGCCGGCCGCCGCCGCCGCCGCCGCCGAAGCCGCCGCCGCCGCCGCCGCCGCCACGGCCACCACGGCCGCCGCCGTAGCCGCCACCGCCGCCGCCGCGACCGCCGCGGTCGGGCCGCGGACGGGCCTCGTTCACGACCAGGGTCCGGCCGCCTTCGATGTGGCCCTCGAGGCCTTCGATGGCCGCCTGGGCGTCCTGGTCATCCATCTCCACGAAGCCGAAGCCCCGGGAACGACCGGTGTCGCGGTCGCTGATGACCTTGGCCGAGATGACCTCGCCGAAGGGCTCGAACAGGTTGGCCAGGGCGTCGTCGTCCATGGACCAGGGCATGTTGCCCACGTAGATCTTCTTCATCTGTCCAGTTCCTTGTTTGCCCGAGAGAGGTTGAGAGAACCGAAGCCAGTCTCGGGCGGATCGGGCTCGTTCTGGAAACCCGGCACGTGCCGGGAGGGTCGATGATCGGGATGCATGGCAAGTCGGTGTCGAGGAAGTCGGGGCTGGGTCGCCCGGCTTACGCCGGACGTGGTCTCCGGTCGACGTGGTCTCTTCGTCGTGCTGTCGGCTCGCGCGTCTCGCCCTCCCGTGGACCGAACCGCCGAGCCGTTCTCCTACTGATTCGAGAGGTAACAGAATCCCGGGGGGGGCGCAAGGGAGTTTCGGTCAGCTGACGTCGAAGGTGATCGAGGTGGAATGTCCCACGCCCCCCTCGTCGTACGCGGTCACCGACAACACGTAGATCCCGGGCACGAAGGTGTTCGGCGGCGCTGTGACCGACCACGCACCGGCGGGATCCGGGGTGGCGGTGAGCTGCAGGGAGGGATCGACGCTGCTGCTGATCACCACCAGCAGGGTGTCCAGGGGGCCGGTGTCGGTGACGGTCCCTTCGAGGGTGACCGGATCCCCGGTCTGCATGGCGTGGGGGTCCACCGCAGGTGCCGTGAGGACCACGGTGGGCTGGTCGTTCGCCGCGTGTCCGATCTGCGCCACCTGGTCGCCGGGGAAGGCGTAGTCCTCGTACGACCCGGTGTAGAAAAGCTGGAAGCTACCGCCATCGTAGATCGTGTCGTTGGGGTACATGTCCTCGGCGTCCCACCGCCCCGGCTGGAACGAGCGCTCGAAGACCGGGCTCAGGGGAGCCAGCTTCTCGGCGGTGGATGGGCCGAAGGGCAGGTGGACCGCGCCGGTCGCGCGGATGCCTCCGGCCGCGCGGCCCGAGTGGAGCAGCGAGGTGGTCACCCCGTCGCTCAGGGGGATCGGGTAGCCCACCGAGTCCTCGTCCCAGTCGCCGACGTCTCCGCGGACGAACAGGGGCTGGGGATCGTCCCCCGCACCGGGTGCCGGATCCCACTTGTCGAAGGAGTACCCGTCCCCGGAGGTGGCCATGCAGATGCCGGAGGTGACCGGGTTCCGACAGACGTAGAGCATCACGTAGGTGGCGCCATCGAGATAGACGTAGGGGGTGTTGATGATCTCCTCGTCGAAGGCGCCCGGGGGGCCGGGGGAGAGGAGCTGGACCGCGGCGTTGGGGGGCGCCGGGTCCGCGTATCGGACCCAGCTGAACCCGTCCTGACTGACCGCGACGCCGACGTGGCGGTTGCCGTCGATCTGCGAGGCGAGGGCCGAGTAGTAGAGCTTGTAGGGCGCGGGTGCGGAGGGATCGTAGACCACGCTGGGATTGCTGATGCCCTCCCCGTCCCAGTAGACGTCGGGGGAGCCCGCCCCCCCGAAGATCGGGCCGTCCATGGACCAGGTCTGGCCCCAGTTGGTGGTGTAGTAGACACCGAAGACCATCTCGTCCTGCTCGTAGCCGGTGCGGAAGTACATGGCGAGCATGGTGCCGTCGTAGACCCAGTGGGCCTGCTCCACCCGGTGACTCCGCCAGTCGCTGTCGGTGATGTCGGCCTCGAGCCAGACCTCGCAGCTCCGTTGCCAGCCCGAGGTCGCGGTCACCTCCGGGAAGACCCGCGGGTCGGCGGGCTGGCAGTCACCGTCGCAGGGGGAGTAGCCGTCCCCGTCCAGGTCGTCCAGGTTCAGGGCTGGATCGGCGTCGTCGCAGTCTCCGTCGCAGGTGGACGCCCCGTCCCCGTCCACGTCGTCCCAGTTCAGGGCGGGATCGCTGTCGTCGCAGTCCACCCCCTCGTCCCAGCCGTCCCCGTCCGCGTCCACGGGACCGGTATCGTCGTCGCCGGTGGAGTCGTCGTCCCCCGTGGAGTCGTCGTCCCCCGTGGAGTCGTCGTCCCCCGTGGAGTCGTCGTC
>CAZITQ010000044.1:0-1104 GCA_964542165.1 uncultured Rickettsiales bacterium
AGTCGCCGTAGGAGTCGCTCTGGGCCTGGCAGTGGTGGCGGCTGTCCTCGCCCGGCACCGTGCCGTCACAGTCGTTGTCGTTGCCGTCGCAGATCTCGGCGTTGCCGGGGAAGGCCGCGGCCTGTTCGTCGTCGCAATCTCCGTCGCAGATGGCGAATCCGTCCGCGTCGTTGTCCGCCTCCTCGTCGGTGGCCGGATCGCAGTCGTTGTCGATGCCGTCGCAGAGCTCGTCGTTGCCCGGGAAGGCGGCAGCCTGCTCGTCGTCGCAGTCGCCGTCGCAGATGGAGAACCCGTCCCCGTCCAGGTCGGCGAGCTCGTCGGTGGCCGGATCGCAGTCGTCGTCGATGCCGTTGCAGATCTCCTCGGCGGCCGGGTTGACGGCCGGATCCCCGTCGTCGCAGTCACCGGGGACCTCCACGAAGCCCGGGGGCTGGTCGCAGTCGGCGGTCACCGCCTGGGGATCGCCGAAGCCGTCCCCGTCCGCGTCCTCGTACCAGGTCATGGCGTCGAGGGCGTCGCCCCCGTCGACCACCCCGTCGCAGTCGTCGTCGACCCCGTTGCACAGCTCGTCCGCGCCCGGGAACACCGCCGGGGCCTGATCGTCGCAGTCTCCATCGCAGACCGTGACCCCGTCTCCGTCCGCGTCCCAGCCCTCGTCCACCTCTCCGTCGCAGTCGTCGTCGATGAAGTTGCAGACCTCGGGGGCCGCCGGGTTCACGTCGGGATCGCCGTCGTCACAGTCCCCGGCGCAGAGGGTGAACCCGTCCCCATCCCCGTCCGACTCCTCGTCCACGTCTCCGTCGCAGTCGTTGTCCAGGAAGTCGCACAGCTCGGGTGCCCCGGGGTAGACCTCGGCCAGGCCGTCGTTGCAGTCGCCGTCGCAGGTGGTGACCCCGTCGCCGTCGGCGTCGAACCCCTCGTCCACGTCCCCGTCGCAGTCGTCGTCGAATCCGTTGCAGTCTTCGACCGCTGCCGGGTTGACCTCGGCATCGCCGTCGTCGCAGTCGCCGTCACAGTCGGTGAAACCGTCGCCGTCGAGGTCGAACCCCTCGTCCACGTCGCCGTCGCAGTCGTTGTCGAGGAAGTAGCAGACCTACGCCGCCC
>CAZITQ010000044.1:1114-46704 GCA_964542165.1 uncultured Rickettsiales bacterium
CACAGTCGGGGAAACCGTGCCGTTCTGGGGCGACGACCTCTGACTGGTGCGCTTCCGAGTCGTTGTCGATGAAGTCGCACAGCTCGGCGGCCCCGGGGTTCACCTCGACCAGGGTGTCGTTGCAGTCCCCGTCGCAGGTGGTCCAGCCGTCGCCGTCCACGTCGAAATCCTCGTCCACGTCGCCGTCGCAGTCGTCGTCGATGCCGTTGCAGTCCTCCACCGCGGCCGGGTTCACCGCCGGGTCGGCGTCGTCGCAGTCGTCGTCGCAGGCGTGGGCCGGATAGGTCGGATCGCCGTACCCGTCCCCGTCCACATCGGTGCAGGGGTCGCAGGCGTCGCCGATGTCGTCGCCATCCGCGTCGTCCTGCTCGAAGTTGGGCGTGTCCGGGCAGTTGTCGTCGGCGTTGGGGATCCCGTCGCCGTCCTGGTCGTCCTCCCAGTCGATGGACACTTGATCCAGGGCCACCTCCTGGGTCCCGTCCCCGAGCAGGTAGGCGCACCAGTACAGCTGGTCGGCCACACCGGTCAGGTCGCCGATCCAGGCGTCCACGGTGGACGCGTCGTTGCTCTCGCCGCTGCCGGCCGAGGGCGCCCAGGCGGCGCCGTCGTACCACCACCAGGTCGCGGCGTCGTCCGAGAGCACGTAGGAGATCGCGCCGCCGTCCGGGGCCTCGATGGCGTCGAAGCCGGTCCACTGGAAGCCGGCCACGCCGGGCACCACCGGGTTTGCGCCGCAGACCTGCGCCTCGGTGGGGAAGGCCTCGGCCGGCTCGTTCAGGGAGGCCACCTCGGGGAGGGTGAACAGGTTCACCTCGGTCGCGAAGTCGGGGTCGCCGAACGGCAGGCCGTTGACCGCCTGGGTGTCCACCCGGATCCGGCCGTCGCCGCCGCCCCCGCCACCGGCGACCGCCGCGTTGGCCGGCTCCACCAGCCCGCCCCCGAGGGCCGAGACCAGGCCGGTGAGGGTCAGGTCGAGGGCGGTGAGCCGGACGCTGCCGCCCGCGCCCGAGCCGCCGCTGGCCGAACGGTTGCCCGTCTCGACGGCCTCGCCGTCCGCGCCGTCCGCGCTGAGCCAGCCGTCGATGGCCGCGGAGCCCGCGTAGATCATCACGATCCCGCCGCCGGTGCCGCCGTCGCCGCCTTCGAAGCCGTAGGTGGAACCGCCACCCCCGCCACCCCCGCCGCCGAAGTAGACCGACGCCAGGTCGGCGTCGCCGTAGAGGCCGCCGCCGCCGCCGCCACCGCCGCCGTAGTGGCTGCCGCAGGTGTCGCCGCCGCCGCCCGAGGCCGTGCCCACACCGCCGTGGCCGGGCTCCGAGCTCCCGTCGTAGCAGCCGCCTCCGATGGCGCCGTCGGCGCCGGCCTCGCCGCCGTCCCCGCCGGGACACGACGACGCGCCCCCGCCGCCGGCGGGCTGGTCCCGGGCCGCCCCCCCGCCGCGGGCGCGGGGGGGGCCCCCGCCGCCGGGGCCGCCGCCGCTGCCGCCGCCGCCGCCGGCGTGGCCTCCGCCTCCTCCTCCACCGGCACCGTCGTCGGCGTTGTCCGTTCCGTCGGCGCCCCCGCCGCCGGCCCCGATGCCGCCGGGACCGCCGCGGTGAGCCACGTTCTGGGAGGGGCCCTCCCCGGCGCCGCCGGCACCCACGCCGTCGGCGTTGTCGGCCCCGCCATCGCCATCCACGCCCGCGTAGGAGTCACCGCCCTGGCCACCGCCCCCCGCGGCCGAGCCCCCCATACCGCCGGCGTAGCCGAGGCCCGCCGCGGAGATGCCCGACGTGGCGTCCACCGTCAGGGTCCCCCGGGAGCGGAAGGCGACGATCCCGCCGGTGACGCCGTCGTACCCCGAGGCGGTCAGCATCGAGTCGACCAGGGTCACGTCGTCGTAGTTCGGCACCCGCTGGGCGACCACCGCGTGGGCCGTCCCGTCGTAGGCGCCGGCCAGGGCATCCACCGTGACGGTGGCGCCGGCGATGGCCTGGATCCGTAGGACCTCCCAGGCGCCGGTCCCCGGATCCCCCGGGCTCCCCTGCAGGTCGATCAGGAGGATCTCGTCGCCGGCCACCAGGCCGTCCACGTAGCCGTCCAGGTCGAAGGCTACGTCCCCGGCGGCCAGGGCGCTGCTCACCGACCAGGCGGCGCCGTCGGCCACGGTGCGGTTGCCGGTCACGTCCACCGACAGGTCGAAGGTCGACGACACGAGATCCAGGTCCCCGTCGGCGCCCGTCCCCCGCAGATCGGGGATCAGGGTCGCGGTGCCGCCCTCGACCGCGACCTGCGAGGGGTCGTAGTCGTAGGCTGCTGGATCGTCCAGCGGCCAGGTCTCGGTCGCGGCCCAGGCCGCGAAGGTGAAGAGGGTCAGGCCGGCCGCGGCCAGCAGGTGGGTGCGTCGCATGGGTACCCCTCATCTCGCTGTGGTGATCGATCGAACCTACCGCGGCATCGACGGCCGGGTCCACGGCTACATCCGTGGCTGCTACTCTGGGGCCGGAAGCTGCTGGGCGGGAGGAGGGCCGTGCAGATCGCCAGGACAGCACCCGCGATCGTGCTCGCCGTGGGGTTGCTGTCGCCACCCGGGGGGGCGGGGGCGGCGGCGCCCGAGGGCTACCTGGACGCCGTGGGTCCCGAGCTGATCGGCGGCTGGGCCCGGGACCCCGACTACCCCTACCCGATCCCGGTGCACATCTACATCGACGGCGAGATCGCCCACGACATGCTGGCCAACGGCTTCCGGCCCGACCTGCCGTACCCGGACCAGGACCACGGCTACACCTGGATCCCGCCGCGGCTGGGGCACGGGACCCACGAGGTGGTCGCCTACGCCATCGGCGTCGACGCCAGCGGCGTACCCGACGGCGAGAACGTGGGGCTGACCGGATCGCCGGGGACCATCGCCGACGGCTGCAACGGGCTGCAGGAACCGGCGCTGACCTGGTGCAATGGAGTGCCGCCGTACTACGAGAACCGCGCGGCGGACGCCGAGTACCTGTACGGCAGCAACCTCAGGGCGGGGGTCAATACCTCGTACGGCGGTGCCCTGTTCGAGCTGTACGCCTCCGACCACGCGTTCAACGTGATCTCCGAGCACGGGGGAGGCGCGGTCCAGCTGTCGATCTGGGGCTATGAACCCGTGGGCCCGGACGCCTGGTTCGGCCAGGGGAGCGGAGTCTGCGACCCGACGGCGTTCGCGAGCGAGGCCGACTGCCTGGCCTCCGGGCACGCCAGCTGTCGCCTGTGGTGCTGCTCCCAGGGGGCCCACGTCCCCGATTGCTCCACGGTGCACTCCTGTGTTGACTGGGGTGCCGGAGCGCCGTTCAACCCGATCCAGGCCCAGGCGGCGGACTGCGGCTGGCACTCGCCCACCAACGACGTGAGCCAGCTGTCCACCGGCGGCACGTGGATCTACACCCGCCAGGAGGCGCCGTACCACTTCACCCAGACCGATGCGATGGGCGGCGTGGCCTTCGAACAGACCACGACCCTGCACCCGGCCTACGTGGAGCTCGCCTACCGGATCACCTACGGCGGGCCGTATACCCTGTCCGAGCACCCCCAGGAGATCCCGGCGGTCTTCCCCGCCTGGGGCATGAACCACACCTACCACTACTACGCGGGAAACAGCCCCTACAGCGATCCCCACGGCCCGGTGACCACGGTCACCCAGCCCGCGGGCGGGCTGTTGTTGCGGCTGGAAGGCCGGGCACCCTACCCCCACGGCTCCTTCGACGACACCCTGACCGAGTTCTGGATCAGCGCCTGCGACGCCGGGGCGGCCCACTGCCTGACGCTCGCGGTGTTCTCGGAGGCCTACAAGGAGATCGATGCCGCCGCCTACCCCGGCAACGGGTACGGCTACCTCACCCCCCTGGGGGGATTCGCCATCGTCCCCGGGCTGGATCTTCAGGCCACCGCGTACCTCTTCCCCTACCGCCACGACGCGACCGTGGCGGGCCAGACGGTGCGGGAGTGGATCTTCGATATCGCGGCCGGGTACCCCCTGGGCGACGATGACGATGACGACGACGCGACGGGGGACGACGACACGACGGGGGACGACGACACGACGGGGGACGACGACACCGCCGGGGACGACGACGCCGGGGACGACGACACGGGCCCGGACGACGACACGGCGGGAGACGACGACACGGCGCAGGACGACGACGGCCCACCGGGCCCGGGCAACCGGGGCGAGTGGGGTGGCTGTGGCTGCAAGCTGGCGGATGGACCGAAGGGGACGGCCCTGGGATTGCTTCTCGTGGCAGCGCTCTTGCGCCGACGCGGGTAGGATGGGCGCCGTGCAGAAGGGGGACCCATCCCGGGAGACCGCCGGCGCGCGGTTTGGCCGCTATCGCATCGTCCGGCGCATCGGCCACGGTGCGTTCGGGACGGTGTACGAGGCGCTGTTGCCCGGCCCCGAGGGGCTGGCCAAGCGGGTCGCCCTCAAGAAGCTCCGGGCGTCGGTGATCGAGCGGGAACCCACCTTCGCCCGCTCGATGGTCAACGAGGCGCGCATCGGCGCCCTGCTCCACCACCCCAACGTGATCGAGGTGCTCGAGGCCGGCCACGTGGGTCGCCACTATTTTCTCGCGATGGCGTTCGTCGATGGGGCCGACCTGGGCCAGATCCTGACGCTGTGCCGCGCACGGGGGGTGGCCCTGCCGCGCTTCGCCGCGCTGGAGCTGGGACGGCAGATCTGCCGGGGCCTGCACCACGCCCACGAGCTGACCGATGCGGATGGAGAGACCCTGCGCCTGGTCCACCGGGACCTCAAGCCGTCCAACATCCTGGTCGGCCGCGAGGGGGTGGCTCGAATCGCCGATTTTGGCGTGGCGCGCTCCACCACCAACCTGTTCACGACGACCCTGTCCGGGGTGATCAAGGGCACACCGCGCTTCATGTCCCCCGAGCAGGTGAGCGGGGAGGGCGAGCTCACCCGCCGCTCGGATCTGTTCTCGTTTGGCGGGATCCTGTTCGAGATGACCGCGGGGCGGCACCTGTTCGATGCCCCGAGCCTGCCGTCCATGGCCCACGCGATCCTCCACGACGACCTGGCGCCCCGGCTGGAGGAGGCCGAGGCGGCCCTTCCCGGCATCCGGCCAATCTTGGATCGGCTGCTCCAGCGCGACCCGTTGGCGCGCTTCTCCAACGCCCGCGAGGTCGAGGAGCGTCTGGCAGCGCTGGCGGCCGACCACCCGCCAGACTCCGATCTGGAGGCCGTGATCGACAAGCTCATGCCCCGGATCGACCGCAGCGGGAGCGTCCCGATCCTGGATGCGGCCGCCCTGGCCCGGGATCTGGAACAGGCCGACGCGCCGCCGAAGCCGGGAGAGGAACGGTCCCCCGATCGGGACGGATCCACCGTGGCCCGCGCCCCGGTGTCCATGAGCTGGGGCCGGTTCGAGTCAGCCTTCGAGGCTTCGACCCGCCCGCATGAGGAGGACGTACCCGCCGTGCCCCCCGTGGAGGTCGCCACCCGGCCCCGGCGCTCCCGGGCGCCGCTGGTGATCGGGCTGGTCGTGCTGGCGGCCGCGGTGGCCCTGGTCCTGGGCTGGGCCCTGGGCAAGGCCTTCTGACGGGCGGAATCGACGAGGGAGGTACCGTGCGAGTCCCGTACCTGGCGATCGCGGTCGCGTTGCTCCTGCCCGCGTTGCGGGCTCCCGCGGCGGAACCCGCGGACATCTTCGCCCCCGGCCATCCCATCGAGCTGCAAGCGGACAGCGTCTGGTCGCCGCCGCCCACCCGCGAGGGCAACTCCGCCCGGCTGCTGATCGACGGGGAGGTGTCCTTCCAGATGCGGATGGAGATGATCCACCGCGCCCGGCGTTCGATTCGAATTCAGGCGCTGATCTGGAAGGGGGACGACACCGGCAAGGCGGTGGCCGAGGCGCTGATCGCGCGCAAGCGGGCCGACCCGGAGATGGACATCCGGGTGATCGTGGACGCCTACTCCAACATCCAGGACGTCAAGGCTCAGCTGTTGTTCTTCGAGATGAAGAACGCGGGAATCGAGGTGGAGGGGTTCGAGACGCTCTACCTGCACTGGCTCAACGAGATCAACCTCGAGGACTGGCTGGCGGGCAACAAGCGCTACCACGAGAAGTACTGGGTCGTGGACGGGGTGGCCGCTGTGGTGGGGGGCATGAACATCGGAGACGAGTACGCCCGGGCCAGCGCCGATCCCTTGCTGATCTGGCGGGACCAGGACGTGTACCTGACCGGCCCGATCGTCGGGGACGTCGTCGCCGTGTTCGAGGAGAACTACGCCTACTTCAAGGGGATCAAGGAGCGGAAGCCGGAGCTGTTCAACACCGATGCCTACTGGAACCTGTGGCGCGAGCACAATCCCGGCGTGGACGTGGCCCTGGGCAAGACCCTGGAGCTGGGCCGCCAGCTGGGTGAGAAGCTGGCGGATCGGGAAGCCGCCGTGGCCTCCCGGGCGCCGGTGGAGCGTCCGTTCCACGACGATGTGCGGATCCGCTTCCTGCGGTCCCGCCCCCGAGAGGGCGAGACCGCGATCCACCAGGCCTACCTGCACCTGATCCGCACGGCGGGCCAGGAGGTGATCCTCTCCAACGCCTACTTCGTCCCCACCGAGGACCTGCAGAAGGCGCTGATCGAGGCCGCGCAGCGGGGGGTGACGGTTCAGGTGGTCACCAACAGCGACGCCACCAACGACATCCCGGTGATCACCAAGGCCGGCCGGGCCCGCTACCTGCCGCTGATCGACGCCGGGGTGGAGGTGTACGAGTGGCACGCCGAGCGGGTCGGCGAGGGCACCCTGCACGCCAAGTTCGCCGTGGTCGACCGCCGCGTGACCGTCATCGGCAGCCACAACCTCGATCCCCGGAGCCAGGGTCTCAACTCCGAGGACGTGGTCCTGATCGACGACACCCGCATCGCCGACGAGCTCCGAACCTACTTCGTGGACAAGGACCTTCCGCTGACGGACCTCATCACCCGCGAACAGGCCGTCACCTGGGCCGACCCCCGCGATCTGCCCGCCGAGGACCTCCCCCTGCTGCCCTGGACCGACGCCCACTTCGACCCGGCGACCTTCGAGTTCATGTTGCTGCGGGCGATCGAGGGGAGTCTGTAGAACCAAAATCGGACCGGGGACGGGAGCGGCTCCTCCGAGCTCCGCTGCCGTCCCCGGCCCGTGCCAGTCGGTGTCGTGTGTGGGGTGACCTCCGTTCGAATCAGTCGAAGTAGGGCTGGTGCTCCTCGTACCCGAAGTCCTCGTCGTTCCAGTCGTCCTCGAAGTCCTCGTCGTCTTCCATGTCGTCCAGGATGCTCGGGTCGTCGTCGTCCCGAAGATCCTCGTCGTCGTCGAGCATGTCTTCCCGATCCTCGTGGCCGATCCCGTCGTACTCCTCGGGCAGGTCCATACGGTCCTCGTCGCCGATCCCCTCGTAGCCATCGGGCAGGTCCATACGGTCCTCGTCGCCGATCCCGTCGTACTCCTCGGGGAGGTCGATCCGGTCCGGGGCCCGGGACCAGTCCGCCGGCAGATCCACCCGGTTCGGATTGCGCCGCCACTCGTCCGGCATCGGCACGCGCTCGCCGGAGAAGGAGAGCTCCTGCGAGTCCTCGGTATAGGCGGGGTCGCAGCCGATGAGGCAGCCGAGGGTCAAGGTGGCGATGCCCAGGGTGACGATGAAGTGACGCATGATTTCTCCCGTTGAATGTCCGTGTCGATGGTTCGGGGCCTTCCGCTTCCTGCGAAATTCGTGAAGGGGAATGAGCAAGGGGTGTGCCAGGCGCAGGAAAAAAAACGAATCGGCTTGGCGTCCATCGAATGAGCGGGTTCGCATCTCGGAAGGGGGGCGTGACCCGTCCGTGTGTCCGGCAGAAAGCTGCCCGGGTGGGGGCGGCAAGAAGCTGCCGTGGACGGCGTCTGGCCGAAAGCTGCCGGGGAGTCAGCCGTCCGTGTCGATGCCCAGGCTGTGCAGCTTGTAGGTCAGGGTCCGGACCGGGAGACCCAGGGCGGCAGCGGCCCGGGTGCGGTTGCCGTCCGCCTCGCGCAGGGCCCGTCGGATCATGTCCGCCTCGACCCGGGCGAGCTCGTCGCGCAGGTCGATGGGGCCGCTGGGCTCCCGGAGCTCCGCGGTCGAGGGACTGTCCGGGCGAATGGCCGGCATCTGGCTCTGGATGGTCTCGGGCAGATCCCCGGGACCGATGACGTCCAGCGAGGCGATCACCACGGCGCGTTCGATGGCGTTGCGCAGCTCGCGCACGTTGCCGGGCCAGGAATACTCCCGTAGCAGGTCCAGCGCCGTGGGTCCGATGTCGCGGATCCGACGGTCGTTGTCCCGATTCGCCTGGGCGAGGAAGTGGAACGCCAGCGGCTCCACGTCACCCGGGCGCTCCCGGAGCGGGGGGATCCGCAGGGTCATGGCGTTGAGCCGGTAGAGCAGATCCTGGCGGAACTCGCCGTCGTCGGCCATCTCCTGCAGATCCCGGTGGGTGGCCGCGACCAGGCGGACGTCGACCTCGATCTCCCGGGTGGAGCCGACGCGCTGGAAGCGCTTGCTCTCCAGCACCCGGAGCAGGGCTGCCTGGGCGGGCGCGGGCAGTTCGCCGACCTCGTCCAGCAGGACCGTGCCACCGTCCGCGGACTCGAACACCCCCTTCGAACGCTGACTGGCGCCGGTGAAGGCACCCTTCTCGTGGCCGAACAGGGTGCTCTCCACCAGCTGGCCCGGGATGGCGCCGCAGTTCACGCAGATCAACGGCGCGTCCCCCCGCTTACCGCCCTCGTGGATCGCCTGTGCGACGACCTCCTTGCCCGAGCCGGTCTCCCCCTGGAGCAGGACGGGGATGACGGACGAGGCGAGCCTTTGGGCCGTGTCCAGGACCTGGACCATGGCGGGATCGTGGACCACCGGTCCCCCCTCGTCGTCGCCCTTGGGCCGCGCGCGGCGGGCGGCGGACGCCAGCGGGGGGATCTGCAGGGGCCGCGCCCGCGTGGCGCGCCGCAGCGCGCGCAGGCCGACGTCCAGCAGTTCCTGGGACGAGGTGGCGTGCTCGGGGAGAACGGCGACGGCCGCGGTGGCCTCGCCCACGAAGTCCAGGATCGTGCGCGCGGCGCCCTCCGCCTGCTCGCGGTTCATCTCGGGCAGCAGGATCTCCACCGTGTCGGGGCTGTACAGGGCCACCCGGTCGAAGGGGCGGAGTTGTTCCTGGATCCGGTGGAACCAGCGCCCGACCCGCCCCCCGCCCAGGCCCTCGCCGTGGATCAGGATCAGGGTCAGCTCCCGGCCGAAGCGCCGGGCGCGGACCGCCTCGGCGTCGAGCTCGAGCTGGAAGTGGTCGTGGTCGAAGAACCCGAAGCGTCTCGCCTCGGTGGGCCCCAGCCGCTGGATCGAGGCCGACACCGGACCGATCACCAGGTCCATCCAGGGCTCGACCAGGCCGCGTTCGACGCGTTTCCCGTCCAGGTAGACGCCGTTGGTCGAACCCGCGTCCTCGACCCAGACCTGGCCGTCGATCACCTCCAGGGCCGCGTGGCGGCGGGACAGGCTGCGGTCCGGGATCACCACGTCGGCGGGGCTCGCGCGACCGATGAGGGTCCGCTGCCCCTCGGTCAGGGTGACGATCTGGGCGCCGCGCCCGTGGAACAGCAGCAGCGATATCTGCCCCCCGCGAGTGACGCCCGCGGCGCTGGCCCGCTGGGCGATCAGGCCGGTCATCGAGACCAGGCCGGTCCGCTCCTCGCTGACTTCGGGGCTCCGGTCGTCGCCCATCCCTCCTCCAGGTCCGCCGGGTTGGTGGATGAGGGAGAGTCTACCGGAATCGTGGGTGCGGAGTGCCGGAGCGGGTTCGGATTGGGGGGCGGGGCACTAGGGGAGCACCACGATGTTCGCCCCTGCGCGGGCGACCGTCTCACCGCCCACGATCAGCCGGGCGACGAGCCTGTGGACGCCTTCCTCGGCGTCCGGGGCGATGTCCACCGGGAGATCGTCGAACACCTCGCTGCCCCCGTAGATCCAGATGGAGCCCGAGTGGAAGACGATCTCGTCGAAGCCGTCGGGGTGGCGCTGGGTCAGGACGATCTGGGCGGACACCACGTCCTCGCTGTCGTGGTCGACCCGCACGCGTGCGAACGCCGTGTCTCCGGCGTGGTGGGTCGCACCGCCGAGGACCTTCAGACCCACGGCGTAGGGGCTGTCCACGACCCCGTCACAGTCGTTGTCGATGCCGTCGTGGGGGATCTCCGGAAGACCGGGGGCGACGTCGGGATCGGTGTCGTCGCAGTCGTCACCGGGGCCGCAGCCCGAGCCGCCGCAGCCCAAGGGCATGTGACCATCCGAGTCCGCGTCCGCGCAGGGGCAAGCCGGCACCTCCACCTCGCCGCCGACCAGGGCGTACACGTAGTCCTCGATCAGGGCCTGGCCGTACGCGATGCGGAACCAGCCGGCCTCTCCGGTGACGCCGTAGGTGTCCTCGCCCCAGCCTGCGCCCCAGGAGTTGCGGGCGATCCAGCAACCCTCGCTGTCGTCCCAGCCCACCAGGACCACGGCGTGGTACCCGGCCAGGCCGCCCCATACGTGCTCGTACACGCCGCCGCTGTAGGAGGCGAAGTCCCAGTAGACCTCCATGCCGGCCAGGACCGGAGCGCCGTTCTTGATCCGGGCTTTGATGACCGCGGGATCCGGGGCGATCCGGTGCCAGTCGTGGATCGTCCACGGGTTGCTGTCGTAGGTGACGCAGCCATCGCTGCAGGGCACGCCGTCGTGTGCCTCGTACGGCATGCAGCGCTCGGTGGTCGTGCCCTCGTCCCTCAGGAAGTCCAGGGTCTCCTCCAGGTAGCCGCCGTTGCAGTCGCCGGTGGAGCAGGAGACCAGCGCCTGTTCGGAGAGGTCGGGATCCCAGGAGGCATCGCCCTCCTGGATCTCGATCGCCGATTCCATGGCGCCGAGCGCGGCGAAGGCCCAGCAGGAGCCGCAGTTGCCCTGGTCGCGGATGGGGGTCGTGTAGTTCTCGCCCCCCTCCACGCGCCAGTCGAAGGCGGCGGGGAGCGCGACGGGGACGGGGGCGCCGAAGGCCACCGGATCGACCGGGCCGTCGTCCAGGAAGGCACCGAGGCGGCCAGCGAAGGCGGCGGGGGACATGCGGGTCGCCGAGGTCTCGTCGGCCGACCAGCGGGCGCCCTGCTGGGCGATCGCGGCGTCGATCCGGGCCAGGTCGGCGCGCGATTCCTGCGCGTTCGCCTCGGATCCCAGCAAGCTGGACAGGACCAGCGCCACCACGATCGTGGCGATGACACCCTCGGGGCCGATCGCTCGTCCCATCCATCGAACCCACCATCGCTCCCTCGTATTGCCCATCGTGTTGTCCTCCATCGTCGTTGGGGGCCGTGTCGCGCCCCGGATTTGCGTGGGGGGTTCGCAACGAGCGTGCCAAGTCGTGCCGATCGGGGAGGCGTCGGTCGATCAGGAGAACGATGGGGTCGGGGGTCAGGGTTCGAGACGGGCGGGGGCGGCAAGATCCTGCCGGCCTGCCCGGCAAGATCTCCCGGGTCTCGGAGCTCGAGACCGGGTCGATTCAGAGGCTCTCAGGCGCGTTGTGGACGGTGCCACCCCAGGAGGCGGGCGGGGCGCCGATGTGGACCTCCTTGACCCGGTTGCCGTTGTAGGGCAGCGGCACGTACAGGGCGTCGGAGAGCCAGCCGCCGATGCCCGAACCCCAGACCAGGCCGTGGCCGTAGCCGCCTCCCTGCCAGTCGACGTAGACCTCGACGGTGCCGTCGGGGGCGACCCGGTACAGGTTCGACGTCGAGTAGTCGGCCACGAAGAGGTAGCCGCAGGTGTCCATGGCCAGCCCGTCGTGCCAGCCGCCCATCGAGGCGTAGACCTGGGGTTCAGCCAGGGGATCGAGGTTCTCGTCCAGGTCCACGTAGAAGAGGTTGCCGTTGCCCACCGTGCCGATGAACATCCGGTCGCCGTCCTTGTCGAAGGCCACCGTGTGGGCCTCGCCGCCCCAGATCGAGGTGACGACGGTGGAGTCGCCGGTGATGGGGTCGATGCGTCGGATGGAGAGTCCGCCGGCGGAGTAGAGCATGCCGTCCGGGCCGACGATGAGCCCGTACGCCGCGTTGGCCGGGGCCATGTAGTTGGTGACCCCCGAGGGATCGGCCCGCATGATGGTGTTGAGGTTGGTGTTGACGAAGGCCAGGTCCCCGTCGGCCATGTAGGTCATCTGCTCGCACGAGCCCGTGCCCGGGATGTACACGCTCCAGTTGCCCCCGTAGTCGGAGCGGATCAGCGACGAGCCGTCGCTGCCCACGATGTTTCCGAACTCGTCGAAGGCCAGGCCGTGGTAACCCCGGGCGCCGTCGATGATGGTCTCGGACAGCGGCGCGTCGGGGACCGTGGCGCAGTCGAACACGTCCTCGTCCGTCTCCCCGTCGCAGTCGTTGTCCAGGCCGTCCACCACGTCCCAGGCGCCCCCGTAGATCGCGGCGTTGGTGTCGTCGCAGTCGTCCTGGCACTCGGTGTAGCCGTCGCCGTCGGCGTCGGTCTCGTTGGCGTCGATGATGCCGTCGCAGTCGTTGTCGAAGACCCCGTCGTCGCAGAGCTGCTCGGCTCCGGGGTAGACCGTCGCGTTGTAGTCGGCGCAGTCCCCGTCGCACTCGGAGACCCCGTCCCCGTCCTCGTCGGCCTCGTGGGGGTCGGGGGTGCCGTCGCAGTCGTTGTCGACCACCCCGTCGCAGACCTGCTCCGCGCCCGGGTACACGTCGGGGTTGTCGTCGTCGCAGTCCTCGGTCTCGTCGTACCCGTCGCCGTCGGCGTCGGCCGGGGCCGTGTCGTCGTCTCCCGCGCTGTCGTCGTCGCCCGTGGCGTCGTCGTCGCCGGTGGCGTCGTCGTCGTCGTCCGACGGGCAACCGCCGAGGCCCGCCAGCAGGCCCAGGGCGAGCAGGAGGGTGAGCATCCGGGCCATCGCGGACTCCTTCCCGGGGGCCTAGCGTACCAAATCTGCGTCCAGGCCCCTCGGGCATGTGCGTTCTCGGAGGGGCGGCCGGGTGGTACGCTCGATGCCATGCGGCTCCTCTCCGACCGATCGCACCTGATGCTCTCGATCCTGATCCTGGCCATCGGGTTGGTCGCCTGCCGGGGCGACGACGACGACTTCGGGACCGGGGGCGATGACGACTCCACCCCCGGAGACGACGACTCGACCGCGCCGGACGACGACAGCGCGGACGACGACGACAGCGCGGACGACGACGACAGCGCGGACGACGACGACAGCACGGGCGACGACGACACGACCGAGGGGGACCCGTACGTGGAGCCCCCGGTCTACGTGGTGCCCCAGGAGTTCGCCCCCGGGGACACGATCGAGGTCCAGTACCTGGGCGATCTGGTGGGTGAGGACGAGCTGGGCATCCGCTACGGGTTCAACGGCTTCACCCAGATCGAGGGCGTGGCGGAGGAGTGGCTGAACGAGTACGTGGACGGGGCCGGCCGGTACTTCCTGGAAGGCGAGATGGTCCAGGGGGCGGACCGGTTCACCTTCGAGCTGGAGGTGCCCCAGAGCGCGCGCGCGATCCACATGGACTTCTTCGCCACCGACGAGGACGGGTCGCGGACCTACGACGACCGGGACGGCCTGACCTATCACCAGGAGGTGCTCTTCCCCTACATCGGGCCGCTGCTGTCGTGGACCGACGAGGCGCAGCCCGGGACCGGGGTGGTGGTGACCTTCGAGACCTCGATGCCCTGCCGGGGGACCGTGGAGTTCGGGCCCACCGAGGAGCTGGGGTCGTCGGCCCTGGGCGACGTGGCGGACTACGTGCACCACGTGACGCTGACCGGGCTCACGCCGGACAGCGACGTGTTCTACCGGGTGCTGGACAACGTGGGTCACGTCAGCGAGATCCATCGCTTCCACACGCCCGCTCCCCCGGGTGCGGGGCCGGTACGGTTCGCGGTGGCCGCCGACGCCCAGGACTCCGGGGGGGGCACCGGCGCCTGGAACCTGGTCGGCCCGGCGCTCGCGGCCGAGCACGGGGACCTGGACTTCCTGGTGTTCACCGGCGATCTCACCGCCGCGGACGAGACCGGCGACTGGTGGACCTTCTTCGACGGCGGGCGGCACCTGTTCCCGGGTCAGCCCCTGCTGCCCGCCGTGGGCAACCACGACCACGGGTACGGCCCGGGCACGCCCGACGAATCCACCTTCGAGCGCTATTTCCCCCGTCCCGCCGCGACCCCGGTGGGGTACGTCTACCGGGTGGACGTGGCGGAACTGGCCCTGCTCACCCTGGACTCCGAGATCCCCGAGGGCTTCGACGACGGGGGCGATCAGAAGCTGTGGATCGAGGCGGAGCTGGACGACATCGAGCTGGCCGGCGAGCCGCTCTGGGTCTTTGTCCAGTGGCACATTCCGGTCTACGACGCCGGCGTCCGCACCGGCCTGACGGACATGGAGGCCCGCCGCCCCGTGACCGAGACCTTCGACGGGCGGGTCGACTGGGTGTTCTCCGGCCACGAACACCTGGGCCAGCGGATGAAGCCCCTGCGCCACGACAGCCTCCTCGCCCCGTCCGAGATCTACGGCCGGGGCCCGGACGACGGGGTGGGCTACCTGGTCCTGCCGCCGGCCGGCATGATGCCCCGTACCCAGATCCAGGACTTCGAAGGCGCGGCAGCCTTCTGCCGGGACTGGCCCGCGTTCCCGGACATCGACCCGGGATCGAACTTCGTCGACAGCGAGCTCGGATGGGCCCTGGTCACCGTGGACGGCCACGAGATCACCCTCGACCTCTACGGCGTGGGTCAGATGGGGGCGCCGGTGACCCCCTACGTCCGGGACAGCACCACCTACGTCCGTCCCTGAGTCGAGGCCCCGCCCACCCCGGCATTCCGGCGACGCGCTATCCTGTCCCGACGCACGAAGGGGGACGCGGTGTCCACGGTACCGGACCAGCTCGAGAAGCTCGTCGCGATGCTCGATCGGGGGTTGATCACCCGCGAGCAGTTCGACGCCCAGCGGGATCAGCTCCTGGCGGGGGGCGGCGCGGCGCGGGCACCGGTCACGGCGCCTCCGGTCGCGGCCAGCGACCCGTCGATGCGGTCCGCGGTGGGCGCCTACGGGCTGACCTCGCTGATCGGCGAGGGCGGGATGGGGGCGGTCTATCGGGGGAGACACCGGTCCGACACCCTGGCCGAGCGCCAGGGCGGGGACGTGGCGATCAAGGTCATGCACCCCCAGTACGCCCGCGACCCCGGGTACCGGGACCGCTTCGAGCGCGAGGCGTCGCTGGGGCTGAAGCTGGCGCACCCGGGGATCGTCACGGTCCACGACCTGGTGGTGGACGGGGGCGAGCTGGCCCTGGTGATGGACCACGTGGACGGCCGCCCCCTGACCGAGTCCATCGGAGAGGCGGTGGGCCCCGTCCCCTGGGAGCGGGCCTGGCCCCTGTTCGAGAGACTGCTGGATGCAGTGGCCTACGCCCACGCCCAGGGGGTCGTGCACCGGGACCTCAAGCCCGACAACATCCTGCTCACCGCCGACGGCACCCCCTGGATCATCGACTTCGGCATCGCCAAGGACCTGGACGCTTCAGGGACTCGCACCGGCACCGGCATGGGCACCGTCGAGTACATGGCCCCCGAGCAGTACACCGACGCCAAGGCCGTCGATGCCAGAGCCGATGTCTATTCGCTAGGGATGATCCTCTACGAGATGCTGGCCGGCCGCCTGCCCTGGGAGGCCACGGCGCCGCAGTTCGAGATCCTGGAGCAGAAGGCGCGGCGGGGGCTGGTGTCTCCGGCCGCCTACTGTCCCACGATTCCTCCGGCGGTGGTTGCGGCCCTGGCACCCGCGCTGTCGGCGGACCCGGAGAGTCGGCCACCGTCTGCCCAGGCGTTCCGGGAGCACCTGCTCGGTGCCAATTCGGGGCACGCCCAGGCACCACCCGTGGCCCCAGGTCCGGTCGCGCCTCACGCTCCGCCGCCCCAGCAGGCGAGCCCAGCACCCGCGGCCCCGCATCCCTCGACACCCCCGCGGATCGGCAGCGCGCCCACCATGCTCGAGCCGGCCGGCGTCCCCGGCCCTGGCCGCGGCGCGGTCTCCTTCCCCCCGGCGCCGACCCCCGTCCACCACCCCCAGGCCGCGCCGGCCAACGTCCACCCCCGGGCCTACGCGGGGGCCACCCCCGGGCGGGGGATCCCCAGGCTGTTCCTGGTCGCGGCCGGGATGGCCGCGGCCACAGCCCTGCTCCCCACGAGTGTGTGGCGGGAGGACGGCGTCGCCCAATGGGGGTACCGGTTCCTGGAGGGCAGTGACGCCATCTGGGCCTGGGGTGACGGGATTGGACGCCTGCTGCGCCTGCTGCTCGCGGTTTGCGCCATCGCGCTGCCCTTCATGCCCATCTCGAGGAGGACGGCCGCCGGGTTGCTCGTCGTCCTGGCGATAGCGCTCCCCCTGTTGAACTCCTGGGTGGTACGCACGGTCGGCTTCTTCGATGTACTGAGCTTCGTGGAGGAGGTGGACCTCCCGCTGGTGCGGATGCTCGTCTACCCGTTCTTCCTGTTTGGCAACTGGACGGCGGTCCTGATGAGCGGCGCCCGCTCCCGGGGGCGTGTCGGGTTACTGGGTGCGGCGCTGCTGTTGACCGGGGCGGCGGGGATCTCCGCCTTCCTGATCCTGGAGATCTTGAGCGCAGTCGATGGGGAATTTCCCGCGACGCACCTGTTCGTGTTTTCGCTCACAGGCCTCTGGTGTATCGGCGCCCTGGTCTTGCTGATTCCGGGGCGCCCGATGCGTATCCTGGCCGTGGTCTGGCTGGTCTGCGAGGTGCTCCTGGAGGGCGGTCAGACCGCCTTTTGGCTCGCAGAGTACACAGACGGTCCGGCCGGCCTCCCGCGCATGGTCAGCTTCGCCAGCTGGGCGCTCTACGCGGCTTTCCTCTTCACCCTCGGCCGCGCCTGGCGAAACGAGCGGCAGTCCCTGACTTCGCCTCGGGGCTGAACTCGCAACGGGTTCCGACCCCAGCGCGCCGCGATCCGGAACCAGGGCTAGAATGGCGTGGTCATCAGGGAGGGGCGGGTTGTCCACCATCGCCGATGAACTCGAGAAGTTCGCCTCGATGCTCGAACGGGGGCTGATCACCCGCGAGCAGTTCGAGGCCCAGCGGGACAAGCTGCTGGCGGGGGATGCCGCTCCCGTGTCCGGGCCCGCGCCCGCGCCCGCCCAGGGCAGCGATCCGGCGATGCGGTCGTCGGTGGGGGCGTACCAGCTGATCTCGATGATCGGAGAGGGCGGGATGGGCGCGGTGTACCGGGGGCGGCACCGGTCCGAGACCCTGGCCGAGCGCCAGGGCGGGGACGTGGCGATCAAGGTCATGCACCCCCAGTACGCCCGCAACACGGAATACCGCGCGCGCTTCGAGAGGGAGGCCTCGCTCGGACTGAAGCTGGATCACCCCGGCATCGTGAAGGTCCACGACCTGGTGGTGGACGGGGGCGAGCTGGCGCTGGTGATGGACCACGTGGACGGCTGGCCGATGACCGATGCCATCGGCGAGGTGGTCGGCCCGATCCCCTGGCCGAAGGCCTGGGCCCTCTTCGAGAAGCTCCTGGACGCGGTGAGCTATGCCCACGACCAGGGCGTGGTGCACCGGGATCTCAAACCCGACAATGTGCTCCTCACCCCCGACGGCTCGCCCCGGGTCATCGACTTCGGAATCGCCAAGGATCTGGACGCCTCCGGCACCCGCACGGGCACTGGAATGGGCACGGTCGAGTACATGGCTCCGGAGCAGTACGCCGACGCCAAGGCGGTGGACGCTAGGGCGGACATCTATTCGCTGGGGATGATCCTCTACGAGATGTTGGCCGGCCGGCTGCCGTGGGACGCGACGGCGACCCAGTTCCAGATCCTGGAGCAGAAGGCACGGAAGCAGCTGATGTCTCCTTCGGCGTTCTGCAGGGAGATCCCGCCGGAGATCGTGGCCACGCTCTCACCGGCGCTGTCGGCGGATCCCGCTGAGCGCCCCGCCAGCGCCAGGGCGTTTGCGAGTTCGCTCAAGGCCGTGATGAGCGCGCGCCCGATGGGCACCGGGGGCGCGTCGAGTCCCCCGGCCGCGGATGCCGAGAAGCCGAGCGGGGTGGCGTCGAACGACGCGGGTGGTACCGCTTCCGATCCAACGGGCTACCCCACAGCCCCGGCCTGGGACCCGAACGATCCCCTCGTTCGGGATCGGTTGATGGGGCTCGCGCGTGACATGTCCGATGTGGCCAGTCTGCCCTGCCCGCTGTGCAACGCGCAGGTCGCGCCGCTGCGGCTGCTGTCCCACTTCGACGCGGCGCACGGGCAACACGGTCGAGCCCAGGTGGAGACCGGATCCGCCGATCCGCAACGCGGTGTCGCGGGATATTTCGGCGCCGACGTCGCAGCGAATGCCCCGGGTGAGTTCGTTTCCCGGTCGATGGACAGGGGGCGAGAGAGATCGACGCCGGCTCCGGCTCCGCCGCTGACCGCGCCGGTGTATTCCGAGCTGGACCTCGCGAGAAGAAACCGTATCCGCTCGCTCCTCTTCGCAGTCCTCGCCGCTGGGCTGTTCCTGTTGTCCGGATTCGTGGGGCACACCTGGACACTCGTCGCGTCGATCGTGGCGGCACTGCTGTTGCCTTCATCGAGGAGCGTGGTGATCGCATCTGCGGTCGTCACGGCGGGGTACGGGCTTCTACTGGCCCTGTTGAACTGGCAGCCAACGCAGGCAACGCACCTGTTGTTCTGGACTATCGGACAGGCCGGCATCGCGCTGTGGGTGTTCTTCTACTTGCGAGGGGCCGGTGAGATCCTTCGCCCGCGGCCGGGTACACGGCGATGGAACGCGGTCCGCTTGACGGCCGTTCTGGGAACCGTGGCGCTCTTCATTTCCCCTCTGTCGCCCTTCTATGGGTTCTACTTTCCGGTCCTGCTCGTCTCGCTTCTGCTGGCGTGTTTCGTGGTCGCCTTCGATCGAGCGCGCCCCCTGTTCTGGGTCGTGGTTTGCGGGTTCGGGCTGTTCATGGCGCGTGATATCGGTGAGCAAACACTCATTCCCTTGTTCCACGGGTACAGATCAGAGTTCTTTTTCCCCGGGGACTATCTGGCGTGGTGGATCCGCCCTGCGGCGTTTCTGATCGTGCTGCTGGTCGCGTGGGCCGCCCGGCGTATCCGGCCAGCACCGACCCGGACCTAGGAGTCCTCCGGAAAAGTACCCAAATGCTGGCGGTGTTCGATTTCCCCGAACGCCGTCAGAACCCCACCCCCGCCAACCGCCGCGCCTCCTCCCGGTAGAAACCGATCGCATCGAACGGCGGGTCGATGAGGGGCTGGAAGTGGCCGACCTCGTTGGCGTGGTCGGCGGGGATCTCGCCGAGGAAGTCGGCCCAGATGGCGGAGTCGACGGGGACCTGGCCGTCGTTGGGGAGGCCGAGGGCCCACATGAGGGTGTAGGTGGGGCCGAGGGCGACCAGGACGATCTCGCCGTTCTGGTCGGCGATGCACTGGGGTTCGAGGATGCCGCAGGAGTGGCCGGCCCACGAGTAGTAGGCCACGTCCGGGTGGTCGGGGTAGGTGTCGTTGAACTCGGCCATCCGCTCGGTGGTCAGGTCGGCCATCGCGTCGGTGGTCTCCTCGGCGCCGATGCCGAGCCACTCGCACAGGGCGTCGGCCACCTCGTCGAGGACGACCCCTTCCAGACCGGCGATGTCCAGGGCGCCGGTGACCAGATCGGCGGTGGGCGTGCCCCGGTGGGGGGTGGAGACTGTGGTCAGCGAGACGATGCGCCCGGACCAGTCGCCCTGGTGGATCAGGTAGCGGGTGTCGAGCCCCCCCTGGGAGTGGGCCATGACGTTGAACCGCCGGGCCTGGCCCTCGGCCATCAGGCCTTCGAGGTGCTCGGCCCACTGGCCGGCCCGGAAGTCGATGGGCGCGAAGGATTCCACGGCCGGCGCGAAGACCAGGTAGCCGGCCCCCTCCAGGTCCTCCTCCACCCCCAGGAAGTAGTCGAGCAGGTCCAGGTAGGCGTCGGTGCCGCCCATGCCGTGCATCAGCACGATCGGGTAGCGGGTGTACTCCAGGTCACAGCCGTCCACGCACGCGAGCGCGAGCCGGTAGGGCTGGCCCGCGGACTCGGCATCCATCGGCGTGAGCCGGATCAGGTACTCGCCGCTGCGGTCCAGGTCGAAGGCCAGGGTCGAGGACCCGTACCCGTCCTCGAGGATCTCCACGGTCTCCCCGAGCAGGTCGACCACCTCGATCCGCGCCAGCGAGGATCCGCTCCACTCCTCCAGGGAGATCCGCAGGGTCGAGCCCGCCGCGCCGGCCACGGCGTGCTCGGCGGCCTGGCAGCGGGGCCGGAAGCCGTCGACCGCCTCGCCCTGGGCCACGAACACGTGTTCCACGGCCCAGGTCAGACGTCCGTCGTCGTCCACGGCGCAGGCGCTCTCCAGCAGCTCGGGGTCGGCCGTCGGCAGGCCGTCGTCGTCCCCCTCGGGTGGGTCTGGAGCGGTGATCTCGGGGGTACAGGAGCACAGGAGCAGAGCGGGGATGGCGGCCAGGAAACGTCCCATGGCCCCATCCTAGCAGGCATGGGAAAGGTGCCTACCGGGTGGCGGCCTTGAGATCGGCGGCCAGCCCACCCAAGGCGGCGAGCATGGCGTCGGGATCGTCCAGGTTCTCGGCCACGTGGCGGACCAGGGCGCTGCCGCAGATGGCGCCATCGGCCCCCGCGGCCAGCACCTGGCGGACGTGGTCGGGCGTGGAGATGCCGAAGCCGGCGATCACGGGCAGGCCCACCGCCCGGCGGTAGCGGGCGAACTCGGTGGCCAGCTGTCCGCCCAGCCCCTCCTCGCTGCCGGTGACCCCCACCCGCGCCACGGCGTACAGGTAGCCGCCGGCCACCTCCGCCACCTGCGCCAGCCGCCGGTCGCTGCTGAGGCCTGAGCCGATGAACACCGGGGCCACCCCCGCTCCCCGGGCCGCCGCCACGGCCTCTGCGGACTCCTCCAGGGGAAGATCCGCGACCAGCACCCCGTCCACCCCCGTCTCCGCGCACCGCGCGTAGAAGGCCTCCACCCCGTACTGGAGCACCAGGTTGTAGTAGACCAGCAGCCCCACCGGGATGCCGTGGCGACGCTGGATCTCGTCCAGCATGTCGAAGGCCATCGGCGGGGTCATGCCCGCGGCCAGGGCCCGGTCGTCCGCCGCCTGGATCGCGGGCCCGTCGGCCGGGGGATCCGAGAACGCAAAGCCCAGCTCGAGCATGTCGGCGCCCGCCTCCACGAGCCGGTCCACCAGGCGCAGGCTGGTCTCCACGTCCGGATCGCCCAGGACCAGGAACGGCACGAACGCGCCCTCGCCCCGGCCCCGCAGTCGCTCCACCATCGCCCCGATGCGGTTCACGGCTTCCTCCGCCGATCCAGGGCCTCCAGGGCGTGCTCCAGGTCCTTGTCACCCCGGCCCGAGAGGTTGATCACCACGATGTCGCCGGACGCGTACCGCCCACTGCCGCGCAGTACGGCGGCCACGGCGTGCGCCGACTCCAGCGCCGGGATGATCCCGTCGCGCTCGCTCAACCAGCAGAAGGCGTCCAGGGCCTCGTCGTCGGTGGCGGTCTCGTAGGTCGCCCGGCCGCTGTCCCGCAGGTGGGCGTGCTCGGGGCCGACCCCCGGGTAGTCCAGCCCCGCGGAGATGGAGTGGGCCTCCTGCACCTGTCCGTGCTCGTCCTGCAGCAGGTAGGACAGGGACCCGTGGAGGGAGCCCGGCCGACCCCGGGTGAGGGCCGCGCCGTGCTCGCCGCTGTCCAGCCCCCTGCCCGCCGGCTCCACGCCCACCAGCGCCACGGCGGGGTCGTCGAGGAAGGCGGCGAAGGCGCCGATGGCGTTGGAGCCGCCCCCCACGCAGGCGACCACCCGGGTCGGCAACCGGCCGGTCCGCTCCTCCAGCTGGGCCCGGATCTCGTCGCCGATCACCCGCTGGAAGTCCCGAACCAGGCTCGGATAGGGGTGGGGCCCAGCGGCCGTGCCAAAGACGTAGAAGTTCTCGGCCAGGTGCTCGGTCCAGTGGCGCAGGGCCTCGTTGATGGCATCCTTGAGCGAGCGGCTGCCGGCGGTGATGGGCACCACCTCGGCGCCGAACAGGCCCATCCGCCGCACGTTGGCCCGCTGGCGGATCACGTCCTTCTCACCCATGAAGATCCGGCAGCGCAGCCCCAGCAAGGCGGCGGTCATGGCGGTGGCCACCCCGTGCTGGCCCGCCCCGGTCTCGGCCATCAGACAGGTCTTGCCCATGCGACGGGCGAGCAGCCCCTGGGCCAGGGTGTTGTTGGTCTTGTGGGCGCCCCCGTGCAGCAGGTCCTCTCGCTTGAGGTAGACCTCGCAGCCCACCTCCGAACTCAAGGCCGCGGAGCGGTACAGGGGCGTGGGACGGCCCGCGTAGTCGGCGAGCAGGTTCCGCAGTTGGCCCAGGAACTCCTCGTCCTCCCGGGCCTCCAGCCAGGCCTCCTCCAGCTCCGAGAGCGCCGGCACGAGGAGCTCGGAGACGAAGAGCCCGCCGTAGCGTCCGAATCGGCCCGTGGATCTCACGACTCGCCTCCCGTCCGCTGCTCACCCGTGATGCCCCGGGCGCGGCGCGCCGCCTTGCAGAACGCGGCGACCCGACCGGCGTCGGTGTGGCCGTCCCGCTCCGTGCCCGACGCCGCGTCCACACCCGCCGGATCCAGGGTCGCGATGGCGTCGGCCACGTTCCCCGGGTCCAGGCCGCCGGCCACCCAGAACGGGCGTCCCGCGATCTCCCCCGGGCGCCGGTCGCCACAGGCCCGGCGCAGGGCGTCCAGCTCACTCCAGGCCCAGGTCTGCCCGCTCCCGGGATCCCGGCCGTCCACCAGCAGCACGGCGGCGTGCTGTGCGTACTCGCGCACGCGGTCCGCGTCCGTCCCGATGCTCACCGCCTTGATCACCTCCAGGCCCACCCCGGCGAGTCCGGCGCAGACCGCGGGGGTCTCCGCGCCGTGGAGCTGCACCCAGCGGATCCCGAGATCCGCGCACAGGCCCTCCACCTCCGCGGGAGCCTGGTCGCGGACGACCGCCACCGGACGCGCCGCACCCAGCCGGGACAGCAGGATCCGGGCCGATTCCGGGGAGACGGCCCTGCGCACGCCCGGCACGAAGTTGAGCCCCACGAAGTCCACCCCGGCCTCGGCGCAAGCACGGGCCCCTTCCGGAGTGCGGATCCCACAGACCTTCACCTGCATGGCGCGAACCCCAGGTCCTCGATGCGACCTGCCGGATCGGGGCTGGTCATCAACGCCGTACCGATCAGCACCGCGTCCAGCATCGGCCGCAGCCGGTCCACGTCACCGGCGCCGTGCATGCCGCTCTCGCCGACCCGCACCACGCCGGGGGGGAGGTCCGGAGCGAGGGCCTCGATCCGGGCCAGGTCCACCTCCAGCGTGCGCAGGTCGCGGGCGTTGACGCCCACGATATCGGCGCCGGTGTCCAGCGCCCGTGCCCGCTCGGTCCCGTCGTGGACCTCCACCAGCGCCGCCATGCCCAGCTCGGCGGCCAGTCGCCGCAGCCCGCGCAGCTCGGAGTCCCCGAGCAGCGCGACCATCAGCAGCACCGCGTCGGCCCCCGCCGCCCGGGCCTCCACGACCTGGTAGGGCGTCACCAGGAAGTCCTTGCACAGCACCGGCAGCCCGCTGACCTCCCGGATCCGGCCCAGGGCCCGGCGGCTTCCCCCGAAGAAGGGCTCGTCGCACAGCACCGAGATCGCGGCCGCGTAGGGTCGGTAGGCGGCGGCCAGCTCGCCGGGTCGCGCTCCGGGCCGGAGATCGCCGCGGGAGGGCGAGCGGGGCTTGAACTCGGCGATCAGCCCCAGTCCGGGTGCGTCCAGCGCGGCCCGGAAGTCCCGGGTCGCCCCGGCGATGCGGCGCTCCAGGACCGCGCGTGGCACCCGCTCTGCGCGCTCCGCCACGTCCCGGCGCGTGCGGGCCACGATCCGGCCCAGCACGTCGCCGATGGACGGCTCCGCGGGAGCGTAGACGCTCATGCCGTGACCCCCGCCAGGCCCCGGGATGCCTCCCGGTACGCTTCGAAGCGGGCCGCCGCCGCGCCGTCGGCGATCAGCGCCCGGGCCTGCTCGACCCCCTCGGCGATCCCCGCGACCCGGTCCGCCACGTAGAGCGCGGCGCCGGCGTTGAGCGCCAGGTGGTCCGCCCGGGGTCCGGTCTCCTCTCCCCCGAGGACGTCGAGGAACCTCCGGGCGTTCTCCCCCCGGTCGCCGCCGGCGAGGGCCTCGAAGGGCGCCGGCTGGAGGCCGACCTGCTCGGGGGTCAGTCGGCCCTCGATCAGATCCCCGCCCACCAGCTCCCAGGTCCGCGTCGCGCCCCCCAGGCTCAGCTCGTCCAGGCCGTCCTCGCCGTGGACCACCAGCACCCGATCGCTGCCCAGCTCCCGCAGGGCCGTGGCCATCCTGGGTGCCATCGCCGGATCGCTCACCCCCAGCAGCTGCCGCCGGGCCCCTGCCGGGTTGCACAGGGGGCCCAGGAAGTTGAAGACCGTGGGGAAGCCCAGGGCGCGACGTACCGGCGCCACGTGGCGCATGGCGGGGTGGAAGAGGGGGGCGAACAGAAAGGAGATCCCGACCTCCTCCAGCAGCGTCTCCGCGGCCGGGGGGGCGATCTCGATGGCCACGCCCAGCTCCTCGAGCACGTCCATGCTCCCGCAGCGTCCGGAGCTGGCCCGGTTTCCGTGCTTGGCCACGGGCACCCCCACGGCGGCGAGCACGAAGGCGCAGAGGGTGGAGGTGTTGGTGGTGGGCAGGCCGCTGCCGCCGGTGCCGCAGGTGTCCACCAGGTCGCCGTCGGACGCCACGGGCGTGGCTCGGGCGCGCATGGCGGCCGCGAACCCCGTCAGCTCCGCCGGGGCGACCCCCTTGATCCTCAACGCCGTGAGCAGGGCTGCCATCTGCTCCGGAGCCAGCGCCCCGTCCATGCACGCGCCCATCAGCTCCCGGGCGCCAGCCGTTCCCAGGTCCTCGCCCCTCAGCAGCGAGGGGATGGCTCCGTCGTACGCGCTCATGCCGCCGCCTCCATCGCCAGGAAGTTGTCCAGCAGGACCCGCCCCGAGGGCGTCCCGATGCTCTCGGGGTGGAACTGCACGCCCACCAGCGGCCAGCGCTCGTGGGCGATGGCCATCACCGTGCCGTCCGGGCTCTCCGCGGTGACCCGCAGCGACTCCGGCAGGCTCGACCGCTCCACGCACAGGGAGTGGTAGCGCATCACCTCCACGTCGCCAGGCATGCCGGCGAACAGTCCCCGGCCGTCGTGGGAGATGGTGTCGACCTTGCCGTGCATGATCCGGTCGGCGGGGATCACGCGTCCGCCGAGGCGGTGGGCGATTCCCTGGTGCCCCAGGCAGACCCCGAGGGTGGGCACGGCGGGCGCGAGGCGGTCGATCAGCTCGCCGCAGATCCCGAAGTCGCGGGCGACGCCCGGATGTCCCGGTCCCGGCGACAGCACCACGTGTGTGGGCTCCAGCGCCCGGGCGCCGTCCAGATCCACGGCGTCGTTGCGGACGACCTTCACGTCGGCGCCGGCCTCCCCCAGCAGCTGGTAGAGGTTGTGGGTGAACGAGTCGTAGTTGTCCACCAGCAGGACCCGCCTCATCACGCCCTCCGATCGGCGGCCAACCGGATCGCGGCCAGGGCCGAGCGCGCCTTGTGGTGGCATTCGTCGTACTCGCGGGCGGGATCCGAGTCCCAGACGATGCCCGCGCCCGCCTGGGTGTGGACCCGGTCCGGCTCCACCACCAGCGTCCGGATGGCGATGCACATGTCCATGTTCCCCCCGGCACCGAAGTAGCCGACCGCGCCCGCGTATAGCCCACGCCGGTCCGGCTCCAGCTCGGCCAGCAGCTCACAGGCGCGGATCTTGGGGGCTCCGGAGACCGTGCCCGCGGGGAAGCACGCCTCCAGCAGATCGAAGCAGTCCCGCCCGGAATCGAGCCGTCCGCGCACGTCGGTGACGATGTGCATCACGTGGGAGTAGCGCTCGATGTGCAAGGGGCGCTCGGTCCGCACCGAACCGATCTCGGCGACGCGGCCCACGTCGTTGCGGCCCAGGTCGATGAGCATCCGGTGCTCGGCGAGCTCCTTCTCGTCCGCCAGCAGCTCGGCCTCGAGGCGGGCTTCCTCGTCCTCGGTGGCGCCCCGCGGGCGCGTACCGGCGATGGGCCGCAGCAGGATCTCCCCGTCCTCGAGCCGCACCAGCACCTCGGGGGAGGCGCCCACGACGGCAAAGTCGTCGAAGCGCAGCAGGAACATGTACGGGGAGGGATTCAGCGCCCGGAGGGCGCGATACAGCTCCAGGGGATCCACGGAGACCGACACGCTCAGGCGCTGGCTGATCACCACCTGGAAGATCTCGCCTCTCTCGATGGCGTCCCGGGCCCGACGCACGGCGTCCTCGAACTCCGCCCGGGTGCGGCTGCTCTTCCGGGGAGGGCGCCTCGGGTCGGGGGCCGAGGCCTGCGCCAGCTCGTCGGCTCCCAGGGCCCAAGGGGCGCCCAGGGCAAGCGGCTCGTCGTACAGCCGCGTCATCGCCCGGTCCAGACGCGCCCTGCCTTCGGCATAGGCGGCTGGCCGATCCCCGTCCAGGGGGACGTGGGTCACCAGCGTCAGCCGGCGGGAGACGTGATCGTAGATGTACAGGTCGCGCGCGAAGAGGAAGCGCGCATCGGGGTGCCCCAGCCCGGCTCCCGGCGCCAGGGGGAGATCCTCGAAGTGGCGGATGCAGTCGAACCCCAGGTACCCCACGGCCCCGCCGTGGAACCGGGGGAGATCCACCGGTGACCAGACCGTCCAGTCGGCCAGGCGTTCCCGGAGGTAGGCCAGGGGGTGGGGAGTGTGGACCTCCTCGCTCGCCCACGAGCCCCCGCCGTCCCCCGAGGGCTCCCAGCGCTCGAGGACGCCCCCACCGTCGCCGAGCGTGAGGCGCTCGTCCACCCCCGCGACGATGAAGGAGTACCGGCCCATCAGCTCCCCGCCCTCGACGCTCTCGAGCAGCACCGCGTCCCGCACGCCCCGGGCCAGCCGGCGGTAGATCGAGATCGGGGTCTCGCTGTCCGCCAGGAGACAGATGGACAGGGCTGCGAAGCGCTCCGGACCGCGGTACGCCTGGAACTCACCCTCGCCGGGTGTGCAGGTGGTCATCGCTCCGCCCCCCGGGGGCCGCCGTCGCGAGCCGCGCGCGGATCGGGGAGCCCCAGCTCCGCGAGGGTGTCAAAGGCGAGGTCGAATCCGCCGTGACCGTACTGGAGCTGGCGGCTCCCCCGGCTCACGGTGCTGATGGACACCCCAACGGCGTCCCTCACCGCACGCTGGCTCTCGCCCGCGGCGAGCCGCTTGACGATCTGCCAGCGCTCACCCACGGCGCGCTTCTCGGCGGGTGTGAGCAGATCGCTCAGCAGGCGGCGGAGGGTGGTGTCGTCGTCGGTCGCTGCCAGTACGGCGATCAGGTCTTCGGGCAGGGCGGGGGTCATCGGTCCTCCGATGTTCTGGTGTAGTAATACAACGGAACACCAGGACGGAATTTGTACCTCCTGCGATGGGGGAAGTCAATCGATCGCCGGCGAAGGCCCTCCACGCTCCACCCTTCTCGTGCCGGGATGGTGTTTCTCGCCACGGTTTTCGATACTGGGATCGACGTGGATATCGCCATCCTGGGTTTCGGCCGCTTCGGGCGCGCTCTCGCCGACCTGGTCCGCCTCGCGGGCCACGGCGTCCGCGCCCACGATCCCGGCGTACCGGAGGCCACGGCGCCGACCGCGGAGGCCGCGGTGTCGGGGGCGGACGTGGTGGTGCTCGCGGTACCCGTCGGGATCCTCCCGGACGTGCTGGCGGAGATACGGCCGCTCCTGGGACCCGACCAGCTCGTGATCGACGTAGGGAGCGTGAAACAGCGCCCCATCGAGGCCATGGAGCGGACCCTGGGGGTCGAGGTCCCCTGGATCGGGACCCATCCCCTGTTCGGCCCCGCCTCGCTGGCCCGGGGGGAGCGACTCCTCGACGTCGTGGTCTGTCCCAACCCCCTGCACCCGGCGGCGCAACCCCGGATCCGGGAGTTGCTGGAGTCCATCGGCTGCCGGGTCGTCGAGACCGACGCGGAGACCCACGATCGCCTGATGGCCCGGACCCACGCGATGGCGTTCTTCTTGGCCAAGGGGCTCCTCGAGCTGGGGATCGACGACCAGGCCCCGTTTTCGCCGCCCTCGTTCAAGGCCATGGCGCGCACGGTGGAGACGGTCCGGTCCGACGCGGGCCACCTCTTCGCCTCGATCCAGCTGGACAACCCCCACGCCGCCACGGTCCGGCGTCGGTTCATCGACGCACTGCAGAACATCGACGAGGAGCTGGAGACCGAGGCCCGCTCACCGGACCGGGCGGCCCGCGCGCTGCGGACCCAGGAGTCGCTGGCGATCCCCGGTCTGGGGGACGAGTCACCGGATCTGCTGGAGGCCCGCGAACTGATCGACGAGGTGGACCGCGCGTTGCTGGTGCTGATGGGGCAGCGAATCCAGCTGGCGTCGCGGGTGAGGCACGCCAAGGCGCAGAAGAACCAGGGCGTTCGGGATCCGCGGCGGGAGGAGGCGCTGCTGAAGATCCGAAAGGACTGGGGCGAGCTTCACGACCTGGATCCCGTGGGGGTACAGGAGGTCTTCGAGGCGCTGATGCGCCAGTCGCGGCGAGTCCAGAGGGTCCTGTCGGGGTCGGAGGAACCCCCGGATCGCTGATCGCGGTTCAGGATGACCGCCCCGGCTCGGCGGTCGCGGCATGCCGCCGAGCGAGAACGGATGGCGGCGGGTTCCGTGGGGGAAAAAACCCGTCATTTCGAGCACCTACAAAAAACGCCGGAAACCACAAGATCTTGTGTTGACATCTTTTTACCACCCAACATATCGTAGGTGAGCTGGACGGCGAACGGACGGCTCAGCGCCGCCGAGAACGGGGTTTGGATCGGGGTCGTTCGCCGGCCCGGCACTCCCAAACCGAATGATTTCGATACGGACGGCAGGAGGCCTCCGCGAGGGCCCCAGGCGTCGTCCGGCTGGACGAGTGCGCGCGACACGCGGGAAGAAGAAGACGACGATGCGGACGCAGGCAGATTTTGATGGGCTGTTCGATGATCCGGTGCTGGAGCGGGCGGGGGTCGGTGACCCGTCCGTGGACACCGCCGCGGAGGCCGTGGGCACGGTCTTCAACCTGATCCACAAGCGGGACGGCCGCCGGGTCCCCTTCAACGCCGCCAAGATCACCTCGGCCATCGCCTCGGCCGGCCAGGCCACCGGCGAGTTCGGCGACGGGGTGGCGGACCGGCTGACGCTTCGGGTGATGAACCTGGCGCATCAGATGTTCGCCGGCCGCGAGCCCACGGTCGAGGGCATCCAGGACATCGTCGAGGAGGTGTTGCTCGCCTCGCCGCACAAGCAGACGGCCAAGGCCTACATCATCTACCGCGAGCAGCACACCCGGATGCGCGAGATCGTGTCCGCGGCCGACGTCCGCCTGGTGGAGCAGTACCTGGAGCGAGCCGACTGGAAGGTCAGCGAGAACTCCAACATGGGCTACTCGCTGCAGGGGCTGAACAACTACCTGTCCGCCGAGATCAGCAAGATCTACTGGCTGAACAAGGTCTACCCGCCGGCGGTCCGCCACGCCCACGTGCGGGGCGACTTCCACATCCACGACCTCAACTTCCTGTCCGTGTACTGCGTCGGCTGGGATCTGAGGGACCTGCTGATGTCGGGCTTCCGGGGTGCACCGGGCAAGGCCGAGAGCCGACCGGCCAAGCACCTGCGCACCGCGCTGCTGCAGGTGGTCAACTTCTTCTACACCCTGCAGGGGGAGGCGGCAGGCGCCCAGGCGTTCTCCAACTTCGACACCCTGCTGGCGCCCTTCATCCGCTACGACGGCCTGGAGTACAGCGAGATCAAGCAGGCGCTGCAGGAGTTCGTCTTCAACCTCAACGTGCCCACCCGGGTGGGCTTCCAGACCCCCTTCACCAACCTGACCCTGGATCTGAAGGTCTCGCCCCTGTACGCCGACGACCCGGTGATCATCGGCGGCGAGCGCAAGGAAGCGACCTACGCCGACTTCCAGCACGAGATGAACCTGCTCAACCGGGCGTTCTTCGAGGTGCTGTGCGAGGGCGACGCCCGGGGCCGGGTATTCACCTTCCCGATCCCCACGGTCAACATCGGCCCCGACTTCGACTGGGAGGACCCGGAGCTGGACGGCGTCTGGGAGGCCACGGCCCGCTACGGCATCCCCTACTTCGCGAACTTCGTGAACTCGGAGATGTCGCCCGAGGACGCCCGCTCCATGTGCTGCCGGCTGCGGCTGGACCTGCGCAACCTGGAGTCCCGGGGCGGCGGCCTGTTCGGCGCCAACCCCCTGACCGGTTCGGTGGGGGTGGTGACGATCAACATGCCCCGGCTGGGACACCGGGCGGCCAGCGAGGAGGACTTCCTGGCCCGTCTCGGCGGCCTGATGGACGTGGCCAAGGAGAGCCTGGAGATCAAGCGCAAGGCGCTCGAGCGCTTCACCGGCGAGAACCTCTATCCGTACACCAGCTACTTCCTGCGGGACGTGAAGCGCCGCTACGGCACATTCTGGAACAACCACTTCTCCACCATCGGCCTGATCGGCATGAACGAGGCGGCCCAGAACCTGCTCGGCGTGGACCTGGCCAGCGACCGGGGCCGGGAATTCGCCCTGCGGGCGCTGAACTTCATGCGCGACCGGCTCGCCGAGTACCAGGAGGAGACCGGCCATCTGTACAACCTGGAGGCGACCCCCGCCGAGGGGACGGGCTACCGGCTGGCCAAGCTGGACCGTGAACGGTTCGGCCACGCCATCCGCAGCGCCAATCCCGACGAAGACGGCCGCCCTTACTACACCAACTCGACCCAGCTGCCGGTGGACCACTGCGACGACGTGTTCGAGGTCCTCGACCTGCAGGACGACCTGCAGACCCGCTACACCGGCGGCACGGTGATCCACGTGTTCACCGGCGAGGCCCAGACCGACGCGGCGTCGGTGAAGTCCTTCGTTCGCACGGTCTGCTCGAACTACTCGCTGCCCTACTTCACCGTCAGCCCGACCTTCAGCGTCTGCCCCGAACACGGCTACCACGGGGGGGAGCACCACGAGTGCCCCACCTGCGGGGCCAAGTGCGAGGTCTACTCGCGGGTCGTGGGCTACCTGCGGCCGGTGGACCACTGGAACGAGGGCAAGCGCGAGGAGTTCCAGCGTCGTGCCTCCTTCCGCCTGGACGGCTGAGCGGAGGGCGGACATGCGTTTCGGCGGACTGCAGCGGCTCACCCTGAGCGACTTCCCCGGCCGGGTCGCGGCCGTGGCGTTCGCCGCGGGGTGCAACTTCCGCTGCGCCTACTGCCACAATCCGGCGCTGGTGAACGGCGCCGGGATCCCATCGAATTCCACCGCACGCGATGTGCTGGACCTGCTGGACCGGCGTAGGGGAATGCTGGACGGTCTGGTGATTTCCGGCGGGGAGCCGACGCTGCAGCGAGCGCTGATCCCCTTCGTCCGGCAGGTCAAAAAACGGGGTGTCGCGGTCAAGCTGGACACCAACGGGAGCCGCCCACGGGTGCTCGAGCGCCTGCTGGACGAGGGACTCCTCGACTACGTGGCCATGGACGTCAAGGCACCGCTGGAGCGCTACGACGCGGTGGCGGGCGCGCGGGAGACGGCGCGAGACGTCGGGCGGTCCATCGAGCTGTTGCTCTGCTCGGCGGTGGACCACGAGTTCCGCACCACGGTGGTCAAGCCGCTGCTGGACGGGGACGACGTGGTGGCCATCGGCTGCCTGCTCTACGGCTCCGCGCGCTACGTTCTCCAGCCCTACCGCTCCGAGTGCACCCTCGATCCGGAGCTCCCCGGCCAGGCGACGGCCTTCTCCCAGCGGGAGATGGGTGACCTGCGGGACCGGCTGCGGGGCATGGGCATCGCCTGTTCGGTCCGGGGTGTCCCCGGCCTCGTCTGAGCTCCCCGCGGTCCTGCCGCCTCCTCCCCCGATTGACTCTGCCCACGATCTGCTTATCTAGTGAAGTGCGCAGGAGGACCGATGATGGGCCACACCGACGGCGGCTTCGAGCGGGCGACCCTGGGGGGCGGTTGCTTCTGGTGCCTAGAGGCCGCGTTCTCCGAGATTCGCGGAGTCGAGCAGGTGGTGTCCGGCTACGCGGGCGGCACCGCCGCGGATCCGACCTACGCCGATGTGTGCGCCGGGCGGACCGGGCACGCCGAGGTGGTCCAGATCACCTTCGATCCGCGGTTGATCTCGTTTGCCGAGCTGCTCGAGGTGTTCTTCGCGATCCACGATCCGACGACCCGGGATCGCCAGGGTCCGGACGTGGGCACTCAGTACCGTTCCATCGTGCTGGTCCACGACGACCACCAGCGCGGCCTGGCCGAACGCGTGATCGGGGCGCTGGACATGGCGGACAGCTTCGGGGCTCCCATCGTCACCCAGGTGGTCGACCTGGAGACCTTCTACCCCGCCGAGACCGATCATCAGGAGTTCTACGCCCGGGTCGGCGCGACCCACCCCTACTGCCAGGCGGTGATCTCCCCCAAGCTGGCCAAGCTGCGTCAGGCGTTCGTGTCGCGGTTGAAGACGCCGCCTACCCGCCCTTGAGCGCGGCCATGCGGGCCTCGAGGCCCGAGGAGAGCTTGTTGTAGGTCTCCTCGGTCAGCTCGCCGGCGAGCAGCTTGTCGAGCAGACCGTCGAGGCGCTCCTGGAGCTTGGCGATCTCGGCCGTGTTGTCCCCGGCCGCCGGGGCCGCAGCGACGCCCGGCTGGGCCTGGGGTGTGGCGGGTTGCTGGGGCGCGGCCTGAGGCGGGAACTGGCCGGGCATGCCGGGCTGCGGCGCGGCGGGTTGCTGGATACCGGGCTGCTGGACGCCGGGCTGCTGAACTCCGGGCTGCTGAACTCCGGGCGCCTGGGTGCCGTCGGGCAGCAGCGCCTGGGGCTGGACGGTCGCTGGCTGCGCCGGCTGCTGGGGCGTCATCGCGGCCCCCGCCACCTGGCCGATCAGCTGGACTCGGGGCATGTCACCGTGCACGCCGCCCCCCTGACCGGGGTTCTCCGCCAGGGTCGACACCGCCTCCAGGGCCTTCATCTGCATCGGGTCGATGCCCTGGGCCTGGAGCTGCGCCATCACCTGGGCCTGGGCCATGCCCGAGGTCAGCTGGGCCTGGGCCTCGGTCTGGGCCTCGAGCAGTCGCCGCTCCGCGTCCACCTTGGCCTGGACCAACTCCGCGTTGCCGGTATGGGCTGTGATGGCCGCCCGGGAGATGGCGTCCTTGAACTCGGCCGGGAAGTTGATGTCGATGACCTCGAAGCCGACGATCTGCATGCCGAGGGTGGCCATCGCCTGGCCCAACTTCTGATGGACCTGGCTCTCGAACTCCTCGCGCTTGGAGTGAAGGTCCATGGCGGCCTGGCCGGAGATCGTGGCGCGGAGCACGCCCTGGATCCGGGGCATCAGGTTGCGCTGCAGGTCGGCCTCGGCCAGCGTGATCGCTCCCTGGATGACCTCGGCGTTGAAGGCCAGGCCGTCCATCACCTTGACGTAGATCATCCCGTTGCCCGAGATGGTGATCCCGTCGATCGTGGGCACGTTGCCAACGCCCCACTTGAGTACCTGCTGGCCCGTGCGGATCCACAGGATGTCCAGCGAACCCACCACCCGGGCCTTCTCGAACACGTAGCGCCCGGGCTCCAGGGATCCCTGGGACACGCCGTCCTCGAGCACCACGGCGGTCTCGCCCTCGTTGACCACGATGGTCTGGGAGCTCGCGAACAGGCTCGCCCGCTGATGGGGATCCCGTGGGAGGCGGTAGATCACACTGCCGGTCTGGCCCGCCGGCCACTGGAGCGGCACCGCGCCGCGGCGCACCCCCACCTGCTGGGCCAGCGCCTCCGTCTTGAACCCCAGTCCGACCAGCCAGTTGCCGATACCCATGGACTCCTCCTCGTCTCCTGGCGCGCTAGCCGAACCGCTGCATCAGCTGCTGCGCCGCCTGGAAGTTCTGTCGTGCGTTGCTCAGGATCGGGATCTTGCCACCGAGGCACGCCCCGGCCTCGCGCTCGCCCCGTTTGGACTGGTACGAGACCACCGCGGCGGGCAGGTAGGCCAGGCCGCGCACGTGGATCTGGGCGTTCTTGAGCTCCGGCCTCCCCGCCACCGCCTGCTGGATCGTGCCCACGGCTGCGGCCTGGGTCGAGCTGGGCAGGGCCACGGAGCTGTAGGGCATCGCCCGCGGCGAGGCGAAGGCCCCGGCCACCAGGTCGCTGCCCGCGGTGAAGAACCGCACACTCCCCGGGTTGGGGGCGCAGGCGTCCACCAGCGCCACCTCCCGGTCCTCCACCCCCTGGGTGAAGACCTTGCCCTGGGATTTGCTGAAGGTCACGTCGGCCATCCACACCGGCATCATGAAGCGATCGACGGCCGCCACCTGCTCCTCGTTGCCGAACAGCCCCAGGGACTTCTTCTCGCGGCCGGACTCGATCCAGCCGTCGACCCAGTGGAAGTCGTCGGTGGCCAGGACGGCCACCTCGCCGCGGGCGGCCCGGACCACCTCGGCCACGTTGGTGAGCATCTGGGCCAGGGCCGAGGGATCGGGGGCGGTCTGGGCGTACAGGGCCGTCATCTCCTGGACGAATCCCGGGAAGGGGACCTGTCCGCTGCGGGCGATGGCGCCGTACGCGTCGAGCCAGGATCGCAACGCCCCGGCGCCCGCGGCCTCCTGGTGGATCCCGATGGCCACCGGCATCGTCTCCGCCGGGTCGTAGGTCAGCCCCTCCACGTACTGGGCCGTCTGCTCCAGGTGGCCGGCGATCTGTTCGAGGCGCGGGGAGATCTCGGGGGCGGACACTCCCTGACCGCCGCAGAGCTGTTCGTTGATCCGGCACAGCTCCGCCAGGGAGCCGTAGCGGTTCTTCAAGGCGCCCAGGAACTCGGTGCGTCCCGGCTCCCGCGTCGCCTGCTGGATGTCCCGATCCAGCTCGCCGATGAGGGTCTCGAGATTGCGTCGGGCCGAGGCGTACCCGGTGCTGGAGCGCTTCGCCGTGGCCTCCACGACGTTGGACAGGTGCATGAAGTCCGACAGACGTCGCTCGAGACCGCCGATGGCGCCCTGATCGTCGGGGGTGACGGCGAAGGAGGTCACGTCCGGGCTGCCCATGCGGGCACGCAGGCCCTTGAGCCCCAGGATCTGGGGGCGGTTGGTCAGCAGGGGGTTGGGCATCGGCGGCGACGACAGGGCCACCTCCACCGGAGGCAGCACCAGGGGGTGCTGTCCGTAGCTGCCCATCAGCTCCAGGGCCCGGTCCACGTCGCGTCGCAGGTCCGGGAGCATCTTCTGCTGGAAGATGTACGCCCGGCTCGACGCGTCGACGGCGCCCCCGCCCGCGGCGGCGCCCCCGACCTTGTCCTGCATCCAGGTGCGGATCTCCTCGAGCAGGCGGCTCTCCTCGGACTGGGCCTGCACGATGGTGAAGGGCTGGAGGCAGAACTCGCACTCGTAGTCGCCCCCCTGGTTCTGGGCCTGGGCGGCGTTGCAATAGGGGCAGTGGACCTGGACGGCTTGTACGTTCATGGACCTCTCCTCGACGAGGACTGCTGTCTCAACGCAGGGCCGGGACCTTGGAGGCCGCGCGACGGAGCCGCTGCTCCATGGCACCAAGGCGGTTCTGCAGGTCGACGATGGTCGCGCCCATGCGCTGCTCCATCGCGACGAGGCGCTGGTCGGCGACGCTCTCGAGCAGGGAGCCGCAGGTGACGCAGATCACCACGTGCCCGCTCTGCTCGTCGATGGTCGACACGTCCTGGCCGAGCTTCTCGACCACCGCCCTGACGTACGGCTTGAGCTTCGCCGGCACGTGGTGGAAGTGGGTGTCCCAGCCCTGGAACTCCCGGTGGCAGACCCAGCAGGTGCGGCGCAGGCGGGCGCGCTGGAGCCAGTCCTGCGCGCGCCCGACCCACTCGGTGTTGTTGCACTGCTGGAAGGAGTTGAGGGCCTTGGCCATGTGCTGTGACGCGCCCTCGGGATCCGCCTCGATCGTCGACACGGCCTCGTGCCAGCTGGCCAGGCCGGTGTGGAAGAAGAAGCGCGCCTGGGCGGAGTCGGCACCCAGGCCGTCCCCGTGGATCGCGTAGGTGATCAGCTCGGCGGTGAACAGGGGCTTGAACGCGTCGGCCACCCCCCTGTGGGCCTGGGACCGGGCGGTGTGGTCGGTGGCCGGGATCCGCTCCGCGTTGACCTCGGCCATGCGGGCGTCGATCTCCTGGACCAGTGGTTGGGCCGGCATCATCTCGTTGCGGGTGCCGATCTTCTCGATCTGCTGGAGGTTCACCAGATTGCCCCGCAGGGCGTGCAGGTGGCCCAGATCCCCGCTGGACACGAACTCGTAGATCGAGGCGTTGGCGAGGGCCTGCTGCTCGAGCAACCCGTTGCCCTCCTTGGCGGCCTGCTGGGCTGCGGCCTGGAACAGACCGACGGCGGCCGGGTACTGCTCGGCTCCCAGCAGGATCCCCTTGGAGAACGCGCGCTCGTACTGATCGGCGGCGGAGAGGCCCACGCCCACGGCGCCCATGGCCTTCTTGAGGATGCTCATCGCCCCCCCCCTTTCCTGACCGGCGCGCAGGACGCGACCGCCGGACCTGCGATTCTGCCCCATGTGGGTGGGTGGGACAAGGCAAGGCTGCGGTCCGGCCCAGGCCTCGGACTCCCTTGACATCCCCCGGTCGTTGGCCAAGATGGGCGCCGTCCAACAGGACGGTGGGTGCGCTCGCGGTCGTCGACCGTGGGCGAACAGGGAAGCCGGTGGGAAACCGGCGCGGCCCCCGCCACTGTGACCGGGGACGAAACCGGGAACCGTGCCACTGCGCAACGACGCGTGGGAAGGCCCCGGGAGTAGGTCGATCCGGAAGCCAGGAAACCTGCCTGCCGTCGACGTGCGGACCGGTCCCCGGGGTGTGGGGCCTGGCCGGCGGATCCGCGCCTGTCAGCCCTCCCGGAAGCGGTCCCCACGAACACCACGCTTGCGGGAGGTAAGCACATGCGTCACCACGGCCACCGATTCCACCTTCTTCTCACCCTCGCCTTGGGCCTGGCCCTTGTCTCACTCGGTTGTCCCACGGACGACGACGACGACGCCACCGGGGACGACGACGCCACGGGCGACGACGACGCCACGGGCGACGACGACACCACCGGGGACGACGACACCACCGGGGACGACGACGACACCACCGGGGACGACGATGACACCACCGGGGACGACGACGACGACGACAGCCAGCCGGACCAGGTGCGTGCCGTGATCTCGCTCACGGATTTCGACACCCTGGGTTCGCTCGCGGCCGTCGATCTCGACACCCACACGGTCACCCAGAACTACGGCCCGGCCACCACGGACAGCCGGGTGGCGTTCGGCGAGGACCTGCTGGTGGTCCTCGACGGGTTCGGAACCGACATGGTCTGGGGCTGGGACCCGGCGGTGATGAGCAACCCCATGTGGGTGACCACCCTGGATCCGGGCGCCAACCCCCGGGCCGCCGCCGTGGCGGTGGGCAAGGTCTTCGTGGTCCAGTACGGCCAGCCGGAGATCCTGGTGCTGGGCAAGGTCGACGGCCTGGAGATCGCGTCCATCGATCTGAGCGCCCACGCCGACGCCGACGGCAACCCCGAGTGTCACGAGATCGCCCAGCGGGACGGGAGCCTGTGGGTCAGCTGCCTGCGCCTGGACGCGACCTACCAGTCATCCGAGGACGGGGGCCTGCTGCTGCGGATCGACCCGACGACCGACCAGATCATCGGCGAGTACACCACCGAGCTGGCGCTGACCTGCCGGGCCTTCGAGCACCGAACCGACCTGGTCTGCCACGAGGGGGTGGAGGTGGACGAGAACTGGTCGCCGCTCTACGAGGGCGCGATCTTCACCTTCGATCCCGCCGCCGGGACCTTCGGCCCCGATCTGTTCACCGAGCCGGATCTGCAGGGCAACATCCACGTGTACGGCTTCGGCCCGGGCGACACGGGCCTGCTCGCCGTGGCCGGGGACGCGACGGGCAAGCTCCTGTGCGCCGACCTGAGCGACGGCTCCACCACCGTGGTCGAGGCGGACCTGGGGTGGATCAACGCCATGGGGGTGAACGACCGGGACGAGGCGTACGTCCTGAACCGATCCTCGTGGAGCAGCCCCTACGGCGGCCCCTTCGGCGCCAGCGTCTACGACGTGAACAGCTGCGATCTGCTGTCCGCGGGGATCCTCGACCTGGGCCTGGAGCCCTACGCCATCGCCTTCCACAATTGATCGGGATCCCGCGTCAGTAGAAAGCCACCGAATACGGCTGCAGGCTGAACGAGATCAGCTCGCCAGCGGTCAGATCCGTGCAATCGGTCAGGTCGACCACGGCGATGCCCCCCGGGGCCTCCAGGTCGGCGGGGCCGGAGCGGAGCAGGACGAAGGCCTGGTCCCGATCGTTCACGCGGATGTCCGGAACCCACGACGTCGTCTCCAGCACCTCGGTCGTCGACCAGGTCGACAGATCTACGCAGAGCAGGTGGTGGACCTCGTCCGCGTTCAACGCCAGCAAGCCCAGTCCGGAGCTGCCGGCGCCGAAGGCGACGATGTTGCCTCCGAGGTCGGCCTCGGTCAGCCGTAGCGGCCCCGGTGCCTCGTCGTCCAGCATCAGCTCCCGGACACCGCCGTCGAGCAGCATCTCGAAGTCGAGGTCGAACATCGCGCCTTCGACCAGCATCAGGGCGTCGTCCCGGTCCGGGTGGACATGCAGCACCACGTTCGGCCCGGTCTCCCAGTCCCGCAGCACCTCGCGGGTCTCGCAGTCGATCTCCAGTACGCGCCCCCCGTCGGGATCGGGTTGCCACCCAGCGTCCCGGTCCATCCGCTGAAGGCCCACGTACAGCAATCCCCCCAGCACGACCATCGACGAGGGCTCCGGGAGGCCGTCGGCGTCGGCGTAGGCCGACAGGTCCAGCTCTCCCGTGGACAGCCCGGTGTCCCTCTGGAAGACGCCGATCGCGGCCTCCTCGTACCGGGTCACGAAGAGGGAGCCGGCGCAGTCGGCGACCCACTGGGGATTCGAACCGGCGCCGGTGGAGAATTCCAGCAGCGGGCTCTGGAACTCCCCCGGGACGTAGCGCCGAACGGCGTCGTGCTGGAAGCGGTTGATCTGGAACAGATCGTCGCCCACGACCTGGACCACGGGATCGCCGGTGGTCGCGGTGATCTCGTCGTTGACCGTCCAGTCGCCGAGATCCACCGTGGCCAGGGAGCCGACGGTGAAGTCCGTGGTGGTGACCACCGCGTGGGTCTGCGAGTGGCCGTCGTCGTCGTCGTCGGCGGCGGCGCTGTCGTCGTCCCCCACGTCGTCGTCGTCCACCGGGCAGCCGGCCAGGGTGAGGGTGAACAGGAGGGCAAACGAGGGCACGGAGAGGGTGTCTCGCATGGCGGATCCTCCCCGGCCTACAGGCCGTGCACCACGGCGATGGCGTCCAGGTCGAACCCGCCGGTGTCGCCGCCGTAGATGTTCGTGCCGCTGTCGCGGATCCGGACGTAATGAGCCTCGCTCAGGCCCAGGTCGGCCAGGTCGAAGGCGTCGCCGCCGGCCACCTCGGGATCCGTGGGATCGAGTCCGTTGGCCGCGTTGGCGAACACGGGCTCGACCCCGGCGCAGCCCGGGTAGCCCCCGTCGGCGTCCTCGGGATCGCAGGGCCACTCGTGCCACACCACCCCGTCCTCGCTGACGGCCACGAAGCCCTTCTCGAGCCATCCCACGAAGGCGTTCTCGAACACGATCAGGTCGGCGTCCGGTCCGTCGATGAGGGGGACGTCCAGGAACTCGAGCACGATCTCGCCGCCGTTGCCCAGGCTGACCACGTGGGTCGAGCCGCCGAACTCGCCGGCGCCCTCGGGGGGGCCGAGGACGATGTCGGGCAGATCCTCCTGGCCGAATCCGGCGTTCTCGCCGGGGGTGAAGCTGATCACGGCGTCGGCGTAGGGATCCTCCCCGGGGGTGTCGTCGTCGTCACCGGCGCTGTCGTCGTCCGCGGCGGTGTCGTCATCATCGTCGTCACCGGCGCTGTCGTCATCCGCCGTGTCGTCGTCCCCCGTTGCATCGTCATCGCCCGTCGTGTCGTCGTCCCCCGTGACGTCGTCGTCACCGGCGGTGTCGTCGTCGCCGCCAGCGCTGTCGTCGTCATCCGGTCCCGGACAGCCCAGCATCAACGCCAGCGCGGCCAGCGCGGGCAATCCGGTCCCCCGTAAGACGTTCGTACCCCAGTCCATCTGCGTCTCCCTTCCGCGGCGCAGTGCCACATGCGACCGGGGACGCGGACGACCCCGGCGATTGCGGTCCGTGAGGGGGATGGGGAGGAACAGCCGTCGTCCGACCAGGCCCCACACCCCGGGGACCGGTCCACACAGGGCGTGCAGGCAGGTTTCCTGGCTTCCGGATCGGTCTACTCCCGGGGCCTTCCCACGCGTCGAAGCGCAGTGGCATGGTTCCCGGTTTCGTCCCCGGTCACAGTGGCGGGGGCCGCGCCGGCATTTCACCGGCTTCCCTCTTCGTCCCCGGCGAGATCGCCGAGTCCGCACCTGCCGCCCGATGGACGGTTCGATCATTGGATCGCGCGGGGGATTCGTCAAGGAAAGGCTGATCGTCGCCCTCAGGGAAGGGGGTGCTCTTCGAAGAACGCCCACATGATCTCGTTGGCGTCGGTGGCCTCGCTGGTGGGGCCCAGGATGGTGAGCATCTTGCGGCACAGGCGGCGTTTGGGATTGCACGCCAGATCGGCGCCGGGCCAGGTGTGGCCGCCGCCGCCGATGGTGCACAGGGCGGCGGTGGCACCCTCGGCGCAGCCGTCGTAGCGGACGCAGACCGCGTCGTCGGTGGTCAAGAAGGTGGCCGCCGACGTGGTCGAACACGTGTTCGCCGCCCGCCAGCTCTCCAGCTGCTCCCGGGCCCCGGCGCAGCCGTGGATGTCCCCGGCGTCGATCTCGACCCCCAGGGTCTGCTCGAAGAACCGCGACCAGCAGCCGCCGCAGGTCTCGCCTCCGTCGTAGGGCGCGCAGGTGTCGGCCGTGCCGTGAAACAGCAGCACCGGCACGGGGCGCGAAGGCGCGCAATCCGGCGCCGCGCCAGGGCTGCCGATGGGCGCCACCGCGGCGATCCGGTCGGACAGCCCACAGGCCAGGGCCAGGGACATCACCCCGCCGTTGGAGATCCCCGTGGCGTAGATGCGCTTCTCGTCGATGGGCCAGCCCTCCCCGAGCTCGTCCAGCAGCTGGCCCACGAAGGCCACGTCGTCCACCCCCTGCTCCATGGCCGGCCCGCAGCAGTACCCCCCGTTCCAGGTCCCGAAGTGCTTGCCCAGCCTACGTTTACCCACCCCCTCCGGGTAGACCGCCAGGAATCCGTGGGCGTCCGCGGTCTCGTCCATGCCCACGTGGTCCTGGGTGCCCTCCGCGTTGCCCCCGCCTCCGTGGAACACCAGGACCACCGGCATCGGGGTGGTCCCGTCCCAGTCCGCGGGTTCGTGGACGATGGCGGTGCGGGCGCGGCCGTCGGGGGTCGTCAGGGCGAGGGGGGTGTCGGCGGTGGCCGCGCAGGGGAGCGCGAGGATCGCCAGGGACACGAGGGCTCGAACGGGGGCCATGCCTCCATGCTGACATGGCCTGGCCGCGCGCACACGTGTTCGTCGCCTGAGCTATGCTGGCCCTTCGTACGGGGGATGAGTTCGACGTGCCCACGGTACCGGAACAACTCGAGAAGCTCGCCGCGCTGCTCGAGGCGGGGCAGATCACCCAGGAGGAGTACGACGGGCTGAAGGGCGCGCTGGTCGCGGGGGCCTTGGGCGGTCCCACGTCGGGGCCCGGTCCGACGGGGGCGAGCGATCCGGGCATGCGGTCCGCGGTCGGCGCGTACCAGCTCCTGTCGGTCATCGGCGAGGGGGGCATGGGGGTTGTGTACCGCGGCCGCCACCGATCGAGGGCCATCGCGGATCGCCAGGGCGGGGACGTGGCGATCAAGGTCATGCACGCCCAGTACGCACACAACGCCGACTACCGGGACCGTTTCGAGCGTGAGGCCTCGATGGGTCTGGAGCTGCAGCACCCGGGCATCGTGGCCGTCCTCGATCTCGTGGTGGACGGCGGCGAACTGGCGCTGGTGATGGAGCTGGTCGAGGGCACGCCGCTGACCGACGCGGTGGGCGAGGTCGTGGGACCGATTCCGTGGGAGCGCGCCTGGCCTCTCTTCCAGCGGTTGCTGGACGCCGTGGGGTACGCCCACGACCAGGGCGTCGTGCACCGGGACATCAAGCCCGACAACATCCTGATCACGCCCGACGGCGCCCCCCACGTCATCGACTTCGGCATCGCCAAGGACGTGGACGCCTCCGGCACCCGCACCGGTACCGGCATGGGCACCGTCGAGTACATGGCCCCCGAGCAGTACGCCGACGCCAAGGCCGTCGACCGCCGCGCCGACGTCTACTCCCTGGGCATGATCCTCTACGAGATGCTCGCCGGCCGCCTCCCCTGGGACGCCACCGCCACCCAGTTCCAGATCCTCGAACAGAAGGCCCGCAAACAGCTGATGTCCCCGTCGGCGTTCTGTTCGGACATCCCGCCGGAGATCGTGGCCGCGCTGTCGCCTGCGTTGTCGGCGGAACCGGGCGAGCGGATCGGGAGCGCGGCGGAGTTCGTGACGGCCCTGGAGGGTGGAGCGGTTGCAGCCGAGGAGCGGATCGAGGCGGAGCGAGAGGCGAGGGAGGAGGCGGAGAGACTCGAGGAGGCGGAACGCGAACGCGAAATACGAGACCGGGCCGCGGGCCAGGATGAAACGGAGCGGATGTCCGCTCCGCGAGCAGTATCAAGCCCGCGCTCGTTGACAGCTTGGGATGCGCCTGCCCCTGTGGAGGAATCGGCCCCGCAACGGCCTTGGGTCCGGACCGCGGCGATCGGCCTTGGAATGCTCGCGTTGGTCTTCCTGGTTGTCTTCGCTTTGTTCCCGCTGCGGGGCGAAGACGTGGTTTGGATCACCATCGAGGAACGAAGGGTGAAGGGGAGATACCTGGCTTCATTCCAGATCTCGAAGACTGAAGTGACCGTCGGGCAATGGTCGAGGTGTGTGGCCGATGGAGCCTGCGAATGGCCAGCCGCGGTTGCGCCAGACTGCAATTTCCGCGACGGCGACCCAGGGCGGGCGCGCGGGCAGACGGGCCGGGCCGAACATCCCATGAATTGTGTCGACCAAGAGGAGGCCGCTGATTTCGCGAAGTGGATGGGCGCCAGACTTCCTACGGACCAGGAGTGGGAATTTGCCGCGACGAGTCGGTACAGCCGGGAGTGGTATCCCTGGTCGGAAGGGGAGCCAAGCTGCGTCTATGCAGTCATGAACGACGGCGGTCCTGGCTGCGGGCAGAACCGGACATGGAAGGTCTGCCAGAAGAAGGCTGGGAACACCGAGCAGGGCCTTTGTGACATGGCCGGAAACGTCCGGGAGTGGACGGCATACAGGGGGCTACATCGGGGGGGGTCGTGGAGGACTGCGGATTCCTCGCTGCTTCGCGCCACGTCCCAGAGCGTCAACTCCCCCGACCTTCGTCGAGACGACCTTGGATTTCGTATCGCGCGAGATGTGCCGGGCGGGTGAATCCAGCCTCTGGCGCGGGACCTCGGCGTCAGTCGTGGATCGCGCGATCAGGCGATCGTGATCCCATCCTCCAGGAACACATCCTGGATCAGATTCAGCAACTTCACCCCATCCTCCATCGGGCGCTGGAAGGCCTTGCGGCCGGAGATGAGGCCCATGCCGCCGGCGCGTTTGTTGATGACGGCGGTGCGGGCGGCCTGGGCGAAGTCGTTGTCGCCGGACGAGCCGCCGGAGTTGATGAGGGGGACGCGGCCCATGTAGTTGCTGGCCACCTGGTAGCGGACCAGCTCGATGGGGTGATCGCCCGGGGTCAGGTCGGAGTAGACCTTGTCGTGGGTCTTGCCGAAGTCCAGGGCTGTGTAGCCGTGGTTGGTCTGGGCCTGCTTCTGCTTGACGATGTCGGCCTGGAGGGTGGCGCCCAGGTGGTTGGCCTGGCCGGTGACGTCGGCGGCGGCGTGGTAGTCGGCGTCGTCGGTCTTGAAGTAGGGGTTGCGTAGGTAGCACCACAGCACGGTCACCAGGCCCAGCTGGTGGGCGTAGGTGAAGGCGTCGGCGACCTCCTGGATCTGGCGGTTGGAGGTCTCGTTGCCGAAGTAGATGGTGGCACCCACGGCCACGGCGCCCAGGTCGAAGGCCTGCTGCACCGAGCTGAACATGATCTGGTCCGGCTTGGCCGGGACCGTCAGCAGCTCGTTGTGGTTGAGCTTCACCAGGAACGGGATCTTGTGGGCGTAGCGCCGGCTCACCGAACCCAGCACACCCAGGGTCGAGGCGACCATGTTGGTGCCGCCCTCCACCGCCAGCTTCACGATGTTCTCGGGGTCGAAGTAGATCGGATTGGGGGCGAACGAGGCGCCCGCCGAGTGCTCGATGCCCTGATCGACGGGCAGGATCGAGACATAGCCCGACCCGGCCAGGCGGCCATGATCCAGGATGGTCTGCAGGTTCCGTTGCACCGTGGGCGTGCGGTCGCTCAGCGACACCACCCGGTCCACGAAGTCCGGCCCGGGCAGGTGCAGGGTCTCCTGGTCGAAGCCCTTCGCCCGGTAGTTCAGTAGATCGTCCGCCTCGTCGCCGAGCAGGTCCACGATATGATCGATGGTCGCCATGGTCGTCCCTCGCTGGAGTCGTTGTTTGGGCACCCCTCCCTGGGGCTCTGTTAGCTGGAGCTAACTACGGCTCTGAATGGTGTCAAGGAGCCGACCCGCACGCGCGAGTTGCGCGCCGACTCTCCGTGACTAGCTTTGGGCCCCCCCCCGAGAAATCGAGCCCATGAACATCTGGCACCTGAGGTTCGCCTCAAACGGCCGTCATTCGCTGTTCCCTTCAGAACAGGAGCGGCGGGCGGCTGCCCTCGGTATGACGCGGGAGGGCGCCCGTCAGGCCCGGTCCAGACCTCGGGACCCCGCGGCCGAACGATCGATCCGCATCCGTCTGGCCATCGAGAGCAGAATCGCCGCTGATGCCAACTCACGGCGGAGATGAAAATCATCTCGCCCACGAGTTGGCGTTTTCGCCAACCAACTCCGCCGATGACCGGCCATCTCGCCCACGAGTTGCCATTTTCGCCAACCAACTCCCGAGATGGCCGCCATCTCGCCCACGAGTTGGCGTTTTCGCCAACCAACTCCGCCGATGACCCTCCATCTCGCCCACGAGTTGGCATTTTCGCCAACTAACTCTCGAGATGGCCGCCATCTCGCCCGCAAGTTGGCGTCCGGGTCTTCTTCCCTGCCTTCTTCCTTCTCTTCTCAAACTATTTCGTAGTCGTAGGAGCGGTGGGCGGTGTGGTCAGGCGCCGCAGAGCGGCGGCTGTCCAAAGGCTGT
>CAZITQ010000045.1:0-46396 GCA_964542165.1 uncultured Rickettsiales bacterium
CGTCGGTGAGCGGGTCGCAGTCGTTGTCCATGCCGTCGCACTCCTCGGCGTGGCCGGGGTGGACCAGGGAGGTGCCGTCGTCGCAGTCCCCCTCGCACTCGGCGTAGCCGTCCTGGTCGTCGTCGATCTCCAGGTACAGGTCGTTGCCGCAGTCGGCGTCCACGCCCCCGTCGCAGTCCTCGTCCGCGCCCGGGTACACGGCCGGGTCCGAGTCGTCGCAGTCCCCCTGGCAGGTGTTGACCCCGTCCCCGTCCACGTCGTCGGTGACGCCGTCGTCGGCGGTGCCGTTGCAGTCGTTGTCGATGCCGTCGCAGACCTCGGGGTAGGCCTCGGCCTCGGCGTCGTCGCAGTCGCCGTCACAAGCCGTCACCCCGTCCCCGTCCCCGTCCACGGCGTCGCCCACGATCCCGTCGCAGTCGTTGTCGATGCCGTCACAGAGCTCGGGCGCTCCGGGGTACACGGTGGGGTCGGTCTCGTCGCAGTCGTCGCAGTCGGTGAAGCCGTCCCCGTCGTCGTCCACCCCCAGGCAGAGCAGGCCCGGGGTGTAGTGCACGGTGCCGTTCCAGGTCCGGGGCTCGTCGGCGTTGCTGAACGAGTCCAGGCAGAAGCCGTCGAGTACCTGGATGTAGGCGTCCTGGGCCACCACGTCCCCCAGCGCGTCGCCCCAGGAGTAGCGGAGCCCGCCGAACAGGGGGCAGCTGCCCACCTCCACGTAGAAGCTCGCCGTGTCTCCGGCGTGGATCTCGATCTCGAAGGCGATGGGGATCGGCGTCGGGTTCCCGGACCCGGCCGGGGACACGCCCGACGCGCTACCGAGGGTGGTCCAGGCGCCGGGGTTGGTCGCGTCCGCGTACCCCGAGCCGTGCATGAACCAGACATCGGCGTCGCAGGTGCCGCCCAGGCCGGCGGAGACGTTGGTGTCGAAGCTGTTGATGGTGACGTCCTGCAGCGCCACCACGTCGAAGATGCAGCCGCTGTGTCCCGAATTGTCGTTGTTGTAGGTGGTGATCAGGGAGTCCGCCGCCGCCGCGCCGGGTGCCAGGCACACCAGGGCGAGGGCCGTGGTCGCCAGACGTCGGATCCCCTCGGGCATGACTCCTCCCGGTGGAAGAGCATACACGACGGGGCAAGGTGGGCGGTCGCGGTCAGTACACCCAGCCGAGGATCCCCAGGGCGATGACGTTGGCCACGATCCCCACCGTGTAGATGCCCCACACCGCGATGAGCCGTTGCTTGAGCGTCTTGAGCGCCAGCACGAGGATCACCGCCACGTAGAAGTGGAAGTAGCCGAACAGGAAGATCAGCCACACCCCCTCGAAGGAGCGGTTCCAGAACCGGTACTCCCACACCAGCAGTCCGGCCTTGTTCAGCAGGCACTCGATGAACACGCAGAACGCCGAGTACGCGACGGCGACGAGCCAACGCTCCGGGATGCCGAAGAACTTCGCCTTCGGGTCCTTGGAGAACGAGTGGTAGAAGACCACGCCGGCGATGGCGAACATGAACATGATCTCGAGGTTCCAGCCCATGCCGGTGCGCAGGGCCGTGGGCCCGGGGGCGGTCCACAGGGCCGAGCGCTGGGTCAGGTGGAAGACCCAGCCGTTCCAGGTCTCGTTGATCAGGTCCATGCCGAACAGGGTCGCGCCGGCGATGATGGCGTCCCAGTTGCCCGAGCGCCGCGACCGGCGGATCTCCATCGTGTAGACGTAGAACACGAAGGCCAGCAGGGGGATGACGTACCACTGCAGGCTGTCGAGGTCGCGCAGCCCGACCAGGGCTCGCTGGGACGCTTCGGTGGGCATGGTCAGGTCTCCCTCCTCGCCGCCAGCATGCCACAGGCGGCGTGGGTGCTGGCGCCGCCGGAGTAGCGGCGGACCACGGGCATACCCAGGGCTCGCAGCCGGTCCCGGAAGCGGTCCAGCTCCCGGGGGGTGGCCCGTCGGAAGCCGTCGGGGCGGGGGTCGTTGACGTCGATCAGGTTGATGCGAAGGGGCGTGTCGCCGAAGAGGCGACGGAGGCCCTCGACCTCCTCGGGTCCGGTGTTCACGCCCCCCAGTACGACCCAGGCCACGGTGACCCGGGTACCGCTCGCGGCGGCGTGGTCTCGGATGGCGTCCGCCAGCTCCTCGAGGGGCCAGCGGGCCGCGGCCGGCATCAGCGCGCTCCGTCGCTGCGAAATCGTCGACGTGAGCGAGACGATCAGGCGGTAGGGGTGGCCGGCGCGGGTGTAGGCGCGGATCTCGGGAACGACGCCCGAGGTGGACACGCTGATCGACTCGGCCCGGATCCGGCCCCCACAGGGGTGGGAGAGGATCTGCGCGGCTCGGATCACGGCGGCCTGGTTGAGCAGCGGCTCCCCCTGGCCCATGAAGACCGCCCCGGTGATCCGGCCCTCGGTGTCGTCGCGCACCGCGCACAGGGCGGCGACCATCTCCCAGGCCCGGAGATGGCGGCGAAATCCCAGGCGGCCGGTGGCACAGAAGGCGCAGGCCTGGGCGCAGCCCACCTGGGAGGAGAGGCAGACGGTGGACCGGCCGGGCTGGGCGAGGGGGATCCGGACCGCCTCGGACAGGGCGCCGTCCGGTGAGCGGAACAGGTAGCGCACGAAGCCGTCGTGGGAGTCCTCGATCCGCTCGACGAGCTGCAGTGCAGCGCGGTCGAGGTGGGCGTCCACCGCCCGCTCCACCGAGCGGGGTACGGGCCGCGCGGTCGGGTAGCCGGGGAGGCCGCGCCCCACGACGTGGGCCACGATCCGACGGGCCTCGCCGTCGCGGATCCGGACGCCGTGGTCGCGCAGCCCCCGGACCAGGTCGTCGGGGAGCATCCCGAACAGGTGGGGGCGTTCGCGCACCGGCCCAGGGTAGCAGCGCCGCCGGCGCAGGTTTTGTCCCTTGCCCGTGGACCGTTCCCTTGCCACCATACAAGGCCGACGGAGACAGCATCGGCTCCGGGGGGACGCGCGCACCCCGGTCCACGTGTGGAGCGAGAGGTATCGAATGACGACGAGGATCCTGGGATCGGGGATTCTGCTGCTGATCCTGATCGGCGCGACGGCCGCGTCGGCGGCGAACAAGCCCGACTGCCCCGTACTCAGCGACGACCAGCGGGCGCAGATCGAGGCCGGCAAGGTGGTGGTCTACGCGTCCAAGGAGGATCCGGACTCCAGCGTGGCCACGGCCACCGGGATCGTGGAGATCCAGGGCTCCGAGGCGGAGATCTTCTCCATCCTGACGAGCGAGGCCCACAGCGAGGCCGCGTCCAAGGCGATGAAGGACTGCCAGATCCTCCGAGACGAGCAGGTCGCGACCGGTCACCGCAGGTTGACGGTGTCGTACACGATGAAGGTCGTGACCCAGGACATCCAGTGGACGGTGGTCCGGGACGTGTACGAGGGCCAGGGGCTGCTGACCTTCGAGATCGACCCCAGCGCGGACAACGACATCGCCTGGACCGCCGGGGAGTACTCCCTGTACCCCGGTTCATCGGCCGGGCGGACGATGGTCGTCTACGTCTCCAACCTGGACTCGGGCCGCCGCATCCCCCAGTGGATCGAGGAAGAGCTGACCGAGGGCAGCCTCAAGAAGTACCTGAAGTACCTGAAGACGGCCACGGAGGCGCTGTAGCCGGAACTCCGTTCGTAGGCCTCAGGCTTCAGGCTTGGGGCAACAGGCGGAGAGGTCGTCCCGCCTCACTCGACATCCGATCCGGAAGAACAAACGGCGATGCTGCCGCAGGCAGCGAGCACGCTTCCCCCGCCTGACGCCTGACGCCTGACGCCTGACGCCTGACGCCCTCTTCCCTAGCAGCTCACGCCATCACCGACGGATGGGTCGCCTCGCCGTCCGCCGTCTTGAGCCGGATGCCGATGTCGTTGTCGGTGGGATCCTGGAACACGCGCAGGTCGAACTCCGGCGCCGCGGCGAGCAGGTGGTCGAAGATGTCCGCCTGGATGCCCTCGTAGTCGGCCCAGGCGGTCGTCTTGGTGAAGACGTAGACCTGGATCGGCAGACCCTTGGGCCCCGGCTGCAGCTGCCGCACCAGGAAGGTCAGGCCCTCCTGGTGGATCCGCGGGTGGTTGCGCAGGTAGGCGGTGACGTAGGCCCGGAAGGTGCCCACGTTGGTCATCCGGCGGCCGTTGATCTCGATGGATTCGTCCACCCCGTGCTCGGAGTTGTAGGCCGTCACCTCGGCGTTCTTGGCCTCGATGTACTCGGAGATGAACTCGATCTTGCGGAACCGCTCCAGCATCTCCTCGGTGCAGAAGCGGATCGAGCTGATGTCCACGTGCAGGTTGCGCTTGATCCGCCGGCCTCCCGCGTCCGTCATCCCCCGCCAGTTCTTGAACGAGTCGGAGATCAGCGAGTAGGTCGGGATGGTGGTGATGGTCTTGTCCCAGTTCTGGACCTTGACCGTGGTCAGCGAGATGTCGATCACCGGGCCGTCGGCGTTGAACTTGGGCAGCGACACCCAGTCACCGATGCGGACCATGTCGTTGGTGGACAGCTGGATTCCGCCCACCAGCCCCAGGATCGGATCCTTGAAGACCAACATCAGGACCGCGGTCAGCGCGCCCAGGCCGCCGAGGAAGAACTTGGGCGACTCGTTCATCAGGATCGACAGCACGAAGATGCCGACGATGAAGAACAGCACCACCTTGATCACCTGCAGGAACCCGCGGATGGGCACCCGGGTGGCCACGTCGAAGGTGCGGTAGATGCTGAGCACGCCGTTGAGCAGGGCGTCCAGGACCAGGGCGCCGACGATCAACATGTAGATGTTGGCCGCCGCCCGGGTGGCCGAGATCCAGCCCTCCAGGCTCTCGAAGGGCACACCAGCCATCAGGTAGATGACCAGCGCCGGCGCCAGGTGGGCTGCCCGGTTGAAGAGCTTCTTCTCCAGCAGGGCGTCGTCCCAGCGGGTATCGGTCCGCTTGACCGTGCCGCGGATCACCTTGAGCAGGATCCGCTTGGTGATCAGGTTGGCCAGGTAGCTCAGCAGCAGGACCAGGACCACCAGCAGCGCGCGCGCCGCCAGGTCCTTGACCATCGCGTCCGTGTCCGGATCGGTGAGGGTGAACACCCTCGTCAGGCCCTCGATCAGAAGCTCGTACATGGTTCGCCCTCCAGGCGGGAGGCGATGCTAGCACCTCGGGGGGGATCAGTCGTCGTCGAGACAGAACGCCACGAAGGCGGCGAGACCCCCCTCGGCGCCACCCACGTTCCAGCGCTGGGCCGCCAGGCGGTAGGCCTGGACGTCCACGTTCCAGAACCCCATCGACAGCTCCAGGAGCTCCTCGCGCAGGTCGGCCGACAGGGGGAAGGGGGCGGGGCAGAGGATGGTGTTCTTGAGCCGGATCTCGGGCTCCCGCTCGCCGGCCACGGTGTGTGGGTACATCCGGCAGATGTACGGCGCGTGGTCGTGGATCGTGCAGCGGCGGGTGGCGGGGTCGACGAAGAGGCAGTCCTCGCCCCCGGGGGCCGGGGCCAACACCAGCTGGGAGGGGCGCCCGTCCAGGTAGACGACCGGGAGCTCGGGGGCCAGGTCGACGGTCTCGACGGTCACGAAGTCCGCGGGCGGCCGGTCCAGGTGGTCCGCGATCCGGCGGATGTCGGCGGGGATCACGTAGATCGCGTAGCGGCGGCAGCAGACCGCGTCGCAGGACAGGCAGGGATTAGCCTGCATGGGGCATCAACGGCGGCGGATTCGCAGCGCCGCGGCGCCGACCAGCAGCCCCAGGATCGCCGCGGCGAGGCCCGCCGAGGTGCCCGCCTGGGAGCCGACGCAGTTGATGCCGTCGGGCATGCCGTACTGGCCGCTGGTGCGCGGAGGAGGCAAGTCGTCGACGGGCGGAACGTAGGTGTCGTCGTCGCCTGTGTCGTCGTCACCGGTGTCGTCGTCGCCTGTGTCGTCGTCGCCGGTGTCGTCGTCGCCGGTGTCGTCGTCGCCGGTGTCGTCGTCGCCCGTGTCGTCGTCGCCGGTGTCGTCGTCGTCGTCCGGCATCCAGCCGCCGGTGAAGGAGTCGATCCAGTCCTCGTGCTGGTCCACCCGGGTGCTTCCGCTGTCGCTGGTGCAGCTCTCCCCGCTACCCCAGGACGTCACCCCGGCCACGTGCCACCCGCCCTGGTGGTCGGTCATGGCCGGACCGCCCGAGTCCCCCTGGCAGGTGTTGTGGTTGTGGCCGGTGTACAGCAGGAACTGGCTGTCCCAGTTGGTCACCGGGATATCCACCTCGCGCTTGGTGCCCGAGTCCTCGTAGTTGTACCCGGTGTCGCCGAAGCCGATGAAGGGGATCGGGTTGGAGTTGCCGAGCCAGCTGTTGGACGGGTTGGTCCGGTTGATGGGCACCGGGGTCGTGGGGCCGTTGGCGTTGAGCACCAGCACGGCGATGTCGTTCTCCACCGTGTAGCCCTGCCACACGTACTGGGGGTGCTCGTGGTAGTCGGTGGAGGTGCGCATCCAGTCGTAGACGATGTACTGGCCCTGGTAGCACTCGTCGCACCAGTACACCTCCACGGTGGCGTTGAAGTCCTCGATGCAGTGGGCAGCGGTCAGGACCACGTCCGGCGAGACCAGGGTGCCCGAGCAGATGCTGCCCCAGTTGCCGTCCCACATGCCCAGGAAGACCACCGAGTCCCATCCGGTCGTGGTGTGCCCGCCCACGATGGGTATCTCCAGGTTCTCGATGTTCCCCACGTAGCGCCTGCCGGGGCCGTCCCCGGGAGCGCAGTGGAGGGCCAGGGGGATCAGGGTCAGCAGCGCGAGGCCGGAGGCCCAGCGTCGAGCAGCAAGGGTCCTGGGATCGCCGGTCGCTCGCATGGGGCCCAGCGTACCAGACCGGGGCGGGACGGGCGCAGGGAGATGTGGGGTTGAGGGCGGGGGATCACAGGGTGTGGAGGACCACCTGACCGCCGTCCCCGGTGTCCAGCTCGCACTCGAACTCCTCGTGCATCTCCACCGCATAGGTCACCGGGTCCAGGTACTCGGCGATGACCTCCACCGAGTCGTCTGCGTAGACCCGCACCTTGACGTAGTCCTGGAAGTGGTCCCCGTACATGCCCACGAGGCTGGACTTGGACATGGCCACGTACGCGTGCTCGTTGCCGATGGCGCCCTCGCCGAAGTACTCGAAGGCGTCGACGACCATGCCGCCCGAGGCGTCGATGACGGCCGCGCCGTCGAGGGTGCACTCGCCGTAGTACAGGGTCACCTGCACCCGTCGCCCGGTCTCCAGAGCCTCCATCAGCCCGTCCAGGGAGGTCAGCTGCACCGGCTCGTCGCAGGCGGGAGCGTCGTCGTCGTCACCGGACTCCAGGTTCTCGTCGTCGCCGTCGGTGTCCTGGGCGGTGGTGGGGCAGCCCAGCACCAGCGCGAACGCGAGGGTCAGCGCCAGCAGGGCCGTCAGGTTCGTGAGATCGATCGGGTCATTGTTTCGGTGGTGTCGCATATCTTCCTCCCATCGGAGCGGTGTCATGGCTCGCTGTGTTCACGTTCTGGGGAGGTTGTAGCGCTGTGTCGGCGGGTGGGCAACGATGGGGAAGTTCACCCTATTGTTTCGAAAAGAGGCATAATCGACATTTCAGTCGTCGGGAGAGGCGGGATCGGCCGCATGGACCGCACACTCGGGAGAGTACGCGCCTGCCGTGAGGTGCTCGTGGAACACGGTCCAGCTCGTGGCATTGGGCTGGCCCAGGTCCTCGACCGGCGCGCTGGCGAACGCCTCGGCGTTCCCGTGAACGTAGTCCCTCAGCCGCTGGGGCAGGTCCGGGAAGCCGCCGGGCAGCTTGCGGCCGGTGACGTGGTACACGAGCTGCCCCGGGTGCTGGCCCATCTGCATCCACGGGAGCCACTGGCCCACGCGTGTCCACGCCAGGGTGACGGGCACGCTGGACAGGCTCGGATCCGCCAGGTCGGTGGCCGAGGCCACGAGGTCGAAGATCTCGAGGCTCTCGTAGGTGTTGCTCGCCGAATACCGAGGGTACTCGTCCACCGGAAGCGGAGAGGGGTAGGCCAGCGGGATCTCGAAGGACCAGACGACATCGTCCCCGAGGACCGCGGGTTCGGCGTCCCCGAGGACCAGGTTCACCGGATCGTTGAGCACCGGCAGGACCGTGACCTGCTTTCCCGTGAAGGGGTTGTTCCAGCAGTCCAGGATCCCGCCGGTCTCCGGATCCAGGTACAGGCCCAGCTCCCGGCTGAGCATCCGCGTCGTGTTCGGCTCCTCGCCCGGGTAGAAGTGGGCCACGTTGAAGCCCTCGAAGTGCAGGATCGGTCGGGAGAACTCCCGTCGTGGCTCGGCGCCCGGATCCGCCGGAATCCGCGCGTGGATGGTCCCCGTCCAGTGGAAGACGACCCCCTCGGTGGGATCGGTGCTGCCCCGGGTCAGCAGGAAGGCGAGCGCCCGGTCGGACTCGACGGTCAGGTCCAGGTTGCGGGGGGGCGGTCCGGCGCCCAGCAGACCGATCGACAGCAGCGGCACGATCGCCGGGATCATCCAAGTGCGCATCGACATACCTCGATACAGACGCGTATCACAGGACCTGGCGGCGTGCGACCGCGCACCGCCGCCGAGAGGAAGGGACCATGAGGACTCCCCTGGACGACATCGCCGTGTTCGTGGAGGTGGTCGAGCGGGGCGGTTTCCGCGCGGCGGCGGCCCGGCTGGACCTGTCGCCGTCGGCTGTCAGCAAGCGGATCAGCGCCCTGGAGCAGCGCCTGGAGGTCCAGCTGCTGAGGCGGACCACACGGAGTTCGAGCCTGACCCAGGCGGGGGAACAGCTCTTCGAGCGGGTCCGCGACGTCCCCGGCGATCTGGCCGAGGCGCTGGAGAGTGTCCGGGAAGCCACCGGGCGTGTCACCGGCATCCTGCGGGTGATCATGCCCACCTACTTCGAGAACGACGTGCTGTACGAGCGGGTGGTCCCGGCCTTCCTGGATGCCCACCCCGGCGTGTCCCTGACGCTGTCGCTGGTGCCCGACCCCGTGGCCCACCTCAGCGGGGAGTTCGACCTGCTGGTCGCCGGGCGGCTGCCCCACCAGCAGTTCCCGGACAGCAGCGCCGTGGGTCGGCGGCTGCTCAAGCTCCGGGGAGCGCTGTTCGCATCGCCCGGGTACCTCGAGCAGCACGGAAGGCCAGCGCACCCCGCGAACCTGGTGGACCACAACTGTCTGGGCTACCTGAACCCCCAGTGGCACTTCACCGCCCCGGACGGCGTGCCCTTCGTCCACCGGGCCGAGGGCAACCTCCAGACCAACAGCAACCAGCTGCTGCGGGCCGCGACCCTGGCGGGTCTGGGGATCACCTACTCCTTCCCGGTGTTCTTCGCCGAGGACCTGCGGGAGGGGAGGGTGGTCCGGCTGCTGGACGAGTACACGGCCGAGTCGTACGTGGGGCTCCACGTGTTCTACCCGGCGTCGCGGTTCGTGCCGCGGAGGACGCGGGCGTTCGTGGATGTGCTGGTGGAACACCTCAGCGGAGAGTCGAACCCGGGGCAGGAGATCACGAGATGACCGGTCCTGCGACGCGCCTCCTGTGGCTCCTGGGGCTGCTGACCGTCCTGCTCGGCGGGGGCGCCTGTCCCACGGAGGGGGAGCCCGACGACGACGCGTCGGGGGGGGACGATGACACCTCCGACGGCGACGACGACGATGCCACGGGCGACGACGACACCACCGCGGACGACTGCGGCGCCATCCCCACCTTCGAGGACGGGGCCTCACCGACGGACGAGATCCACGTGGCCCAGGACGGCGACGACGAGGGCGGCGACGGCAGCGAGGACGCTCCCTTCGCGACCATCGGCCACGCGGCGTCCCAGGCGTCGGCCGGTACCGCCGTGCGGATCCACGCGGGTACGTACGGGGGTGGCAACAGCCTGACGGACCTGGCGGGCACCGAGGACGCGCCGATCTGGATCGGGGGAGCCCCCGGGGAGGCCAGGCCGGTGATCGAGGGAGGCAACGAGGCCCTCCACCTGACCCGGGCCAGCTACGTGATCGTCCACGACCTGGAAGTCCGCGGCAGCGCCCACAACGGCATCAACAGCGACGACGGGGGCGAGTACGCGAACGAGTCGGCGGCCCACCACCAGATCTTCCGGGGGCTGTTCCTCCACGACGTCGGCACCGGTGGCAACGAGGACTGTCTCAAGCTCTCGGGGATCCGCCACTACTGGGTGCTGGACAGCGAGTTCACCGCCTGCGGTGGCGGGGGCAGTGGGAGCGGAGTCGACCACGTGGGTTGCCACCACGGCCTGATCGCCGGCAACCACTTCCACGACCACTCGGCCAACGGGATCCAGTGCAAGGGCGGCAGCGAGGACATCGAGATCCGCTGGAACCGCTTCACGGATGCCGGCGACCGCTCGGTCAACCTGGGGGGGCAGACCGATCCCCAGTACTTCCGTCCGCCGCTGTCGGACACCGAGTCCAACGCCGAGGCCCGGGACATCCGGGTGGTGGCCAACGTGATCGAGGGGTCGGAGACGGCGCTGGCCTTCGTGGGCTGCGTGGGCTGTGCCGCGGTGAACAACACCATCGTCGATCCGGATCAGTGGCTGTTCCGGATCCTCCAGGAGAGCGTGAGCGGCGACACGTACGAGTTCGAGCCCTGCGCGGACAACCAGGTGATCAACAACCTGGTCTCCTACGACCGGTCGCTGCTGTCCACGTACGAGGACATCAACATCGGTCCGAACACCGCCCCGGAGAGCTTCTCGTTCGCCCACAATCTCTGGTACGCGCACGACGACCCGGCGGCCTCGACGCCGGACCTCCCGGTGGCCGAGAGCGGGGCGGTGATCGGCGAGGATCCCCAGCTACAGCAGGACCGCTCCATCGGCGCGAGCAGCCCCGCCGCCGGCGCCGGGACCGACTGGCCCGGGCTGGAGGGCGACATGGGGGGGATGTGCTACGGGTCGCCGCCGAGTATCGGCGCGTTCGAGGTCAGCCGATCTGACTGAGGGATTCCATCCTCATCCGGTACACGTCCCAGATCTTGACCGAGCGGCGCTCGCTGGTGTCCGGGCCTCCCCCGTGGGCCCACAGGGGCGGGTAGTAGGCGTACGTGCGGTCCCCGTGGAGCTTGGCCACGTCCTTGGGCCAGCCCGGCCAGCGCCGTGCGGCGTAGAACGCCTCGAGCTCGGGGCCCAGCGCCCAGCGCAGGAACTTCGAGTACGGGAGCCCCAGGGGCTCCCAGGCCAGGCGGTCCGGGGCCAGGTAGTACAGCTTGCCCGGGTCGTCCCCGAGCCCGCCGCCGTTGATGGCGAAGAAGCCGCTGGTCGCGTCATCGGCCACCAGCAGGAAGCCGTGGCCGCGCGCCTCGTTCCATGCCGGCAAGGAGCGCCCGATCCGGCCCTTGCCCCCCGACCCGAGGATCCGCAGCCACCCCCCGTCGATCAGGATGCCGCCGGTCTCGTAGACCACGGCCCCCAGGGGGGATCGGGTGGACACCTGCAGCTGCACGAGCAGGTCCTCCCGCTGGGGCGACGGAGGCAGCACCTCGCACGCCCGCTCCGAGTTCTCGATCCACGTCCGGACCCGGCCGATGGCCGGCTTGTCCGTCTCCAGCAGCTGTTCCAGGGTCTTCACGGCCGGCGCTCCTCCGATGAGGGGGGATCCATACACCCTCGGGGGGCGATTGGCGACCGGGAATGCGCGGGCTTCAGCGGCGGCGGCGGAGGCCGAGGGCTGCGAGAGCCAGTACGGCGGCGGCGGCTCCGGCCGCGGGCGGAGCGCCACCCTCCAGGGTGCAGCTGCAGCCCGCGGCCGGGATGGTCACGTCGCTGGGCTCGCTCCAGCCCGAGAAGTTGCCCGCGATGTCGAAGGCGCCCCAGCGCACGGTGGTGGAGGCGTGGGGCTCGGCGTCGGGCCAGCTCCAGGTGCAGCCGGCGCTGCCGATGTACAGCTCCGGGGTGGCCGAGAGCTCGGAGGCCTCGCCGGTGAGCCCGTCGGGGTCCAGGCCGTCCACACCCTCGATGTTGGCCACGTAGATCAGCCCGGTGGGCTCCAGCTCCAGGCTGACCACGTCGGTGGGGCCGCAGCTGCTCATCATGTTCGGGTGGCGGGCCGACGAGGAGGACTCGCGGTCCAGCTCGGCGGGGATCGCGGGGGCATCCGTGTCACTGTCACCCCCCACCGTGAAGGTCCCGAGGACCTCGTCCTCGTCCACCTGGATCGAGTAGGTCTCGCCGGAGATCAGGGGCGCGGCGGGGGTGAGCACCACCACCAGGTCGATGTAGCCGGCCATCTCCGTGGCCACCGCGTCCACCGGGGCGCCAGCGCCGTCGAGCAGCGAGACCCGCTCCGCGGAGGAACCGCGGGACCCCCAGAACAGCCCGGCCCCCACCCAGACGCGGGCGTTGGTCGGCGCGTCGGTCTCGCCGTCGGCCGGCGCCAGCATCTGGGTCTCGTCGAAGGCGCAGCTGCAGGCCTCGGCGGCCCGCGGGAAGGCGGCGCCCAGGGCGAGCGCCATGCCGGTGAGCAGGAGGGTGGAGGCTCGGAGGATGGAAGGCGTCATCGTGTCTCCTCGTCGGGGGCCGTTCCCGTCGACTCCGGAGCCGGCGCAACCCGGGCACCAGGCTACCGGGTCGTTCCGTGCCCGTCCCCCCTGCCCGTCGGGGGGGATTCCTGCCAAGATGGTGCCCCATGTTGCTTCCCGACGTCCCGACCGTGGCTTCGCTGGACGCCCGGGGGGAGATCGATCTGAGCGAGGAGGGGCGGGCGCGCCTGCTGCGGGGGGTGGGCGAACCGGTGGGGCCCCAGGGCATCCCGAAGACAGCGGCGCTGTTCGCGGGGATCAGCTATCTGAACGCCCTGTGGCTGCCGGTGCTGTGGCCCCTGTTCGAGATCGCCACGGCGGCCTTCGTGCAGCGGGTGGTCGCGCCCCGGCTCCAGCCCTGGATCCACCGGCGTATGGCCCGGAACAAGCCCCCGGGGTGGGAGGAGGAATCCCGCAGGTTCGCCGAGATCCACCGGCGGCTGGTGATGGAATCGCCCTTCCTGCGGTTCCACCGCCGGCAGGCCCTGGCCCTGGGCATCGTGCTGCTGGCGGTGTCCGTGCTCACCTGCGGGGTGGGGCTGGTGCTGGGCTGGATCCCGTACGTCGTGTTCGGATACCGGGCCTGGTACGGGGCCCGGAGGGGTGAGTGGACGCTCGTTCCCTGGCTCGGAGAGCGCCTGATCCGACCCTTCCTGGCCCCGGGCGACGAGGACGCGGAGTCGGAATCACCGTGACGGAGGAGAACGCGGGCGGCGCGCGGTCCAAGGCCATCGCGGCCGAGGTCGTCCAGTTCGCCCCGATCCTGACCCTGGCGTCGAGCTTCATCGTGGCCGGCGACGTGGATCTGGCCCGCGCCGCGACCCTGTTCGTGGTGGCCGCAGGGGAGGCCGTGGTGATCACGGCCGGACTGCTGGCCCTTCGGCGGCCCCTCAATCCGGTGTTGCTGGGAACCAACCTGTGGCTGGTCCTGGGCGCGCTGGCCTTCGGGCTGCCCCTGGAGGGGCCCGCCCGGCTCCTCGGAGAGATCCGGGCCGTGGGGCTCTTCGGCTGCGCCCTGGTCGTCGGGGTCGTGCTGACGGCCGCGGCGCGGGGGGGCTACCTGGGCGCCGAACTCCCCGAGCGGGGCGCGGTGCTGAGGGGATCGGCGCTCGTGCTCGTGCTGACCGCCGCCGCGCTGGTCTGGTCCTGGATCTTCGTGGACGACATCCGGGTCGGCGGGGGGCTGCCGTTCATCGTCCTGAACGTGTCTCGGCGGGTGATCGCCCGGCGAATGTCGCGGAGTGGAGCGACTCTTCGCAGCGGCCACCGTTGAAGACTCGAGGGAGGGATCCGCGCGTCATGAAATCCGCCCCGTCGACCGTGTCCGTCCTCGTTGTCTGCCTCGCCCTGACGGTCCCGGGCTCCGTGCGGGCCGACGGAGGGATGTTCGCCCCCGACCTGTTCGTCGGCGACCTGCACGAGCCGGCCCAGCGGGCGGTGGCGCTCCACCTGGACGGCAAGGAGACCCTGCTGCTGTTCGTGGACTACGAGGGGGAGGCGGACCGGCTGGCCTGGGTCGTGCCCACGCCGGGGCTCCCCACGGTGGGAACGGCGGAGCCGGCGATCTTCGACGAGGTGGTGCGCTACGCCGAGGACCTGCGGATGCGGGCCTGGAAGCGGTGGATCGCCGATGCGCGGAACCGGGACACGCTGGGTGGCGGGCTGGCGATGGACGACGGGGCGGTCCAGCTGCACGAGACCGGCACCGTGGGACCCTACGAGTTCGCCGTGCTCTCCTCCCGCGACGGAGAGTCCCTGGCGGCCTGGCTCGGCGAGCACGGCTACCGGATCCCCGTGGAGATGGCGCCCGTCCTGCAGATCTACGCCGACGAGGGCTGGTTCTTCGCGGCGATCCAGGTGCAGCTGACGGCCGGCGAGCGGGTCACCCTTCCGCCGCTGCAGCTGGTGTTCGAGACCCGGTCGCCGGTCTTCCCGCTGCGGATCAGCGCGGCCAATCGCGGGGTCACCGACGTGCGGCTGTACCTGTTCCGCAGGCCCGAGGAAGCGGACCCTGCGGCCTACGATCACGAGGGGCGCACCTTCCTGGTGGAGGCCGATCTCCCGCGGGAATGCCCGGTGCTGGCCGAGGCACTGCCCTTCGTACCCTGGGAGGAGCTGGCGCTGACCCGGGTCACCACCGAGCTCGTCCCCCAGGTGATGGCGCGGCTCGACGACCGGCTCCTTCCGACGACCTGGGACGCCCGGCACCGCAACCCCGGTGACCTGGTCTTCCACACCTACCCCTGCGAGGCCTGGACCCGGGGCGTGGCCGAGGCGCTGATGTCTCGGCGCGAGGCGGAGCGGGCGTGGGCCACCCGAGCCCTTTGGTACTACGAGCACATCGCCAAGGAACACGGCCGGGAGCTCCAGGGGCCGCCGGTGGACGGCCGCTGGGTCTCGCCTCCGCTGGTGATGCCGCCCGAACATGCGGCCTGGATCCGGGAGGAAGCCGCCGCGCACGGCGACGCCCTCGACGACGCGGCACGGACCGCGGTCCTCGACGCGAGCGACCGGCGCCTGGGGACCCGCTCCGTGGACGGGGGGCTGGAGCTCCTGCGCTGGACGATGGAGGACGATCTGGACGGTTACGTGGCCTTCCTCGAGGCGGAGATCGCGTCCCGGGACCCGAACCGCAACGTGTTCGTGCGGCTGGGGGATCTGGGCACCCCGGCCAGCCGTCGCGCCCTGGCACGGCTCTCCCTCGCCGGGGGGCGCTGGGCCGACCAGGCGGCCCGTGACTACCGTCGGAGCCTGGAGGCGAACCCACCGGCGGCAGACGAGAAGGCCTCCATCCGGGACGAGATTGATGCCCTCGTGGGCTCCGGAGCCGTGGGCGCGTACGAGGTCCGCAGGCTGGAGGCCCTCCGCGAAACCCTCTGAGCCGCGCGGGCGCGGTAGGACGCGGTAGGATCCGGGCGAACCTCCTCCCTGGGGCCTGCGATGACCGGAATCCGACCGCACCTGCTCACCCTCCTGGCCGTTCTCGGTCTCCTCCTGTCCCTGGGGGGCAGCGGCGCCGCCGTCGCCCAGCCGCTCACCTGGACCCAGCACGGCACCATCACCGGCGGCTCGCAGTTCGACGCGACGACCGGGCCCGACGGGCACGTCCACCTGATCTCCGACCGCTACACTGTGCTGGACGCCGGGGGGAACGTGCTGGCGGAGGAGGATCCGGCGGACGGTCACCACGGGGAGCTGGACTTCCCGCCGGCCATCGCCGTCGGAGCGGACGGGTCGGTGCACATCGTGACCCGCCACGACGGGGACTTCGAGGGGGGGAACGACATCCGCTACCGCCGCAAGTCAGCTGCCGGGGTCTGGGATCGGGACTACCTGGTGGGCAGCCGGGAGCGGCGGAACTACGTGGTCGGCGTCGCGCAGGTCGGAGGGCCTGTCTACGTGGCCTACACCCGGGCGGGGGACAACGTCTGGGGGGACGTGCGCCTGTGGGAGGCCGGGGAGCACGGCGCGACCGAGCTGGGGGACATCGGAGGGATCTGGCGCGCCGACACGGGGATCCGGATGCGGAGCAACGGGGACCGACTGTTCCTGGCGTCCGGGGTGCCGGATCCGGGGGGCACGGCCTACCTGCTGCACGCCCAGGCGGGAGGGGATCTGGTCGGAGAGCTGGTCGCCAACACCTGGAGCCACACCTCGGGCAGCGAGCGCCGGGGCTTCGTGGACACCTACGTGGACGGTCAGGGCCATGCCCACTTCACGTACGGCGCCCACCACGAGGTCTACTACAACCGCTACGACCCCTGGGGTGAGCGGGTGTACGGCAGCGACATCCGGATCGGCGACGGGCTGGGCGACTGGCACATGTCCACGGGGCTGTCCGCCGTGGGGGCATCGGACGACGGGGAGACCGTGGTGGCGGTGATGCTGCTGGCCAACGGCAGCCAGCAGGCCAGCGGATCGGATCTTCTGTGGACCTACTCGCTGGACAGCGGACAGCACTGGAGCGAGCCCGCGGACCTGGGGGTCGACACCAACGGCGGCGAGGGACGGCTGCTGCCCCGGATCGTGGCCGTCGGCAACGCCTTTTTGCTGTTGTACAAGGACTCCTCCTCGGGCTCGATCCAGCTGATGACCATGTACGTGGAGCGGGACGACGACGGGGACGGGTACACGTCCGACGTGGACTGTGACGACGACGATCCGGCGGTGCACCCGGACGCGGCCGAGGACTGCCAGGATGGGATCGACAACGACTGTGACGGCGACGTGGACGGGGAGGACACGGACTGCGGGGGGGCGGACGACGACGACGACACGGCCGGGGACGATGACGACACGGCCGGGGACGACGACACCGGGGTCGGGGACGACGATGACTCGGGGCCACCCGGACCGGGTGGTGGCGGGGATGGGGGGTGCGAGTGTGGGGCAGCGTCAGGCCGCGCGACGGCCACAGGGATGATCCCCATGGGTGTCCTGCTAGCGCTGGGCATCCTCCGGCGCCGTTGAGCGGCGCCGGCCCACAGCGAGCTCGACGTGATGTGGGATGCGGGGAGGCTCGGCCCCTCGTGGCACCACGTCATCGGTCGGATGGCGGAGAGCTGCGGACTGGCGGAGGAGGCGCGGCGGGCCCACGCGCGGGTCCGGGACCCTCCCCGCGGGACCCAGGGAGCCCATGAGCTTGCACAGCGTCGCCTGGAGGGGCTGGGCCCCGCACCCTGACCGCGGCCCAGCCACCGCTCGGTGGCCCGGTCCGCCGGCCCGGCGTCAGTCGTCGTCGGCCACGACCTCCCGCACCGTGCGGCTCAGTTCCTCGATGTTGAAGGGCTTGGCAACGGCCCGCCGGAACCCGTGTCGCCGGTGCTCGGCGATCACCGGATCGTTGGAGTAGCCCGACGAGACGATGCCCTTCACGCTCGGATCGATCCCCTTCATCAGGGTCAATGCCTCCAGCCCCCCCATCTCGCCGGGCACGGTCAGATCGAGCAGCACCGCGTCGAAGGCACGGCCTCCCTCTGCCGCGTTGCGGAAAAGCTCCACGGCGGTGGCGCCGTCGGGGGCGGTGGCCACCTCGTACCCCAGCTTCGCCAGGAGCTGACTCACGAGGGAGCGGATGGACTCCTCGTCGTCCATCACCAGGATCTTGCCCTGCCCCGCCACCACCACCGCACCGGCGTCCTCCGACGCCAGCGGTCGCGCGTCGGTGGCCGGCAGGTACACCGAGAACGTGGCCCCCCGACCCAGCTCCGAGTCCGCGATGAGGGCACCGGCGTGGCTCTTGACGATGGAGTAGGAGACCGCGAGGCCCAGGCCGCTGCCCCGGTGTTTGGTGGTGAAGTAGGGATCGAAGACCTTGTCGAGGTGCTCCCGGGAGATGCCGACCCCCTCGTCCCGGACGGACGTCCTGACGTACGGCCCCTCCGGCAGGAGCGAGGGGTGCCCGCCGGGCAGGGTCACGTTCTCGAGGGTCACCACCGCGGTCCCGCCTTCGGGCATGGCCTGTCCGGCGTTGATCACCAGGTTGTTGAACACCTGGTTCATCTGCCCCGGGTCGACGGTGACCGTCCACAGGTCGTCGGGTGCGGAGACCCGGCCGCGGATGTTCGTGCCCCGCAGCGCGAAGGCGACCGAGTCCTCGACCAGGGGCACCAGCTCCGTCGGCCGCGTCACCGGAGCGCCGCCCCGGGAGAAGGTGAGCAACTGCTGGGTCAGGTCCTTGGCTCGCCAGGACGCCTTCTCCGCCTCGTCGAGGCGCTCGCGGGCCTCGTCCTGCGGGGGCAGCAGGATCTTGGCGTAGCTCACGTTGCCCACGATGGCGGTCAAGATGTTGTTGAAGTCGTGGGCGATTCCGCCGGCGAGGATGCCCACGGACTCCAGCTTCTGGACCCGCTGACGCTCCTGCTCCACTCGCCGCTCCTCCGAGGTGTCCCGGAAGACCATGACCACACCGGAGACCGCGCCCCCATCGTCGCGGATTGGCGCCGCGCTGTCGGCGATGGGCCGCTCCGACCCGTTCCGGGAGATGAGTACGGTGTGGTTGGCCAGGCCGACCACGACCCCCTCCCTCAGGGTACGGGCCACGGGGTTCTCCGAAGGTTCTCGCGTGTCCTCGTTGACGATGTCGAACACCTCGACCAGCTCCCGACCCTCGGCCTCGTCCTCTGGCCAGCCGGTGAGGGTCTCGGCCACGCCGTTCATGAACTTGACCCGTCCGCGGTCGTCGGTGGCGATCACCGCGTCGCCGATGGAGCGCAGGGTCGTGGAGAGCCAGCGCTCGCTCAGCCGCAGTTTGCGCTCCATCTGGTGCTTGTACAGCGCCATCTCGATGGAGGTGTGGAGCTCGCGCTCCTCGAAGGGTTTGACCAGGTAGCCGAAGGGTTCGGACACCTTGGCTCGCTGGAGGGTGGCGTCGTCTGCGTACGCGGTCAGGTAGACCACGGGGATGTCGGCTACCTCGCGGATCTTCATCGCCGCGTCCACGCCGCTCATCTCCCCGGCGAGCACGATGTCCATCAACACCAGGTCCGGGCGGCTCCCCAGGGCGAGGTCGACGGCGTCCTCCCCCGTGGCGGCCAGCCCACAGACCGCGTACCCGAGCTTCTCCAGGGTGCCCTGGAGATCCCGGGCCACGATGCGTTCGTCCTCGACGATCAGGATGCTGGGTCCGTCCATGGTTCCTTCCGTCGCACGCGCGGGGGGTTCGTCCGCCCCCGCGCGGATCACAGGGTGAATGCGATGCGGAACGTCGTGCCGCCGTCGCGCTCTACCTCTATGGTGCCCCGCAGCTGGTCCACCAGCGAGCTCACCAGCTGCAGCCCCAGGGACTCGGTCTCGCGGTGGTCGATATCCGCCGGAAGTCCAATGCCGTCGTCGACGACCACCAGGATCGCCCGGCCGCAGCCGTCTCCGCGCAGGGAGATCCGGATCTCCCCTCGACCTCCGCCCACGAACGCGTGCTTGAGCGAGTTGCTCACCAGCTCGTTGATGATCAATCCGCAGGGGATCGCCGTATCCAGGGGAAGCGCCAGCTCGTCCACCTCCACGTGGAGTGCGGCCGCCCCGGGATCCACGCCGTAGGAGCGGAACAGGCTGCTCGCGAGGTCTCGAACGTACCTGCCCAGGTCCACCTGGGCCAGGTCCTCGGAGCGGTAGAGCTGCTCGTGGGTCAGCGCCATGGTGCGGACCCGGTCACGGCTCTCGCGGAACATCTCCTGGACCCCGGGATCGTCCACCGTGCGCGACTGCAGGTTCAGCAGCGAAGAGATGACCTGCAGGTTGTTCTTGACCCGGTGGTGGACCTCGCTGAGCAGGACCTCCTTCTCCTCGAGAGACTCGGTGACCCGGCCCTCCCAGCGCTTGCGCTCGGTGATGTCCCGGAACACCCCCTGCAGGATGGGCCGGTCCCCGACCGTGGCGATGGACGCGGTGATGGAGACCGGAACGACCTCGCCGGTCCGGGTGATGACCTCGGCCTCGTCCTCGAACGCGCCGTCGGACTGGATGTGTTCCTGGAACATCCGGGCGTACTCCTGGGCCTTGTCCGCCGGGTGGAGGTCGGTCTGGGGTCGACCCACGATCTCGTCCCGCTCGCGGTCCAGCAGGCGCTCGGCCGCCCGGTTGCAGCGGGTGATCAGCCCCGTGGCCGGGTCTCCCCAGAAGATGGCGTCGTTGGTGTTCTCGAAGGTGGTGCGGAACTCGGCCTCGCTGCGCCTCAGCTGCTCCTCGTTGCGCTTGCGCTCGGTGACGTCGCTGTACACGGCGACGACCTCGCCGGTGGGCAGCCTGTAGACGTAGTTCTCGCGCCACCCGGCGATGCGGTCGTCCTGGTACCAGGAGACGGGGTGGTGCGCCGGCTCGCCGGTACGCCAGACCTGCCGGAACACCCCCAGCAGACCCAGGTCCTCGACCCCCGGGAACACGGTGGTGACCCGGTTGCCGAGCAGGGATTCCCGCCCCACCCCCTCGGTCCGCTCGGCGGCGCGATTGAAGCCGGTGAACACGAAGTCCGCGCCTTCGTCCACGGCCTCGTAGACCGCCACACACTCGCTCATGTTCTCGAACGGCGCGCGGTAGCGGCGCTCGCTCTCCTCCAGGGCCTCCTGTGCGCGCTGCCGGTCCGTGATGTCCCGGACCACCCCCAGGAGTCGGGGCTGGCCGCGGATCGTGACCCGTTTGAGGTGGACCTCGGTGGGATGGAGTCGGCCCTCCTTGTCCACGAAGCCCCATTCGAACAGCTGGGGCTCACCGGCGGCCGCCGCGGCCATGTGGGCCATGGCGCGCTCCGGGGCGAACGCCTCGCCCTGGGGACTGAAGCCCGCGACTCCCATCGCGAGCAGCTCTTCGCGGCTGTATCCGGTCGCGCGGGCGGTCTCCTGGTTCACGTCCAGGATCTCCCCGGTCTCCACGTCCTGGAGCACGATCATGTCCGTGGCCGCCTCGAAGATCTCCCGGTAGGCGTCCTCCTCGTCCGCGGGCGCGCCCGGCCGTGTCGCCTCGTCCGTCATCGGTCCACCTCGCCGCGAGGATCCATCCACGGATGGCAACGTGCCACCCCCCTATGGGCTTGTCGTGCTGTCCCCGGAGCCCCTCGCCCCTCTTGCGGTCAGCGTATCAGAACCCGTGGACAAGTACAGCGCGGCCGAGCCTGATACCATCGGCCGTCTCGAACAGCGTGAGGAGAGGAACCATGGCCCGCATTCCCAGCCTGATGGCGAGCCTACTTGCCACCCTGGTCCTGCTCGTCGCCTGCGGTGGCAAGGGGACCTCCGGCCCCGACTCGGCCCTCGGCGAGGCGGGCCAGGACGACGCGGTCGCCACCGCCTTGGCCGACGTGGAGGTCGCGACCGCTGGCGTGGCGATCGCCCGGCACGTGCTCTACGGAGAGGCGGACCCGGACCGCGCGGCCCTCCAGGCCCTCCCGGGGAGGCGGGCCTTCGTCTGCGCGTACCAGGACAAGCCGCAGCGCCTGTGCGAGACCGGGGTCGGCGAGGACCTGGCGGCCTCCATCGACGCGGCCGCGGCCGCGCTGAAGAAGACCGCCGGCCGGCAGATCGTGGCCGACGAAAAGGCGTCGATCCGGCTCAAACTCGATGTGGCCACATCCGCGGTCGAGCGCACGTTCACGGGCAAGTACGACAAGCCCAAGGCGCGGCGGGTGGCCACCTACGGGTACTTCGCGAGAACCGACGGCGGAGACCTGTCCTACCTGTTGCCCAGCGAGCTGCTGGAGATGGGCCTGTACAACAAGAAGAAGGGTTTCGCCCGGGACAAGATCCGAAAGAAGCTGGTCCGCCGCAACAGCGACGTGGACGATCTACCCGACAAGTTCACCTACGAGGAGTTCGAGACCGTCGCCTGGGTCGAGAAGGACCCGGACGAGGGCGCCTCCGAGGCCGTCTTCCGGCTGTACCGGCTCCACCCGTACGAGTTCGCCGACGCCACCCCGGACGTGATGCTCCAGCGTATGGTCTGGGCTGCGGACTACCTGATCTCGTCCATCACCGCCGACGGCAAGATCCGCTACCGCTACAAGACCCCCCACGACAAGGACAGCAGCTCGTACAACCTGCTGCGCCACGGCGGGACCACCTACTCGATCCTCCAGGTCTACGACCGCACCCGCTTCGAGCCCTACCTCAAGGCGTCGGTCCAGGCCATGCACTACCTGTTCGAGAACTGCGACAGCGACCAGCGCACCGGCCCGTGGTTCCCCTCGGATCACCCGGACTTCGGCGACTCGCTGTTCATCGTCAGCCCGGCCACCCAGGGCGCCCCGGACGGCATGGTCAAGCTCGGCGGCGCCGGTCTGGCGCTGGTGATGATCGATCAGTACGTGGAGGGCACCGGCGACACCGAGACCTACCGGGAGCAGGCCATGGGCCTGGCCCGCTTCATCGTGGCCTCCCAGAAGGAGGACGGAGAGTTCATCTACTACCCGGCGCGCTTCCCGGGCGGGCCGCTGACCAGCCACAGCGACTCCCCCTACTACCCGGGGGAGGCGATCCTGGGGCTGGTGCGGCTGTACTCGTGGGATCGCAACCCCCTGTGGTTGGAGACCGGCATCCGGGGCGCGGACTGGCTGATCGACGAGCGCGACGCGGGCAAGGGGCCCTCGTCCCTGGCCAACGATCACTGGCTGATGCTGGCGCTGAGCTACCTCTACCTCTACACCGAGGACAGCCGCTACCTGGACCACTCCATCGCCCTGTGCCACGCCGTGGAGCACCAGTACCGCAAGAACGAGAAGTACTGGGCCGAGTTCCCCGACTTCCAGGGTGGGTACTACAACCCGCCGCGCTCGACCCCGGCGGCGACCCGCGGGGAGGGGTTGGGAGCGGTCCTGGAGGCGTGCCACCTGTCGGGCCAGGAGTGCGGCTGGATCCAGGAGCTGCTGGAGGAGACCGTCCGCCACGAGATGCTCTCCCAGTACGACCCGGACATGAGTTTCTGGATGCGCAACCCGGCCAAGGCCTTCGGCGGCTGGAACGGCGGCCTGCTGGACATGGACGTGCGCAACGACTTCGTCCAGCACAACATGAGCTCGGTGCTGGGGCTCGAACGCGTCCAGCGGCGGGCCGAGGGCGTGACGCTGCCCGGTGGCCCGGGGTGGATGGAGAAGCGGCTGGCGGGCACCGAGTTCCCCGGCATTCCGGCCGCCGAGCTGGCGACGCTGCGGGAGGCCAGCCTGCGGTACCGGGGCCCGACCATCTGGGAGGACATCCCGCCCGCGGCCACGGATTCGACGGCTGCGCCGAAGCCTGAAACCGAACAGGAGAACCTGGACAACGGGAAGCTGGAGGAGCCCCCCCCCGCGGCCACGGATTCAACGGCTGCGCCGAAGCCTGAAACGGACCCAGCGAACCTGAACTTCGGGAAGCTGTGATGTCGGCCCGGATCTACTACTTCACCGGAACGGGTAATTCTCTGTGGGCCGCGAGGCGAATCGCCGAACGACTGGAGGACACCACCCTCACCCCCATGGTCCGGGCGCTGGCCGAGGGCGATCTGGAGCCCGAGGAGGAGCGAATCGGGCTCGTGTTCCCGGTCTACATGTACCGGATGCCCCACCTGGTCAGGCGATTCATCGACGCCCTGCGGGTCCGCCGTCCGGTGTTCGTGGTGGCCACCTGCGGGGGCGCGGTCGGGGACCTGTTCGAAGGCGTGGAGCGGGCCCTGGCCGCCCGGGGTGCGTCCCTGGAGGCGGGGATGAGCCTGCCGATCCAGTCCAACTACGTGCCCTTCGGCGGGGCGCCCGGCGAGGAGGAGCTGGCCGCCAAGCTGGAGCGGGCCGAGGAGCGACTGGAGCGGATCGCCGGCGTCCTGTCCGCGGGCGAGGGGGAGGTCGAGCGCACCAGCAACTGGTTCCGGGCCAAGGTCCACCCGGGGGCGCTGTACGCCCTGGGGCACAAGTTCGCTCCCCAGACCGACAAGAAGTACCTGGTGGACGACACCTGCGACGGCTGCGGGATCTGCGCCCTGGTCTGCCCGGTGGACAACCTGGTGATGGCCGACGAGCGACCCACCTGGCAGCACCGTTGCGAGCAGTGCATGGCCTGCATGCAGTGGTGCCCTCAGGAGTCGATCCAGGTGGGAGACAAGACCCGCGGCGCGCGCCGTTACCACCACCCCAGCGTGCGCTCGGCGGACATCGTCAAGCAGAAGCCCAGGCCGAAAGGGGAGGGGGCGTGAGCCCGACCACCACCGACTACGAGCGGCTGTACAGCGAGATCCCCGATGCCTTCGGACCGGATCCGGATCCCCTGCTGATCGCGGAGTTCGGCCGTCTGGACCGGTCGCAGGGGGTGCTGGACGTGGGCTGCGGCCAGGGTCGGAACCTGCTCTTCCTGGCCAGGAACGGCTACGCGGTGGAGGGCATCGATCCCTCCCAGGCTGCCGTGGAGGCGACCCGGGCGGCGGCCGGATCGGAGGGCCTGGCCGTCCCGGTCCACAGGACCGGTTTCGACGGCTTCGTTCCCGATCGCCCCTTCGGAAGCGTGCTGCTGTTCGGGCTGTTCCCCGACCTGTCCCGCGACGAGATCGAGCGGCTGGTGACGCGGAGCTGGGGGTGGCTCACCCCGGGGGGGCGGGTCTTCGTGACCGCGTTCACCGTGGACGATCCGTCCTACCCCTACTACCGCGACGAGGGCGAGCGCGTCGGCGGCCACTCCTACCTCCACCCCGGCAGCGGCTTGCGGACCTTCCTGGAGCTCGGGGAGCTGTCGTCGGTCTTCGACGGCTGGAGCGTCGAGTACATGTGGGAGGGATTCGGGCCCGCGCACCGTCACGGCAAGAGCCTCCCCGAACGCCACGCCAAGGCCCACGGAGTGTTCTCCAGAAAAGAAAGTTGAGCCGATCCTCCGACCGATCCGGTTCTCCGAAGCGAGCACTACAACCTCGCAACTGGAGGAACGGATGGGTACCTATCGATCCTGGACGGCTGGACGGACGTTCGGCCGGATCCTGACCCCGATGGTCGCGGCCACGCTGCTGGCCGCCGGCTGCCGCGACGTGGACGAATCCGACGACGGGGGCGAAGACGCCGCCCAGGTGAGCATCGACGTCGACGATTCCCTGATGCCCTACACCGACGAGTTGCCGGCGGTGGACGGGGGCGACCGACCGCTGGCGACCCTGGTGGACCAGGACGGCACCCAGGTGGACTTCGTGGAGGACGAGCTGCTGCTGTCCACCGACGACCCCGCGGTCCTCGAGGCCTTCCTGGAGCGCTGGAACGGCACGTTGATCGAGAGCCTGGATGGCGGCGACGCCGCGATCGCCGGGCTCCCCGGGCTGCATCGGGTCCGGGTGGACGCCGCCGCCGCGGACACCGCGCGCCTGGAGATGGACGTGGCGGCCCTCGCTGACGAGGGCGGGGGCGAGCTCCAGGTGTCCAGCGAGGCCGGGATGAGGCTCCTGGCCGCGGCCGCGGCCGCGCAGCGGGACGGCCTCTCGCTGGCGGTCAACTGGGTCGCGCGACCCCACGGGTTCGTGGACCGGGACATCGCGGAGGCCCCGGTGGGACCGGGCGGGTACGGCCCCAACCCCTACGGTTGGTCCTATCTGACCGCGGGGAGCAACCAGGACATCGGCGTGACCGAGGCCTGGCGGGCGCTGGAGTTCTCGGGCGAGATCGACAACGAGATCGACGTGGCGATCATCGACGTGGGCTTCGAGATCGACGAGGACTTCCCGGCGGGGACCCAGGCCCACTCCGCCAACGCGTGGATCGACGCCACCGGGACCCCCTACGGTGGCAACTACCCCTGGCACGGCACGGCCACGGCCAACGTGGTGGGCGCGGTCCCGGACAACGACTTCGGGACCGCGGGCGTGGCCGGCCCGGTCATCGGCGACCTGGTCCTGGTCCGCACCAGCCTGGACTTCTACAGCGCCACCAGCGCCCTGGTCATCGCCACCAACCGCAACGTGGACATCATCAGCATGAGCTTCAGCTTCGACGTGCCGATGATCGTGGCCTGGACCCTGGCGCCGTTCGCCATCGCCACCGACGTGATCCGCGACGACGGCACCCTGCTGTTCGCCTCGGCGGGCAACGAGGGCACGAACGTGGACTCGGAGTACATCGACGCCTTCGGGACCTCCTGGGGCGAGAAGACCTGGCACTCGCCCTGCGAGAACGCCGGGGTGATCTGTGTCGGCGGCCTGGGCTGGGACTCCACCGACCGGGACCCGAGCTCCAACTACGGGTCCAAGAACGTGGACATCTTCGCGCCGTACTACTCGTATGTGGGGCCGGATCCGGCCCACCCGAACAACGAAGCTCGCTCGTTCTCGGGGACCAGCTCCTCGTCGCCCTACGCCGCCGGTGTGGCGGCCCTGATCTGGGCCACGGATCCGAGCATGAGCGCCTCCAACGTCGAGGGCTACCTCAAGGGTCGGGCCCACACCAGCTCCGACCCCAAGGTGGAGCGCTACGTCAACGCCCACGGCCCGGTGGCCGAGCTGCTGGGCGAGCTGCAGCCCTGGATCGAGATCGTGGTGCCCCCGGACGGGTCGACCTTCCCGGGCGGTCACCCGGTCTACTTCGAGGCCCAGGCCGTGGACCTGGAGGACGAGACCCCCGAGATCCTGTGGATGAGCAGCGAGAACTGGATCCTGGGCAGTGGTCTGAGCGTGGAGCCCCCCAGCCTGGACTACGGGACCCACCTGATCACCGCCACCGCCTTCGACAAGGGCGGCAACATGGTCACCACCAGCATCACGGTGTTCATCGAGAACTACGCTCCGGAGGTGGAGATCATCCAGCCGGCGACGGGCAGCCAGTTCTTCGTGAACGAGACCGTGGAGCTGAGGGGCTCGAGCAGCGACTACAACGCCTATCCGGACCTGGTGCTGGAGGACGAGGAGGTGCTCTGGCAGTCCAGCCTCGACGGCGTCCTGGGCAACGGTCACGAAATGACCGTGAGCCTCTCCCAGGGTACCCACGAGATCTGCTTCGTGGCCCAGGACGACAGCGGCGCGATGGCCCAGGACTGCGTCACGATCCAGGTGGATCCGGAGCCGGTGGACCAGCCACCGACGGTGTCCATCACCCACCCCTCGTCCGACGTGGTGGTCAACGGCCCCGACTGGCTCGACTGGCAGTACGACGGCCACGACAACAACGTGTACATGCTCTACAAGGACGTCTACTTCGTGGGCGTGGCCATCGACCCCGAGGACGGCGTGCTCAGCGGCGGATCGATGGTCTGGACGACGGACCGCACCGACCTGCAGTCGGCCCAGATCGGGACCGGCGGTTCGGGTACCTTCCGCCTCTACGGCACCGACGACAGCGAGACCCACGTGGTCACCCTCACCGCCACCGACAGCTTCGGAAACGTGCGTACGGAGCAGCGGGTGATCCACCTCTGGGCCGTGTTCTAGAGCCGGAGGACCGGTTGCCTCTCCCCCCCTCCCTCCGGTCCGACGGCATAATGGGGTCGCGGTCGCGTTTCCGGCCGCGCCCCCCCCCCCGGCGGGCCCTCCTTTCTGGCGCGGCGAGCCCCCCACCAGCGCCGGCGGCCCCCCCCCCCCCCCGGGGGGCGGCCCGGGGCGTGGGGGGGGGGGGGCGCCCGCCCCCCCCCCCCCCCCCCCCCAGCCCGGGAGGACCATCGTTGCTGCCGCTGCTCGCCCACCTGCTGCTCGCGGTGCTCCAGGCGGCCCTCGCCGACGAGCCCGGTCCCGGGCGCAAGGGGGGCCTCGAGGCAGCGTTCGAGCGCTATCAGGTCCCCCTGCTGACCTTCCTGTCCCACCTGATGAACGATCCGGCCGAGGCGGAGGACGCCTTCGTGGAGACCTGGGCCCGGATCGCCGAGCGGGGGACCGAGTACGAAGAGCGGGGCCGATTCCAGGCGTTTCTGTTCCAGGTGGCCAAGCGGGAGGCGTTCCGGATCCTGGGACGGCGGGCCGACCGGGACAGCCGGGACGCGCTGACCTGGGACGGCGAGGTCCCCGAGCCCTCGTGGCTGGACGCGACGCCCGACGATCCGGCGGCCGAGGTGGAGCGCGCGCGGACCGCCCGGCGCCTGGAGCGGGAGCTCGCGGTCCTGTCCCCGGAACCCCGGGCCTGTTTTCTGCTGTACCACTCCGAGGGGCTGACCGTGCCCGAGGTGGCCGAGGCCACCGGGCTCTCGCCCGCCACCGTCAAGCGACGGATCGGCGCTGCGCGAAGGCTGCTGGCGCGGCGCCTCGCCGACCTGGCTCCCGGGGAGGGCCGCGATGACGCCTGACCTCCACCCCGAGGAGCTGCTGGGCCGCTACCCCGACCTGGCCGACGATGCCGAGCGGGCTCAGGTGGAGGCCCACCTGGCGACCTGTGAACGCTGCAGGCGGTTGCTGGCCCACCTGGAGCGGGTGGGGCAGGCGGGAGGCGACCTGGGCCGGCCGCCCCTGACCACAGCGCCGTCTCCGGATCTCGTGGCCCGTGCAAAGGCCCGGATGGCGCGCGCGGACGAGGAGGAGGGGCAGGTCGTCCGGGGGCCCTGGCGCCGACTCGGAGTCGTGGTGGTGCCCCTGGCCGTGGCCGCGGCCGCGGTCCTGGCGCTGGTCCTGCGGCCCGACCCGACGCCCGACCCCGACGATCCGAGCCGCGATCCGGGGTACGGCGTCAAGGGAGACGACGACAGCGCCGAGGACCTCTCGGATCTGGAGCTGCAGCTGGTCCTGCCCGTGGACGGGGAGGCGCGCCTGCTGTTCCCCGGCGACGACGTGCCCGGGGGCGCCAATCTGCTCCTGGGGGCCGTCCTCGCCGAGGGGTTGACGGGCAGCGTGGTGCTGGACGGCGGAGGCGCACGGCGGGTGGTCTGGACCGGCCGCGGGAACGCCACCACCGATGGCGGCGGCGCCCTGTTCGCCGGCGACGAGCCGGTAACCGTCGCCGCCCCCGAGACCGGACCGTTCACCCTCGAACTCTGGCTCGGCGACGACCCCGACGCCCCGGACGCCCGCCTCCTCCACGAATTCCCCCTCGACGCGGTGTCGAAGTGACCGGCCCGGGACCCAGACCCGGGGCCGGCCCGCCGTGGCACCCTGCACTCGGGCTCTGGGTACTCGTGTCGCTGGTGTCGGCGTGGTGGATCGGGGCCCCCGAGCTCGCCCACGCCGAGGACGACTTCGCCCAGTTCGCCCGGGATGCGTTCGCGCCCCGGCGGATCGCCCTGCTGCTGGGGGTGGACGAGGTGGACGACCGGAGCTTCGAGCCCCTGTTGTACGCCGGACGGGACGTGGAGCGCCTCGCCGGTACGCTCCGGGATCCCCTGGTGGGCGGTTTCGACGCCGTGGACACCCTCGAGGGCGCCACCCTGGACGAGGCCCACGAGGCGCTGACGGGGCTCATGCGCCGCGTGCGGCGCCAGGACACGGTGCTCGTCTATTTCTCGGGTCACGGACTGGCCGCGGACGACGGCGACGGCACCCCCCGCCTGTTCCTGGCCCTCGCGGATTCGTCCCGGGGGACCATCGAGGACAGCGGCCTGGCCCTGCACCGGATCCAGGAGGTGCTCGCCGCGCTGCCGGCCCGCAAGAAGGTGCTGCTGGTGGACGCCTGCTTCACCGGCGAGGGCAAGCTGTCCGAGGTCTTCGCCGAAGCGGCGGCGCCCCCGCGCCCCGAGGTCCCCCTGCTGCGCACGGAGCTGCCCACGGACGAGGCCCACCTGCTGGCCGCCGGTCTGGGTAGTCCAGCCTTCGAGTTCGACGAGCTGTCGGGCTCCCTCTACACGGTCCACTTCACCGAGGCGCTCGCCGACCTCCGGGCGGACCTGGACGGGGACGGGGTCGTCACCGTATCCGAGGCGCACGACCACGCCACCGACGCGGTGGTGGACGGGAGCGGAGGACAGCAGCAGCCCCTGGCGCTGTACCGCATCGCCGGCCGGGAGGACCTGGTGCTGGCCGGCGACGAGGGCGCACGGGCCGAGGTGACCACCGCGCTGCTGACCACCTACGACCGCCGGCACGCGGGGCTGGCCGTGGAGATCGGGGGCACGGCCAAGGGGACCTTCCCCCGTTCGATCCCGGTCGATCCCGGCCGGAAGCGGGTGACCTTCCGGGCCCGCTCGGGTCGGATCGTGGACCAGGGCACCTACGCCTTCCGGCCCGGGCACGTGGTTTCCGTCGAGCGCGTGAGGGCCGCCTTCAACGGTGGCTTCCGCTTCGTCCACCTGGCCGGCGCGCCGGTCCTGGCATCGGCGCCGGGCGGGGCGGGGGTGACGGGCAGCGGCCCGTGGTTCGCCGTCGGCTACGGGCACCGGGCCCGGGGGCGGGTGGGGCGGCTCTTCGTCTTCCGGGGGGAGCTGGGGCTCGGCGGGCTCGGTGGCGGGGGGGGGGGTTTTTGGGGGCGGGGGGGGGGGGGGGGGGGGGGGGGGTTTTTGGTTTTGGGGGGGGGGGGGGGGGGGGGGGGGCGCGGTGGCGCGGAGGAGGGGAGCTGGACCCTGGCCTCCCTGGGCCTGGGCGGCGGCCTGCGGTTCACCCCGGGGCGCCTGGTCCTGGAGGCGGGACCGCGCCTGGCCCTCGATCTGCTGGTCCCCCCGGGCGGGCCCACGCGGCTCCTCCCGGCGCTGGTGATGTTCGCGCCCGGGGCCCACGCCGCGGTGGGTGTCCGGGTGTCCAACCTGGTGTCGATCCGCGTCGGCTACCGGCTCGGAGTCACCCATGCGGACCTGGCCGAGGAGGGTGCGCCGAGGGTGGAGTTGATCCATCGGCCGGGGGTGGAAGTGGAGGTGGGCTGGTGAGCTGGGCGCGGGTGTTGCTGGTGACGGTGGCGTGCCTCACCGCCGGGACCGCTCCCGGCGCGCGGGCCGCCTGCGACATGGAGGTCTACAGTTTCGACGGGCTGAAGGCCGCGGTGGAGAACCCCGACGTCACCGAGATCTGCATCGGCGACGACATCAAGGGCAGCCTGGAGATCACCACCCCCCCCGGGTTCGAGGACCGCTGGCTCGAGATCTACTCGATGGAGGACTTCGACCCGATCACCTGGAACCCCGACCCGAGCCGTCCGGACGAGGACACCCTGATCCGCTGCAGCGCCGAGTCCACGGTCTCGATCTGGCTGCGGGACGTGATCCTCGACGGGGACGGAGTCGCCCGCGCCGTGAGCAGCGAGGGGCTGTGTTCGGTGAACATGGAGTCGGTGCAGGTCCAGGAGTTCTCGCCGCCCGCCGGTGGCGCCGCGGTCGAGGTCGACATCGATCCGCTGCAGAGCCTGGAGATCGTGCGCAGCTGGTTCGATCGGATCTCCGGGACGGGCATCGACCTGCGCTCGGGGCTGCTGCAGCTGACCCAGACGATGTTCACGGCCTCGAACGGCGATCCGGGCCCCGGGGGACTCCGTCTCCAGGGGGACTCCATCGCCCGATTGCGGGGCAACCTGTTCTACGGGTGCTCGTCGTCGACGGGGGGAGGCGCGGTGACCGCCAGTGACGGGGCCTGGCTGGTGTCGGTGGGGGATGGCTTCGTGGGCAACCGGGCCCCCGTGGGCGGGGCGATCCTCGCGTCCGGGGGGGAGGTGGCGGTCTCCCACGCCGTGTTCGCCGGCAACGCCGCCTGCGACGGGGATTGCGCCCCGGCGAGCACCGTGGGTCAGGGGGTGACGCCCCCGCTGGAGGAGAACTGCAACTTCTCCCTGGTGGACTGGGGGGAACTGCCCCCGGTGGGCCTCGGTGGCGCCGAGGGGGGCGAGGGCGGCGCGGTCGCCCTCCAGCTCGACGGGGACGCGGCCCGCTTCACCAAGACCCTGTTCCTGGCCAACGAGGCGGGGCAAGGGGCGGGGGGCGCCCTGGCCGTGCTGGGTACCGCGGCGGGTGACGGCGGGGATCCGGGCCCGGTGACCCTCGTCCACTGCACCCTGTCGGGCAACCGTGCCGAGCTCGGCCCCGCGATCTGGGGAAGCGACGACTCGGCGGGCCGGCTGACCTCGGTCGGCGGCCTCTGGCTGGACCACGGGGACACGCCGATCGCGCTGGCGGATGCCCCGTGGGAGGTGCTGGCCGCCGCGAACCACACGGACGCCGTCCTGCTGGTCGACGTTCCCGACTCCGGCGCGCTGGTCTCGATGGAGGAGACCTCCGGGGCCACGCCCGACCTGGCGGAGTGCCCCGCCGGGTGCGGCGACGACGCCACCCTCGCCCTCTGCGGCGCCGCGGACGCGGACCTGGACCTGGCGCTACCCGAGCGCCCCGTGTCCCTGCACTTCGGCACCCCCCTGTGCCCCACCGACGGCGATCCGTGGGCCCACGGCACCGGCCTGGACGCCCCTGCGTTCCAGATGCCTGACGGGTCGATCCCCGACCGCGGGTTGAGCGGATTCCCCTGCGAGGACCGGGAGATCGACGACGGCGACGGCGACGGCACGCCGGCATTCGCCGACTGCGACGACGCCGATCCCGCCGTCCATCCCTTCGCCACGGAGATCTGCAACGGCGTGGACGACGACTGCGACGGTGAGGTGGACGAGGGGTACGCCTTGCTGGTCTACCCGGACCAGGACGGCGATGGTTTCGGCGCCGAGCCCCCGGTGGAGGTCTGCGAGCCCGGGGAGGACACGGTCCGCGTCGGCGGCGACTGCGACGACACCGACGGTTCGGTGTTCCCCGGCGCCCGGGAGATCTGGGACGACGGGATCGACAACGACTGCAACGGCGAGATCGACACCGACGCCCAGGGCTGTCACTCCGCAGGGTGCTTCGCCCTGCGGGTCTCCCCCTCCGACGATGGCCTCGAGATCAGCGCCCGTCCGGGCGGCGGTCCATGGCTTGCGCTGGCGGGAATGTGGTGCGTCTTCCGTCGAGTCCGCCGCCCCTGATCCGGGACCACCTAGGTTTTGTCTAGATAAAATATTGACATAGCACCGAATCGTCCCTACCCATGGAGTACGCGGCGCATCCAGGCGTCGCCGAGGAGGCAGGGATGAGCGGACGAGTTGTCATCGTCGGAGCCGGCCCCGGGGGACTCGCAACGGCCATGCTGCTGGCCCGGGCCGGGCTGGAGGTGGACGTCCTGGAGCGGATGTCCTGGGTGGGTGGGCGGACCACGAGCTTCGGCGCCGGGGGGTACCGCTTCGATCTCGGGCCCACCTTCTTCCACTACCCCCGCGTGCTGGCGGAGATCTTCGCGGCGGCGGGCAGGGACCTGGCCGAGGAGGTGGATCTGCGCTTGCTGGATCCCCAGTACCGGCTGGTGTTCGGGGCCGGGGGGGAGCTCCTCACGTCGCCGGACCGGCAGACCATGGAGAAGGCGGTGGCCGAGTTCTCGCCGCGGGACGCCGGCTCGTTCACCTCGTACATGGACGAGAATGCCGACAAGCTCACCCGCCTGCGGCCGCTGCTGGAGAACCCCCACGGCGGCGTCCGAGACCTGTTCCGCAGGGACGTCCTCGGGGCGCTGCCGGTGATCAAGCCCGGGCGCACGCTCCACGACGAGCTGGCGAGGCACTTCAGCGACCCACGGCTGCAGACCGCTTTCACCTTCCAGTCCAAGTACCTGGGCATGTCCCCCTTCGAGTGCCCCAGCGTGTTCTCGATCCTTCCCTATCTGGAGTACCAGTACGGCATCTACCACCCCATCGGCGGATTCGGGGCCATCACCGAGGCGATGGCGCGGGTGGCCACCGAGCTGGGCGCCCGGATTCACCTGGACGAGGAGGTCGATGAGCTGCTGTTCGAGGGAAGGCGGGTGGTGGGCGCCCGGACGAGCGGCAGCACCTGGATGGCCGACGCGGTGGTGATGAACGCGGACTTCGCGCGGGGCATCCGCAAGCTCGTGCCCGAGCACCTCCGCCCCAGCTGGTCGGACCGCAAGGTGGAGTCACGCAAGTACTCCTGCTCGACCTTCATGCTCTACCTGGGCATCGAGGGGTGCTACGAGGATCTGGAGCACCACACCATCTACGTGGCCGAGGACTACCGGGACAACCTCGAGGACATCGAGAAGCGGCACGTGCTCTCCGGAGACCCCTCATTCTACGTGCAGAACGCGACGGTGACCGATCCGACCGCAGCTCCGGTCGGCCATTCCACCCTCTACGTCCTTGTCCCGGTCACTCACCAACACCAGAATGTGGACTGGGCCCGCGAGAAGGAGCCGTTCCGGGATCGGGTGATCCGGCAGCTCGAGAAGGTCGGCATCACCGGGCTCGAGGAGAGGATCCGGTTCGAGAAGGTGATCACGCCCGACGACTGGTCGGAGCAGTACGAGGTGCACCGGGGCGCCGTGTTCAACATGGCCCACAGCCTGGGCCAGATGCTGGGCTTGCGCCCCCGCAATCGCTTCGACGACGTGGATGGCCTGTTCCTCACCGGCGGCGGCACCCACCCGGGAAGCGGCCTGCCGGTGATCTTCGAATCGGCCCGCATCTCGTCCCGTCTGTTGGCCGGGGACCTGGGCGTGGACTTCCCGGAGGTGGATCCCATCGACGGGGACGAACTGCTGGAGCGGCTCCGGGAGCTGGGCCAGCGCAGGGACTGGGAGGCAGCATGACGAGCCGGACGACCGGCGCCTGTGCGATGGGGGCCGCCGTGTTCCTGGGGGCGATGGCCGTCGTCGGGGGTGCGGGCCCAGCATCCGCCCAGGAGGAGGACCGCACCACCCTGGTGATCCACGTGGACGGCCTGCGCACCGCCGAGGGGCAGCTGCTGATCCACATCTACGACACGGACAAGGGCTTCTTGCGGGACGGGGGAGACTCGGCGCGGGAGGTGCTGCATCCGGTGGATGGGACGGCCCTCTCCCTGCAGATCGACGGCCACCCCCGGGGGCGCTACGCCATCGCCGTGATCCACGACGAGGACGGGGACGGCGAACTGGGCACCAACTTCCTGGGCATCCCCCGGGAGGGGGTGGGGCTGTCCAACAACCCCAAGAGCCGCTTCGGCCCACCCCGTTTCGCCGACGCGGCCGTGGACATCGACGGCGAGCGGCTGGTCCTGGACGTCACCGTCCGCTACCTCTGAGTTATTCTTCCGTAGGAAGGCCGCGGCCCGCCGGCGAATTCGCCGTTGATTCCTTGACTTTGCCCCGGCGATGGGCAGAGTGGGGCCAGCGACTTTGCCGCACCGATCTCGGCGACAGCGCGCACCGCCTCACGAGAAATCCACTCCGGCAACGGACGAGACGGCTGCCCTCCGGGATCGTACCTCTCTCTCCGAGCCTCGCCTTCAGCGCGCATCGCAGGCTCTCTTCGACGTACCCCGCCGGACGCGGGGATTCGACCCTGTCGAACGAATGGAATCCCATGCAGAACCTGACCTTTACTTCCCTCCAGCTCCACCCGGCCCTGCTCTCGGCCGTGGAGGCGGAGGGGTACATTCACCCCACCCCGATCCAGGCCCAGGCCATCCCTCACCTGCTCGACGGCCGTGACCTGCTGGGCATCGCCCAGACCGGCACCGGCAAGACCGCGGCGTTCGCGCTGCCCATCCTGCAGCGGCTGGAGCACGCGCGGCGCCCGTCTTCCCGGCGGGCCCGGGTTCTGGTGCTCACACCGACCCGCGAGCTGGCGATCCAGATCGACGAGAGCTTCGGCACCTACGGAAAGGACCTGCGCCGGTCTCACACGGTGATCTTCGGCGGCGTGGGACAGCGCCCGCAGGTCGACGCCATGAACCGGGGCGTCGACGTCCTGGTGGCCACGCCGGGACGCCTGCTCGACCTGATGGGCCAGGGCCACATCCAACTGGACGAGGTGGGCATCTTCGTTCTGGACGAGGCCGACCGGATGCTGGACATGGGCTTCATCCACGACGTCCGTCGCGTGATCGAGAAGCTCCCCGAGCCGCGACAGACCCTGTTGTTCTCGGCCACGATGCCCGATGCGATCACCCGGTTGTCCCAGCGGATCCTCGACGATCCCGTCCGCGTCGAGGTGACCCCCGAGAAGCTGACCGTCGACCGGATCGTCCAGCGGGTGCTGCTGGTCGAGAAGAAGGACAAGCCGGGCCTGCTCGCGGAGGTCCTCGGCGATCCCGACATCGAGCGCGCCCTGGTGTTCACCCGGACCAAGCACGGCGCCAACCGGGTGGTCAAGCAGCTGGGCCGCGTGGACATTGCCGCCGAGGCGATCCACGGCAACAAGTCCCAGGGCGCCCGACAGCGAGCGCTCGCCAACTTCAAGGAGGGGCGAACCCGGGTCCTGATCGCCACCGACATCGCGGCCCGGGGCATCGACGTGGAGGGCATCACCCACGTCATCAACTACGACCTGCCCAACATCCCGGAGAGCTACGTGCACCGCATCGGCCGCACGGCTCGCGCGGGCGCCGACGGCATGGCGATCTCGTTCTGCGACGTGGAGGAACGGGCCTACCTGCGGGACATCGAGAAGCTCATCCGCCAGAAGGTGCCGCTGGTCCGCGGGCACCGCTTCGAATCGAGGGTGCCCGTCGACGAGCCGAGGCCCGCGCGTAGGCGGGCCGCCCCGGTGGGGCGCCGGCAACGGTGGGGTGGACGCCGGTCCCGCCACCACGCGTCCGCCTGAACCCCCTCCTGGTCGCCTCCCGTCCTTGCACAGGCCCAGCGCAGGGGTCATCGTGTCCCTTCGGAAGGAGATCCGATGGGACTGGAAGACAAGGTGGTCCTGATCACCGGCGCGAGCCGGGGCGTGGGCGCCGCCTGCGCCGAGGCCTGTGCCCGGGAGGGCGCTCACCTGGCGCTGGCGGCCAAGTCGGTGGAGCCCCACCCCAAGCTGCCCGGCACCCTGGGGGAGACCGCGGATTCGGTCCGGGCCCTCGGCCGCGAGGCGCTGGTGCTGCCCTGTGACGTGCGGTTCGAGGACCAGGTGACCGCGATGGTCGACCGGACGATGGAGCACTTCGGCCGCCTGGACGTGCTGATCAACAACGCCGGTGCGATCTTCCTCGGGTCGGTCGCGGACTACCCTGCCAAGCGCTTCGATCTGGTGATGGGGATCAACGTCCGCGCGTCCTTCCTGGCCAGCCGGGCGGCGATCCCCCACATCCGGGCCAGCGGCGGCGGGCACGTCCTGATGATGTCTCCGCCGGTCAATCCGGCCGCCGGGGTGTCCAAGTCCCCGTACCTGATCTCCAAGATCGGGATGACCGTCCTGGCCGGGGCGATCGACGCCGAGGAGCCCACGATCGCGGGCTCGGCGCTGTGGCCGGTGACGGGGATCCACACCGCCGCGGTGAGCAACTTCGGCATGGCCCGCCAGGGGGACCTGCGCACCGTCGACATGCTGTCCGAGGCCACGGTGGCCCTGATCTCACGGGATCCCTCGGAATGCTCCTTCCGCGCCTGGCTGGACGAGGAGGTCCACCGGGAGTTGCTGGGCAACGACGACTTCACGTCCTACCGCTGCGATCCCGACCACGAACCGGATCCCCACAGCATCTGGTTGATGGATCCCGACTGGACCCGCTGAGCCCCGCTCCTGCCTGACGCCAGTCGCCTGCCGGCACGAAGCGCAGTTCGGGGGCGGGATCCCAAACGCAGGACGCCCCCACCTGTCGTCGACCGGTGGGGGCGTCTTCGTTCTTCTGCGGCCCCGGAGGGCCTCGGATCAGGGGCTACCAGCGACCACCACGGCCGCCACCGAAGCCACCGCGGCCGCCGCCGCCGCCACCGCCGCCGCCGCGTCCGCCGCGGTCGGGCCGGGGGCGCGCCTCGTTGACGTTGAGGGTGCGTCCCTCGAGCTGGTAGTCCGCCATGCTGCTGATGGCGCTGCGGGCCTGCTCGTCGTCGTTCATCTCGACGAAGCCGAAGCCACGGCTACGACCCGTGTCGCGGTCCGTGATGACGTTGGCCGAGGCCACGTCGCCGTAGGTCTCGAACAGCTCGCCCAGCTTGTGGTCGTCGACGCTCCAGGGCAGGTTTCCGACGTAGATCTTCATCTCTTCGTTCCTCGATACCCGAGTGTTTTATTGAATGAACCTGGGCCTGAACTCGGGCATACGGGCGGGTTCTCGAAACGGCCACGCTGCTCGTGACCGAGGGCGGAAGGTAGGCGATCGCTGCGGGAATGACAAGCGAGATCGCGATCACTCACGATATCTGTAGGGGCACCGGGCCCCGCCCTCGATCGGCGAGTGGGCCGGCGAAAACACACCCTGAACCCGGGCTGCGCACCGGTCACCGGTGATAAGATCCGCCACCGGAGGAATCCCCGATGTTCGCCAGGCAGATCGCTCTGCCCCTGATGATCGGCATGCTGATCTGCGGCTGCTCGCCCGCCACCCACGACGACGACTCCGGCCGCGCCGGCGGCGACGACGACATGGCCGGCGACGACGATCTGGCGGATGACGACGCCACGGGGGACGACGATGTCACGGGGGACGACGACGCCACGGGGGACGACGACACGAGCGGAGGGCCGCCCCCGGATGACGACGACACCACCGGGGACGACGACTCGGGCGATGACGACACCTCGGGTCCCACCGACTGCTCGCCAGGGCCCGGCAACGGCATCGACTGTGAGTTCCTGGACTCGTACTTCTACACGGACGTGCGCGACTCGGTGAACACGGTGGTCGCGGACCACCCGGAGTGGTTCGAGAATCACGACGGCTGGATCTACGCCGCCGAGCCCGAGAACTACATGAACTCGGTGGTCGCGCTGCTCAACACCCTGCATCTGTGCGCCATTCGCGACCCGAACGCCGGCGACGAGGTGGCGGTCAAGCACGACAACCTCTTCGCCGAGAGCTTCGACATCCTCACCTGGGAAGGGTACGTGCGCACCGGCGAGGGCATCTACAACGCCACCTGCGCACCTGCCTGGTTCTGAGCGAGCATTCCATGCCTACCCTCGAACACGGTGGACACCTCTTTCCCGCGCTGTGGGAGCACATGCTGCCCGAGGATTTCCTGTGGCAGTCCCCGCCGCGGGAGCACCGGGCGACCTGCGACGACTGCTACCTGGTGACCCTGGGCGACTTCGCGGCGGGCTGCCAGTGCTGCACCTACTTCCCCCAGATCCCCAACTTCTTGCTCGGACAGGCGCTGCAGGACCCGGACACCCGGGATGCGGTGCGGGAGCAGCTCGCCGCGGGTGCGATCCTGCCCCGGGAGATGCTCAACGCCCCCGGCCGCTTCCTGGGGCGGGTGCGCCTGCTCTCCGACGGCCGCTTCGGGCGCGATACGTCCGCGGTCTGTCCGTTCTTCGATCCGCAGACCACCCACTGTCGGGTGTACGCGTACCGCAACTCGGTCTGCTCGACCTTCACCTGCGCCTACGATCACGGTCGGGCCGGGGAGGTGTACTGGGAGCGGCTGCAGCAGCTCGTGGGGCACGTGGAGCTCGCGATCTCCCAGTGGGCGATGGAGCGCCTGGGGTATGACCCCGTCCTGTACACCCAGCGGCTGAACTCCCTGGGGGACGACATCGGCGCCTGCGCCGATCCGGAGACGGGGAACTGGACCGAGGCGGCGCGCCGGGTGATGTGGGGCGAGTACCTGGGCCGTGAGGAGGACTTCCTCGTCGCCTGTGGCGCGGTCGTCGAAGCGGCGAAGGACCGCCTCTACGAGATCGCCTGCGAGGCCAAGCTGCGGGAGGCCGTGGACTTCGAGGAGGGGCTGCGGGACTGGATCCCGGTCGAGATCCGCAAGCACGTGCGCGAGATCACCGACGAGAACGCGGTCGAGTCCATCCCGAGCCTCAACTACAAGCTCCAGCTCGCGACCCGGACGCTGTGGCAGCTGCCCTTCGGCGAGGGGCGGGTGGCGCTGGCCGAGGGAGCGGACGTGGAAGCTGACGGCGGCGAGGAAGACCCGGCCCCTCTCGGTCCGGAGTACACCCACGTGGTGCGCGTCGGCGACGTCCGGATCCACCTCCGCGCCAACGAGGCCCGAGCCCTCGAGCTGTTCGAGCAGCCACGCCACATCGACGGCGACCTGCTCGAGGATCCCCGCATCGACGCCCTCCCCGCCCCCCGGGAGACCCTGGCGATCTGGCTGCGGCGTGGGGTCCTGGTCCTCGAATCCGGTTGAACCTTCCGGCCCGGTCGTCGGAGCACCCGACGGGGTGGCACGAGCCTTGCTCACCTCCCGGGCAAACCCGATTTCGAGGAGTCTTTCGATGCGTGCGATTCCCTGGCTGGCGATTCTCTCCCTGCTCACCCTGACCGCCTGTGACGAGGACCTCGACGAGGCGGGGGCGGGGTGCACCGATTCCTACACCGAGCTCGCCGCCGACGAGGTCTCGGCCCTGGGCTTCTCCGCCGACGAGGTGCTGGCGGCCATCGCCGGCTCCCGGAGCGAGACCCTGCAGTGGGCGGACGGCCCCCAGACCAGCATCACGGTCGAGGCGATCCATACCGGCGGGCCGATCCGCTTCGTGGACTCCGAGCCCACCCCCCACGACGGCGGCATGGACCTGCTGGCCGCGGCCCACTGCGAGGACCGCGTGGAGATCGAGGCCCAGGTCACCGTGACCACCGACGACGGCCTGCTGAACGAGACCTTCGACGTGATGCTCGCCGCCGACGAGCCCACCTCCGCCGACTTCACCGCCAGCGACCTGGCCATCGACGACCTGGCCGGCGACTATCAGATCCGCGAGATCGACACCTCCCAGTACGACACCGTCGCGGTCAGCATCCACGTGGGCATCGGCATGGAGGACACCTGGGGCCAGGTCTCGGAGTTCGGCGAGTACATCGAGCAGGGCAACGGCGACTCCGGCGTGGCCATGGCCGAGAACGTCGAGACCGGCGCCTGGCCCCTCGACCTGGACTGCGAAGAGCCCTGATCCCGCCGTTCCTCCAGCCCTGATCCCCCTCCCCTCCGCGGCACCCCGCCCCGCCCCCTCCACGTCCTCACGCGCGCGTGCTGAATCTTGACAGGACGGGGGGTGCCGGGTACGGTTCGAACGAACGTTCGATCGGTGTGGTAGGTAGCGGAAACCACTCGGTTTTGTGAGGACAGCCTAACAACGGTAGCTCCTTTGTGAGCGGGCGTGACGAGGGCGTGAGATGAGGTACGCGGAGACCGGTTACAACCTGGAGATCGACCTCTCCAGGGGCAACATCGAGCGGGTGGCCACGGACTACAGGGACACCGAGCTGTTCCTGGGCGGGCTGGGCACCAACGCCAAGATCCTGTGGGACCGGGTTCCGCCGGGCACCGACCCCTTCGACGAGGACAACCTGCTGATCTTCGGCACGGGTCTGCTGTGCGGCACCGCGGCCATCGGCTGCAACCGCACGGTGGTGTCCACGTTCTCGCCCCAGACCAAGCTGATGGCGTTCTCGATGATGGGCGGCTTCTGGGCCCCGGAGCTCAAGTACGCCGGTTACGACAAGGTCATCCTGCGGGGCAAGTCGCCCGAGCTGGTCTACATCAACATCTGCGACGACAAGGTGGAGATCCGCGACGCGTCGCACCTGGCCGGCAAGGGTTCGGTGGAGACCGCCAACATCCTCCGCGAGGAGCTCGACGATCCCAAGGTCCAGATCGCCTCCATCGGCCTGGCCGGCGAGAACCGGGTGTTCTTCGCCTCCATCGAGCAGGGCCGCTCCAGCGCCAGCCGCGGCGGCCTGGGCGCCGTGATGGGCGACAAGGGGGTCAAGGCCATCGTCGTGCGCGGCACCGGCGACGTGAACATCGCCCGCCCCGCCGAGTTCATGGAGCTCATGCACGAGGTGATGCGCTACATCCAGTGGCGCGAGGAGAACCCGGTCAAGGGGGTGATGCCCATCCTGACCGGCCTCGGCTCGCCCCAGGAGATGGCCGTCCACGACGAGAAGTGGCACACCGAGAACTTCATGTGGGGCAACTCCCGCGAGCGGCGCAAGGGCTTCTGGAACGAGGAGATCGAGGAGCAGTGGACCGACACGATGGAGAGCTACCGCACGCGGCTGATCAGCTGCCACAACTGCCCGATGAAGTGCGGGGCGACCATCTCCATCCCGGGTCAGCCGACCTACATGATGAAGTGCTTCTCCAAGCTGACCTACACCATGGCGGCGTACTCGGACCTGGACTTCGGGCTGCGCATCGCGAGGCTGGCCACCGAGCACGGGCTCGACGGGTTCTCGGCGCCCCAGGTCATGGCCTTCGCCCTCGAACTCAAGGAGGAGGGCATCCTCGGCGACGAGCACTTCGAGGGCATGCCCGAGGACAACGAGGGCAAGTTCTACTGGCTGCTGGACGCCATCGTGAACCGCCGGGGCGTCGGCGACCTGCTGGCGGACGGCACCTACTGGGCGGCCAAGGCCATCGGCGAAGGTGCGGAGGCCTTCGCCCACAACACCATCAAGAAGCACGAGCAGCTGCCGCTGAAGCTCAGCATGCTCAACCCCATCTACTTCCTGATGTACGCCACCGGCGAGAAGATCAACATCACCCAGATCGAGGGCAACTACCCCCAGGCGCCGTTCCGCACCCGCGAGGAGCGGGAGGAGTTCGTCAAGGACTGGATCCAGGTGCCGGACGAGAGGTTCAAGAAATACTTCGTGGACTGGGAGCCCCGGGGCGAGAAGTCGATGCCCCACTACCCGCCGCCTGAGGTGGTCTGCGAGATCGTCGACTGGCAGGAGCGGATGCACTACATCGACGACGCCACCGGCATGTGCGCCGGCCTGTCGTCCTTCCCCTACAAGCCGCCCTACCACATCCACAACCTGCCCAAGATCATCGGCGCGGCGCTGGGCATCGAGCTCGACGAGGACAGCCTGACCGAGATCTCGCGCCGCAACCGCAACCTCGTGCGCTCGGTCAACGTCCGCCGGGGCATGCGGCGCAAAGACGAGAAGCCGCCCCAGAACCACTGGAAGCACCGCTTCCCGGATCTGGAGCAGAACTTGATGGACACCTACTACACCTTCCGCGGCTGGAACGAGGACGGTGTCCCCACGGCGGAGTCGCTGGCGAACCTGGAGCTGGGCTTCGTCCGCGACGACTTCCTGGAGCGGGGCATCCTCGACGGTGACGCGTCGGCCGACGCCGAGGGGAGGGGCTGACCATGGAGAAGGTGACCAAGAAGAAGATCGTCAAGACCATCCGCGTGGACGTGGACAAGTGCAACGGCTGCAAGGCCTGCGAGGTGATCTGCTCGTCGTTCCACGCCCAGCCGCGCTACAGCTCCAACAACCCCGAGCGCTCCCGGGTGCGGGTGATCCACGACCCGATCCGCGACCTGTACGTACCGGTGTACGCCGGCGAGTACGTGATGGCCGAGTGTGCCGGGCGCAACCAGTACACCATCGACGGCAAGGAGTACGACGAGTGCGCCCTGTGTCGGGCTTCGTGCCCCTCGCGGGATCTGTTCAAGGAGCCCGACTCGGGCCTGCCGCTCAAGTGCGACATGTGCGAGTCCGACCCGACCCTGGAGCGGCCCAAGTGCGTGGAGTGGTGCCTGGCCGACGCGCTGATCTACGAGGAGCGGGAGGAGGAGGTCGAGGAGATCGAGGCCCCCGAGGCCATCGAGGTGGGGCTGGAGGCGCTGGCCAACGAGCACGGCTGGCCCAAGGTGGCCGAGGCGGTCGCCCGGATGTCCAAGAAGGGATGACGCCGTGGAAACCGTGACCCCCTACGCGGAGATCATCGAGCTCATCAAGGAGGCCGGTGGCGACGCGTGCAAGCTCTGCTACCAGTGCGGCAAGTGTGACGTGGTCTGCCCCTGGAACCGGGTGCGGGACTTCAGCATCCGGCGGATCGTGCGCGAGGCGAGCCTGGGTCTGGCCGAGATCGAGTTCGACGACATCTGGCGCTGTACCACCTGCGGCACCTGTCCCCAGGAGTGCCCCCGGGGTGTGAAGCAGATCGAGGTCGGCGTAGCCATCCGCCGGCTGGCGTCCGAGTACGGGGTGTTCCCCGAGTCGGTGAAGGCCACCCGCACCGCGTCGGGCGCTCTCACCGCCGAGGGCAACCCGCTCAGCGAGGACCGTGCGACCCGCGGCGACTGGGCCCAGGGCCACAACGTGCCAGCCTTCGAAGAGGGCATGGACGTCCTGTACTACGTGGGCTGCTACTACAGCTACGACCCGCGGCTCAAGAAGGCCGCGGTGGCCACGGCGGAGCTGCTGAACAAGGCGGGCGTCAGCTTCGGCATCCTGGGTAGCGACGAGAGCTGCTGCGGCGAGAGCATCCGCAAGGCCGGCGACGAGGAGGTCTTCAAGGCCCTGGCCAAGCGCAACATCAAGACCTTCATCGATCGCGGAGTGAAGACGATCCTGGTCTCGTCGCCCCACTGTTACGAGACCTTCCGCAACGAGTACCCGGAGTTCATGGTCAACTTCGAGGTCGTCCACATCAGCCAGTACCTGGCCGAGCTGCTGCGCGAGGGCCGGCTGACCATCGCGGGTGAGTACGCGAAGAAGGTCACCTTCCACGATCCCTGCTACCTGGGACGTCACAACGGCATCTTCGACGAGCCCCGCTCGATCCTCGAGGGGATCCCGGGCCTGGAGCTAGCCGAGATGCCCGACCACCACAAAAAGAGCCTGTGCTGCGGCGGGGGTGGCGGCGGCATCTGGATGGAGGTGCCCAAGGAGGAGCGGTTCTCCAACCTGCGCATGGAGCAGGCCCGGGGGACGGGGGCCAGCGTGCTGGTCACGTCGTGTCCGTACTGCATCGCCAACTTCGAGGAGAGCCGGCTGACGCTCGGGGTGGGCGACGAGATCGAGGTCAGGGACCTGGTCGAGGTCCTGGCGGAGGTGGTCGCATGAGCCAGATCACCGAACAGCTCGGGGGCGCGACCTTCGGCGACGTTCTGGTCGTCGGCGCCGGCATCAGCGGCATCCAGGCTGCCCTGGACCTGGCCACGTCCGGGTTCAAGGTCTACCTGGTCGATCGGGCCCCCACCGTGGGCGGCAAGATGGCCCAGCTGGACAAGACGTTTCCCACCAACGACTGCTCGATGTGCATCGAGTCGCCCAAGTTCATCGAGTGCGACCGCCACCCCAACATCGAGATCTTGACCTACACCGAGGTGGACGACGTCGACGGCGTTGCCGGGGACTTCCGGGTCTCGCTGACCCGCAAGCCGCGCTACGTGATCGAGGACAACTGCACCGGGTGTACCACCTGCGTGGAGTACTGCCCGGTGGAGGTGCCCGACCCCTTCAACCAGGACCTGTCGGGCAACAAGGCGATCCACATCTACTTCTCCCAGGCCGTGCCCCTGGTGCCCTACATCCACGAGGACTGCCTGTATCTCAAGGAGGGCAAGTGCTCGATCTGCGTGGGGGTGTGCAAGACCAACGCCATCGACCTGCACCAGAAGCCCGAGAAGCTGTCGATCAACGTGGGCGCCATCGTGCTGTCGCCCGGGTACGACGCCTTCGACCCGGCCCTGCGGGGTGACTACGGCTACGGGACCTACGACAACGTGGTGACGAGCCTCGACTTCGAGCGGCTGCTGTGCGCCACCGGGCCCCACGAGGGCGAGATCCTGCGGCCGTCGGACAAGAAGCACCCCCACAAGATCGCGTGGATCCACTGCGTGGGCTCGCGCCAGATCATCGAGGGCGCCCACAGCTACTGCTCATCGGTCTGCTGCTCGTACATCCAGAAGCAGGTGATCCTGACCAAGGACCACGACGCCGACGCCAGGGCGACCATCTTCCACAACGACATCCGGTCCTACGGCAAGGACTTCGAGCGGTTCTACAAGCGGGCCGCGAACCTGACCGACGTGGAGTTCATCCGCAGCTACGTGTCGGTGAGCCGCGAGGATCCGGAATCCAAGAATTTGACCGTGCGCTACGCCACCGACGACGGGGGCGTACAGGAGCAGGAGTTCGACCTCGTGGTCCTGGGCGTGGGGCTGGCCCCACCCAAGGGCGCCGCGGCCATCGCCGAGCAGTTCGGGATCGAGCTCGAGGACCACGGGTTCTGCAAGACCGACCCGGTCAACCCCATCGAGACCACCCGCCCCGGGGTGTTCATCAGCGGCGCCTTCCAGGGGCCGCTGGACATCCCCGAGTCGGTGGTCACCGCCAGCGGGGCCAACGCCCTGGCCGGCGAGCTGCTGGGCTACCGCCGGGGCAACCTGGCCGAGGAGCGGACCTACCCCGACGAGCGGGACGTCACCGAGGAAGAACCCCGGGTCGGCGTGTTCGCCTGCCACTGCGGCGCCAACATCGGCCGGGTGGTCGACGTGCCGGGGCTGGTGGAGTACTCCGAGGGGCTGGAGCACGTGTGCCACGCCGAGGAGGGGCTGTTCATCTGCTCCACCGACGCGGCCCAGCAGATCTCCAACACCATCCGCGACAAGAAGCTCAACCGCGTGGTCGTGGCGGCCTGCACGCCCAAGACCCACGAGCCCCTGTTCCGCGACACCCTGCGCGAGGGCGGGATCAACCAGTACTTCTTCGACATGGCCAACATCCGCGAGCACTGCTCGTGGGTCCACTCCAAGCAGAAGGAGGAGGCCACGGCCAAGGCCAGGGACATCGTGCGGATGTCGGTGGCCCGGACCCTGAACCTCCAGCCGCTGCAGGA